>JAUNWQ010000094.1 GCA_030540225.1 Coriobacteriia bacterium | reverse complement strand
ACGATCGAACGCAAGGAGCATATGCCATGTCATCCAATCCGGAACAAGATTTCGTGCTCAAGACCATCAAGAGCCGCGATGTCCACTTCGTCCGCTTCTGGTTTACCGACGTGCTCGGCAACATGAAGTCGTTCGCCGTTATCCCGAGCGAGCTCGAGAACGCCTTCGAGGACGGCATGGGCTTCGATGGCAGCTGCGTCGAGGGCTTTTGCCGCACGCGCGAAAGCGACATGCTCGCCTTCCCCGACGCCTCGACCTTCCAGGTGCTCCCGTGGCGCCCGGAGAGCAACGCGGTGGGGCGCATGTTCTGCGACATCCGCACGCCTGACGGCAAGCCCTTCGAGGGCGACCCGCGCCAGGTGCTCGCGCGCGAGGTCCAGCGCGCGCTCGACATGGGCTACGTGCTCAACGTAGGGCCCGAGCTTGAGTTCTTCTACTTTAAGGACCAGCATTCGACCGAGGTGCTCGACCACGGCGGGTATTTCGACCTGACGAGTCTCGACTACGCTTCCGACCTGCGCCGTGACACGGTGCTCACCCTGGAGAAGATGGGCATCCCGGTGGAGTACTCCCACCACGAGAACGGCCCTTCCCAGCACGAGATCGACCTGCGCTTCACCGACGCGCTTTCTATGGCCGACGCTGTGATGACCTACAAGCTGGTCGTGAAGGAAATCGCCATGAAGCACGGCGTGTACGCGTCGTTCATGCCCAAGCCTTTGGCCGACGCCCCCGGATCGGGCATGCACGTGCACCAGAGCCTGTTTGACCTCGATGGCAACAACGCCTTCTTCGACCCGAACGATTCGCTCGGCTACAACCTTTCCGACCTGGCGAAACACTACATCGCCGGCCTTTTGAAGTACGCGCCCGAGTTCTGCTGCATCACCAACCAGTACGTGAACTCCTACAAGCGCCTCGTCTCCGGCGGGGAAGCGCCCACCTACATTTCCTGGGGCGCCCGCAACCGCTCGACGCTCGTGCGCATCCCGGCGTATCGCCCGAACCGCGAGGTGGCGTGCCGCGTGGAGCTGCGCAACCCCGACCCGGCGGCGAACCCGTATCTGGCGTTCGCCTGCATGCTCGCCGCGGGCCTTGCCGGCATCGAGGAGGAGCTGCCCCTGCAAGATCCGACCGAGGGGCTCGACCTGTTCGAGCTTTCGCGTCAGGACCTGCGCAAACAGGGTGTTCGCACGCTGCCTGAGAGCTTGGGCGAGGCGGTGGAGCTCTTCGCCGAGTCCGAGCTCATGAAGAAGACGCTCGGCGAGCATATCCATGGCTATCTGGTGGAGGCGAAGCGCGCCGAGTGGAACGAATACCAGGGCACCGTTTCCGAATGGGAGCGCAACCGCTACCTCGAGGTCCTCTAGATGTGCGCCCTGCATGCGGGAAAGGTTGAGCCATGATGCAGAGGAAGACGGTTCTTTTCATCGCCGATAGTCTCGACAACGCCCATAAGTTCCAGTCCGTGCTCTCGGGGCTCGATGTCGACGTGGTGGCAGGTTCGTCTGCGCAGTTCAAGAAGCTGCTCGCCCAGCATCCATCGCATGACCTGGTGATTTACGAGGCGCGTGGCGATGCGCTCGACACGGTGGCGCAGGCCGAGTCGCTTTTGGTTGAGGACGGCTCCACGTCGATGCTCGTCATCGTGAACGAGGCGCAGCTGTCAGAGTTCCGCCTTCCCGTGCAGATCAAGGCGGACTTCGTGGTTCACGGCGCATCCGCCGAGGAGTGCGCCGCTCGCATCCGTCAGCTTCTGTGGCCGGGCAATGAGAGCTCCACCTCCGATTACATCTCGGTCGACAACATGACGATCAACTTGGCGACCTATCAGGTGAAGGTGAACGGCGAGCCGCTCGACTTCACGTACCTGGAATATGCGCTGCTCGCGTTTCTGGTGACGCATCCGGGCCGCACGTACTCGCGCGATGCGCTCCTGCGCCGCGTGTGGGGCTTCGATTACTACGGTGGCAGCCGCACGGTCGATGTCCACGTGAGGCGCGTGCGCGCGAAGCTTGGCCCCGAACTGGCGCAACGTCTGGAAACCGTGCGCGGCGTCGGCTACCTCTGGAGCGCATAGGCGCTTGCGCCCCAGAGGTAGGAGACCTTTAGCGGCGCTTGCTGTGCTGACGCGCCATCTCGGCGCGGTGCGCGCGGCCGGGGCGGAAGTCCCCCTTCGGCTTCGCGGCGCCCGCTTGCTTGCGGGAATTCCCGCTCTGCGACTGCGCTTGCTTGCGTGCGGCTCCACCCTGCGGCTTGCGCGAACGTTCGGCCTGCGCCTTCGCGCCCTTGGCGGGCCTGCTCGTCTCAGGCGAGCTCTTGAGGGTGCGCTGCCCGTCAGCATGCGACGCCTTCTTTCTGTTGTGAGTTTTGGCGCCCTTGCCCGATGCCTTCCCGCTGCGTCCGCCGTTCCCGTTGCGCGCTTCCTCGCGCTCCTCGGCGGCGCGGGCCTGCGCCTTCTTCTTTTTCTTCTCGCGCTTGTCCATCTCGCGCTTTGCCTCGGCGATGTCGGGGTCGCGTTTCGCTGCGGCCTTCGTGGCGCGTTCGGCGGCGGCCACGGCGCACGCTTCCTCATCAAAGCCCTCGATGCGCACCTCGGGAATCTCGCGCTTCGTGAACTTCTCGATGTCGGCGAGCGCTTCCTGCGTCTCGGGCGTGACGAAGGAAATCGCGCGGCCCTTCGCGCCTGCGCGTCCCGTGCGCCCGATGCGGTGGACGTAATCCTCCGCCTGCGTGGGCAAATCGTAGTTCACGACGTAGTTCACCTCGTCGACGTCGATGCCGCGGGCGAGCACGTCGGTGGCCACCAGGATGTCGGTCGTCCCGGCTGCGAAGTTCTCGAGCGCACGGCGGCGCTGGTTCTGCGTGCGGCTCGAGTGGATGGCCTCCACCGAGTACCCAGCGCGCTTCAGGCGGCGACACGTCGCGTCGGCGCGGCTGCGCGTGCGGGCGAACACGATGACGCGCTCGTGCCCCCATGCGGCGATCGTCGCGCGCAGGAGGTCGGCCTTGAGCACCTGCGGCACATGCACGATGCACTGGTCGACCGTGTCGGCGGTTTCGCCCTTGTGCGCGATCTCCACCACTTCGGGGTCGCGCAAGAACGTGCCCGCAACCCCCTCGATCGAGCGGTCGATGGTGGCGGAGAACAAAAGCGTTTGTCGCGTTTTCGGCGTGGCGGCGACGATCTTTTTCACCGACGGCAGAAAGCCCATGTCGAGCATGCGGTCGGCCTCGTCGAGCACGAGCACCTCCACGCGATCGAGATGCGCGGCCTTCTGCTCCATGAGGTCGATCAGGCGCCCCGGCGTGGCGATGAGCACGTCGGTTCCGCGTTTCAGGGCGCTGATCTGCGGGTTGTACGACACGCCGCCCACGACGGAAAGCACGCGGTGGTGGGTCGATTTCGCCACGGCCTCGCAGACCTCTGCAATCTGTGCGGCGAGCTCGCGCGTCGGGGTGACGACGAGCATGAGCGGCCCGCGCTCACCCTTCGCATGCCCAAGCTTATCCATCGAAGGAAGCGAGAAAGCGGCGGTTTTTCCTGTTCCCGTCTTCGCGGCGGCAATGATGTCATGCCCTTCGAGGACAAGCGGGATCGCGCGTTCTTGCACGGGGGTCGGCTCTTCGTAGCCGAGGGACGCGACGGCGGCAAGCGCCTTGGGGCTAAGCCCCAGATCGTCGAATGAAGCCATAATCGTTCGATTGTTCCTTTCCATCTCGGCGCGATGCCGAGTGCATTAGCGGATGTGTGCGGGGGTGTGCCCCCAGTAGAAGTGGAGGAAATGCTTCTTGCGCATGCGCGCATCAGTGCTCGGCTCGGCTGCGGCCAGACGCAACGCGTTGCGAGCGATGTCGATTGCCGCGTTCGGGCGGCGCAGGAAGGAGCCCTGCGTGAGCATCGCCTCCACGATGGCGGGGTTCGCATCGACATGTCCCATTGCCCCGACGAGCTCGCGGGCGGTCGTCACGTGCAGGGCGGCACCGAGCGAGGTTAGCATGCGTACGTTGATGTTCTCCTGGCCATAGGCGCGTCCGAGCAGGATCATGGGCGCTTTCGCGCAGAGGCACTCGGTCACGGTGAGCCCGCCCGGCTTGCAAATCACAAGATCGCTCGCGGCCATGAGCTCGGCCATGCCTTCCACGTACTCGAGCACCGTGGCGTTTAGAATTCCCAGATCCTCGCATTCCCGTCGCAGATGGGCGGCGTATTCCGCGTCGGCGCCCGCCACGATCACGAGGTGGGTGTTCTTGAAACGGTGCAGGTAGGGAAGCATCTTGTCAAGCGCCTCTCGAAAGCGCACGTAGGGCGTGGGGAGATACGCGCCCGCGAGCGCCAGTACGATGCGCTTGTCCTGCGGCAGTCCGAACTTCTCGCGCCCTGCGGCCTTGTCGTAGGTCTTGCGGAACGCGGGCCGCGCGGGGATGCCCGTGATTGTGATGCGTTCTTCGGGCACTTTGCGCGGGCGCAAGGTCTCGGCCATCGACTCGTTCGCGACGCAGAAAAGGTCGCTGTGCAGATGGGGCCACATGCCCTCCGTCTCGTAATCGGTGGGAACGCATACGATGGGGAAGGACTGCCCGGTGATCATGCGCGCGCCGACGGCGACGTTGGCGGCGGTGATGTGTGTGCAGACGATGGCGAGGGGCTTGGCTTTGCGCACGCGCTCGGTGAAACGGGGGAACATGATGCGCGACCAGGCGGTGCCGCCTGCCCACAGAAGGCGCCCCGTGAGGGTGTAGCGCCAGGTGAGGTCGTAGATGGGGCGCGTCGGGCCGGTGAACATCGACGCCATCTTGTCGCCGTTCATGCGCATGCGGCCGAAGTCGAGCACGTCGAGCACTTCGACATTCAGGTCCTCGGGGCAGGGGACACCATCGCGAAGGGGCGGGTCGTCGCGCAAAAGCTCGAGCGCCTGCGCGACAGCGTTCGCCGCGCTGCGATGGCCCGAGCCGACGGAGGCGTGCATCACGATGACCGTCGGGCGCGTTGCGTCGCCGGGGGCGCTGCTGGCAAGCTCGCGCTCGAGCGCGTCGGGCGTGTCGGGGGTACCCGCGGGCTGCTGCTCGGGCGCATCGCTCGCGACGACGGCGACCTCGCGTTCGGGCGCGCCGGGCGCGTCGCCTGCGGCCGTGTTCTTCATTTCACCGGTGAGTTCCATGTTCCCCATGCTATACGAGCCGGCCTAGCTCTCGCTCGGCGTTTCGGCAGGCGCGTCTCCGCCGTCGAGGAAGATCTTCCGCGTGACGAAGTTCCACACCATGACGATGAACGTGGCGCCGATCTTGGTGATGAGGTAGTGGATGTGCGCGAGCTCGACGCCCGCCCACATGCAGAGGTTGTTGATGATAAGGCCGATCACCGATAGGGTCACGAAGATGATGAACTCGCGGCGCCGGCTCATCCCCTCTTTGTGGGTGAAGACGTAGCGCATCGATGCCAGGTAGTTGAAGATGACGGACGCGGTGAAGGAAATCGTGGCGCTCACCAGGTAGTTCACACCGAAGACTTCCGTCAAAAGCGCGAGCAGGCCGTAGTCGATGATGAACGCGATTACGCCGACGACGCCGAATTTCATAAGCTGTGCGATAAGTTTCTTCACAATACCCGAGTGCCTTTCGAGCGCGCGTCTTAAGCGTGCACCCCGTATGCGGTTCCAATAAGCGCGCCCCAATCTCGCGCGCAGGCGGTTTCAACCCGCGTGAACTCTATCACAGCGAGCTGCTTGCGGCGCGTTCTCCTCTGATTCCCTGTTTTTCCCTTGACGTCGTGCCGGTTCGGGCTTTCATCCCCTAGCATTCACTGGTTAGAAGTTTTGAGTTGCGCGCTTCGGCGCGGCTGATTGCACATATTCACGAGGAGCACCTACATGAGCCTTGAGGCTGCCGATAACACCACCGATCGCACGGGGAAGCCCTCCGTCGCCGTCATCATTCCCTGCTACAACGAAGCGCTCACCATCGCGAAGGTGGTCGACGACTTCAAGCGCGTTTTGCCCGACGCCTCGATCTACGTCTACGATAACAACTCCACCGACGGCACGGGCGACATCGCGCGCGAGCACGGTGCGCAGGTCCGCGTCGAGCGCCGCCAGGGGAAGGGTAACGTTGTGCGCCAGATGATGCGCGACATCGATGCCGACTATTACATCATGGTCGACGGCGACGACACCTATCCCGCCGAGGCCGCGCCCGAGCTTTTGGCGCCGCTTATGAACGACGAGGCCGACATGGTGGTGGGCGACCGCCTGTCGAACGGCACCTACGGCGAGGAAAACGACCGCGCCTTCCACGGCTTTGGCAACAATCTCGTCCGTTTCCTCATCAAGGCGATCTACGGGTTCGAGTTTTCCGACGTCATGACGGGGTATCGTGCCTACAACGAGGTGTTCGCGAAGTCGATGCCGGTGCTCTCTCCGGGATTCGAGATCGAGACCGAACTGTCGATCCACGCGGTCGACAAGCGCTGGCGCATCGCTGAGGTTCCTATCGATTATCGTGACCGCCCCGAAGGCTCCGAAAGCAAGCTCAACACCTTCTCCGACGGCATGAAGGTGCTCATGATGATCCTCTCACTGTTCAAGGATTACCGCCCGCTCGCACTCTTCTCGCTTCTGGGTCTTCTGCTGTGCGTGGTCGGTCTTTTGTTCGGCGTGCCTGTGATCTGGGAGTTCGCCCATACGGGGCTCGTCCCGAAGCTGCCGACCGCGCTTTTGGCCGTGGCGTTCATCTTCTTGGGGATGATGTCGTTCTCGTGCGGCCTGATCTTAGACACGGTGGTGAAAGGCGCGCGCAAGCAATACGAGCTCGAGGTCACGCGCATCTACGAGGAGTGCGGCAAGACTACGCACGCATAGTTGCGTAATAAGTTGGTGGCAGCGTCCCGCCGCGCCCGCTAGGCGAGCTTTCGTCGCGCGCGCAGCTTCGGCGGCGGCATATGTGATTGCAGGCGAGCTGCGGCTTTCCTGACAGGTGT
>JAUNWQ010000093.1 GCA_030540225.1 Coriobacteriia bacterium | reverse complement strand
CCGCTCCGACCGGTTCGACCGGTCCAACTTTTTGCCGCAGTTCCGATATGTGAGTCCGAGAAGAGCTATGAGGGCGGTCGTCTTCACGAGGCGTCACGTTTGCCCAGGCCAGTTTTTTCAAAGTCAAGTTTTCCAAAACTAACTCCTCACATATCGCCATTTTTTGTCCACGTCGGGCCGTTTTTGAGAAAGAAGGTCCGCTAGCGGGGTATCGGACCCCAGGGTGACACTCCGACAATGGTCGTTCTGGTCTGTCCAGCGTCCCGATTGGCCCGGCGTTCCGAGCGGTCGGGCACTCCGAGCGGCGCGGCACCTTTCTGGTGCTGTTCCTGCATTGCGAATAAGGGTGCGATTGCTTGAGGTGCTGCTTCCTTGCTATGTTGGACAATTGTATTATTTTGTTCTATCTGTTATACTACCAATAGAACAGATAGAACAAACAATGCGAGAAACCGACTCGGCTGGCAAAGTCAAACCTATCGAGTTTACGAGGAGGCACCTGTGATCATTCGGATTGATCAATCGGATGAAGTCTCCATCTACCTGCAGATTCGCAATCAAATCATCGAAGGAATCGCCCGTGGTGAGCTCTCCCCGGGCGATAGTCTGCCGAGCGTTCGCCAACTTGCGGCCGATTTGGGCATCAATCTCCACACGGTCAACAAGGCGTATGCCGTCTTGCGGGACGAGGGGTACGTTGCCATGCGGGGACGCAAGGGCGCCGTCATCGCCAACGCGCAAAGCATCGGCGCGCCAAGCCATCAGACGATAGACGACGAGCGAATGGCGAGTGGAATTTATCGCCTGGCGCTCGAACACCGCGCGCGAGGTGGCACGCCCGAAAGCTTTATGGCCATTGCGAAATCCCAGGTCGCGCGCGCTTTCGAAATCGAAGGTCTCTCAAGTAGCAAAAACAACTTGCCCCAAAAGGAGGTCGGCAATGACTGATTCTCTCATCCTTATGGTGTTTCTCGTTGCGATTATCTTTCTCTCCGGAGCGCTTCTCGCTGCAACGCCGTGGTTCATGAAGAAAGGCGAGTGCTTCGCGGTGACCATCCCCGAATCGGCGCAAGTCGACGTGCGCTTTCTCGCCTTTCGAAAGCGCTATGCGGCGGCAGTCCTCGCGGTGACCCTCATCTGCGCGGTCGCGCTTGGTGTCGTCTCGAACGTCGTCCTCGGGAAGATGAGCTCGGCGGCTGATGCCGCTTCATTGAATACAATCCTCGTTGCGGCAATTGTCGCAGCGGCGACGATACCCCTGATCGCATCGTTTGCCCTGATGCTTCACTACCGCAAAAGGGTCGAGGCCATCAAGAGGGAAGAGGGTTGGAAAGCCGAGCGCGATGAGGCCGTTGCGCTCATCGGCTTCGAGGAGGCGCCCGTGCCGCCGTCGCTCGCATGGAACGTGGTGTACGTGCCCATTGTGCTCATCACGCTCGCCATTGGCCTTGCGCTTTACCCGTCCACTCCCGATTTGGTTCCTACGCATTTCGATTTCGCGGGAAATGTGAACCAGTGGACGCCGAAAGGCCCTGCGCTCATCGCGTTCCCTTTGTTGTTCGAGGTGTTCATGGCCGTGTGCTTCATTTTCAGCCACTGGATGGCGATTCGGTCGAAGAAAGACATCGATCCTGCGCGACCGGCCATCTCGGCATATGCCTACGGGGCTTTTGCCCGCGCCGAGTGCATCCTGCTTCTCGTTAGCGGATCGGTGCTTACGGCGGTGTTGGGAATCGTGATGATCCTGATGATGACGGAGACCCTGTCGATGCTCGTGACCGTGGTGCTGATCATCGTGGCGACCTTGGTTTTCGTCGGTGCGATGATCGCCTTCTCCGTCGTCTACGGACAATCGGGGTCGCGCCTGGTCAAGCGCTTGGAAGAGAGCGGCGACATAATTGCCGACAACGACGAGCACTGGAAGGCGGGCATCTTCTACTGGAATAAAGACGATGCGAGCTTGATTCTGCCTAAGCGATTCGGCATAGGTTGGACGATGAATTGGGCGCGCCCTGCGGCGTGGGTCATCGTTGGAGGGTTCACGCTGGCTTCGATTGCCTTCGTGGCTGCTTGCATATTCCTAATGTAGGGGCTTTGGGGCGCGGCGATGCATCTCGCTTTCGAAGGGGACGCGCGGGCTTGGCTTGGCTATACTTCTCGATAGCAAACGCAGCTCAAATGGACTCGGAGTTACATGGCAGGCAAACAGCTCATACTCGATCGTTATCGCCCGATGTCGGAAGCCGGCGCGGGTGGCTTCGCGACGGTGCAGGTCGCATGGGATACGCAGATGCGCCGCAAGGTCGCCATCAAGTGCATCGAGCTGCCGAGTGTGCCACCTGACTCCTTAAGCCGGGTCGCGCCCGCCGAGCAGCCGAAGGCGGCACGTCATGCGCGGGCCGAAGGCGATGCCGCGCCATCGGCGCCAACGCAGATTGTTCGCCTTGATGACATTCCCCCCTGGGAGGACGTTCCCGAAGATTTGGGGGCGGCAATGCCCTCCGCGCTTGCGGCGCTGCCGGGGGATTTGACTTCGGCCTTCGGGTCGGACCGTGGTCCCGTCGGCCCTGGCGGCTTCGAAAATCCCGAAGGCACCGAAGATTTCGGCTCTCCCGACGAATTCGCTTCCGACATCCCTGGTCTTGCAGAAGCTCGGGCGATTGCCCAGTTCAGCGATGCGAACATCGTCACGGTGTACAACTTCGAGGTCAAAGACTCCATGGCGTACCTCATCATGGAGTACGTGGAAGGGACGACGCTCGAGCGGTTCTTGCGCGAGCACGACGGCGACCTCACGCTCGATGTAGTGGCGCACGTCTTCTCGAGCATCGCGCACGCGCTCGAGGTTGCGCATTCCCACAACGTGCTGCACCTCGACATCAAGCCCGCAAACGTGCTGATCAACCGTCAGGGCGAGGTGAAGGTGACCGACTTCGGCCTCGCGACCCTTGCCGATGCCAACGGCGCGGGGCGTGCAGGCGGCGGCACAATCGGCTACATGCCGCCCGAGCAGATGCGCTCCGAGGCGCTCGACGCCCGCTGCGATGAATGGGCGCTTGCGAGCCTGACCTACGAGATGCTCGTGGGTGACAACCCCTTCTTCGCGCGCGACCTGCCCCGCGCCGCGGCGGCGATAGAAAACGCCGAGCTCGTGCTTCCCTCGCTGTGCTGGGACGACGTGGAAGAGGGCATCGACGACGTGATGTTCTATGCGCTCGACCCCGATCCGGCGGAGCGATACGCCACGGTGCGGGAATTCGACGAGGAGCTCATGCCCTACTTGGGCGATGTGAAGGCGGGCAAAGCGGAACTATCGCGCCTGGTCAACGGTGTCGATGGGGAAGGGGAAGACGAGGACGGCGAAGGGGAACCTGCGCCTGCCGCGCCGCGCGTCCCCTTCGCCGAGCACTTGACGCCCCGCGTGATGGCAGTGGTTGCGCGCGCGGTGTCCGTCGCCGCGGCAGCCTTGGTGGGCGCGGTCGCGCTCGTGAACTTCCCCACCTTTGGCCCTGGCGTGTTTTCGAACCCGGTGTTTTGGGGCCTGCTTGCGGCGGTGTGTGTGCTCGCGGCGATAAAACCCCATGTGGGAGCGCTCTCGGCGTTCGCCATCTTGGGGGTGTCCCTCACGGCGAACGGTGCCTACGCGCCGGGGATCCTTCTCTTCCTCGGCACTGTTGCCTGGTGGTGGTTTGCCGCGCGCGGCTCCGATGCGCCTGCAGTCGCAGCCCTTTTGGGCCCGCTTTCGGGGGCGGTCGGTTTCGCGCCTCTCTCGCCGGTTGTTGCGGGCAGCCTCATCGTCGCGGTTGCCCGCGCGGCGGCAACGGCGGCGTTCGCCGGGCTTTGCGCGCTTGCGCTCGGCAGTTTGGGCACGTCGGGCATGATTGACTGGAACGCGCCGATGTACTGGGATTACGCAACGATGTCGGGCGCGGTTTCGGCGGGAAGCAACGCCGTCGCCGACCCCGATGCGGTGGCGCCGGCGGTGCTTTCGAGCACGGGGATCGGTGCGCAGACGCAGGCGCGCCTTGGCGGCATGCTGCTGAAGCCGGGCACGTGGTGCGTGTTCGCGAGCTGGGTTATCGCTGCGGCGGCGATGAGCGCGCTTTCCCGCTGGGGGATGTCGCGTAAGGTCGATGTCGTAGCCGCGCTCGTGGGGGCCGTCGTTCTCGTATTGGGCGTCTGCGCTGCCGCGTGGGCGGCGAACCCCGCGTCGTGGACGCCGCCGAGCACGATGGCGCTCGGCGGCTCGATCGTCCCTGGACTTGTGGGCGTCGTGCTTGCCGCCCTGGGCATTCCCGACAAAATCAGGCAGTAGGACGCGCGCTTCTACCCTAAAAGCTGGGCGACTTTCCCTAAAAGCGGCTCGAAGCTCACGCCGCGGTTCTTGAAATCGGGCTGCTTAGCCGACACGATCATCGCGTCGTGCGTGAAGTCGCCCGCGAACACGACGGCGTCGCGCAGGCTGCGACCAGCCATGACGGCCGCCATCAGGCAGGAGCAGTACAAGTCTCCCGTACCGTGCAGCATGTAGGGCAAATACTCGTTCGCGGCCTCGAACATGTCGCAGTCCACGCCGCCCACGAAGTTGCGGATGACGCTCTCGCCCTCGCGCTGGATGCCCTTGAGCACCACGTGCTTGGCGCCCTTCGCGACGAGCGCATCGATCATGCGCGCCGCCTCCGCGTCGGAGATGTCGGTGCCGCACCAGTCGTCGCCGATGGGCTCGCCTAAGATGATGGCGGCCTCGGTGAGGTTCGGCGTGAGGATGTCGGCGCCGGCGGCAAGTTCGGCCATCGCGTCGCACAGCTCGGGCGTGTAGGTGGGGTAGACCTTGCCATGATCTGCCATGACGGGGTCGACCACGCGCAGCGCGCTCGGGTAGGTGGCATACAAATCGTGAATGCGATCGACTTGCTCAGGTGCGCCCAGAAAGCCGGAGTACACGGCGTCGATCTCGACCCTGATGCCCTTCCACGCGTTCGTGTAATCTTCCATGATGTTCGTCGTGTCGTGCATGTACCAGCCGGGGAAGGCGGTGTGGCTGGAGAACAGCCCTGTCGGCACGGGGCACACGTCGCAGCCTGCGGCGGAAAGCACGGGAATCGCCACGCCGAGCGAGCATTTCCCATACCCGCACAGATCGTGGACGGCGGCGACGCGCGGGATGTAGTCGCCGCGGCGCTCGTAGAGATGCAGGTCGTTCGCGCTTGTCATGTTGCTAGTCTTCCTTTTCTTCGTCCTCGTCGTCATCGTCGAAGATCGACCAATCGTCCTCGCCCTTCGGGCGGTCCGCGAAGCGTTTGCGCGTGCGGCGCTCCATGATCACGCAGACGATCAGGCTCAGCACCAGGCAGATGCCGACCAGGCATCCGACACCTTCAGGCGTCTCGAAAAGAAAATGGTACAGCTCGGTAATATCCATGTTGGCCTCGTTGCTTCTTCGGAGGTGGCGTGTTGCGGCTCGTTGCTGCAACCGCATAAGCATAACGTGAACCAGTATACCGCGCACGCCTCGCGCGAAGATTCCACGTTCGGGGAAGGCCTGGGCAGCGGGCATCCCCTCGCTGGGCTTCCCCAAAGCACCTGAACGTTGATGATGTGGGGCGCCATCTGTTCATCATGTTGAACAGGATTCAGGGGAATCTGTCCAGTATGTTGAACAAAAAACGAGCGTTTCGCTCCGCTCGCGTCTTCGTTTCGCGTGAAGGCTTGGGCATGCGGGCCCCTGAGGTTTTCGCTGCGCTATACTGGTTCGACCGTGTAAAACAAGGCTGCGCGCGAGGTGTGCGCAGCGACGGCCCAAAGGCAAGAAGGAGCGCGTCTCATGTTAGACATCAAGTACGTCCGCGAAAACCAAGAAGCAGTCGCCGAGGCGATGAGGAACCGCAACGCTTCATGGGATGCGGAGCGCTTCTCAAGCCTCGACGAGAGCCGTCGCGCCGCCATCGTGAAGGAAGAGGCGCTGCAGCAGGAGCGCAACGCTGCGTCGAAGTCCATCGGCGAGATGATGCGCGAAGGCAAGAAGGACGAGGCAGAGGCAGCCAAGGAGCGTGTCCGTGCCATCAATGAGGAGCTCGACGAGATCTCTGCGAAGCGCGAGGCCGTCGATGCCGAGCTGCATGACCTCATGCTGCATGTGCCCAACATCCCCTGCGCCGCGACGCCCGTCGGCAAGGACGAGACCGAGAACCCCGAGCGTCGCCGTTGGGGCACCCCGCGCGACTTCGCGGCCGAGGGCTTCGAGCCCAAGCCCCACTGGGATCTTGGCACCGACCTCGACATTCTCGATTTCGAGCGCGGCAACAAGATCTCCGGCAGCCGTTTCACCGTGCTCGGTGGCGCAGGTGCACGCCTCGAGCGCGCGCTTATCAACTACTTCCTCGACACGCACACCTCCCGCGGCTTCAAGGAATGGTGGCCGCCTGTGGTCGTGAAGCGCGAGACCATGGTGGGCACCGGCCAGCTGCCCAAGTTCGAAGACGACGCCTACCATGTGTCGGGCGACATGTTCCTCATCCCGACCGCCGAGGTCACGCTCACGAACCTGCACGCGGGCGAGGTGCTCGACGCCGACACGCTGCCGCGCTGGTACACCGCGTTCACCCCGTGCTTCCGCGAAGAGGCGGGTTCGGCGGGCCGCGACACGCGCGGCATCATCCGCCAGCACGAGTTCGACAAGGTGGAAATGGTGAAGTTTGCCACGCCGGAGGACTCCGACAACCAGCTCGAGAGCATGACCGCCGAGGCTGAATACCTGCTCCAGCAGCTCGGCCTTCCGTACCGCGTCATCTCGCTGTGCACGGGCGACCTGGGCTTCTCCGCACGCCAGACCTACGACGTCGAGGTGTGGTTGCCCAGTTACAACGGCTACAAGGAAATCTCCAGCTGCTCGAACTGCGGCGACTTCCAGGCGCGCCGCGCCAACATCAAGTACCGCGACCCGGCGAACTTCAAGGGCTCGCGCTACCTGCATACGTTGAACGGCTCCGGTCTGCCCGCGGGCCGCACCATGGCCGCCATC
>JAUNWQ010000092.1 GCA_030540225.1 Coriobacteriia bacterium | reverse complement strand
ACCAGATGACGACGAATCTCGGCTGGATCTGCGAGCACTCGTCGGGGATGGAGCGCGAGGCGGACGACGCGCAGCGCGAGTCTGAGGAGCTCAAGTTGGCGGAGTACCTGCAGCAGTTCGTGGGACAGTCGTTCTCCGCAATTGTGTCGGGCGTCTCGCAGGGCGGCCTGTACGCGAGGCTTGAGAACACGGCAGAAGGCTTTATCCCTGTTCGCACGCTTGGCGACGACTATTTCAGCTTCGACGCGGCGCGCTATACGCTCACGGGCGAGGAAACGGGCGCGCGCTATCGGCTCGGGCAGCGCATAGCCGTGGTCCTCTTCGCGGTCGATCCCCGTGTTCCCCAAATCGACCTGCGGCTCGCGCAGGGCTCAAGGCGATAAATCAGAGCATTCTTCGCACACTGTTATTTCCCGAAGTTTTCTCTTGCGGTCTTTCGTAAAACAATGCAAAATAGGGATTGCAATCGCAAGTGGACTCCAAGTGAGCGAACGTGCTTCAAGCGCGGACGCTCCAAACACGAGGACTCCAAACAAGGAACCTCACGATAAGGAGGTGATGACGTGGCGAGGGGGAAACAGGCCAGCGGCCTTCTCACTCAGCAGAAAGTGCTGCGCGCGGCAGTGGCGCTCTTTCTGGAGAAAGGCTACGCCAAGACCACGACCGCCGAGATCGCCGCAGCGGCGGGTATCAGGCAGAGCTCCTTTTTCCATGTCTTTCCCAGCAAAGAAGCGCTTCTCTTAGAGCTCGTGCGCCGCATGTTCGGCGGGCAGTTCGACCTGGCCGAACAGCACAACAACGGGCAAGAACCGATTTTTCTATACGCGGTTGAAACGGCGTTGCAGCTGCATATCGCGGAGCTGACCGAGTCCCTGCGCGAGCTCTACGTCATGGCCTACACGCTGCCGACGACGGCGGATTATCTCTATCGCACCACGTCAAAGCGGCTGCAAGTCATCTTTGCGGACTATCTGCCCGACGCGCAGCCGAAGGATTTCTTCGAGATGGAAATCGCGTCCGGGAGCATCATGCGCGGTTTCATGTCCGTGCCGTGCGACCCGTATTTCACGGTGGAAGCCAAGATTCGGCGCTTTCTCGACTGCTCGCTCAAACTCTACGACGTGCCCCAGGCGAAGCGGGAATGCATCATCGAAGCGATTCTCCGCATGGATTTGCACTCGATGGCGGAAGGCATCATACAGAAAACTATCCAGCAGGCTGAAGCGGGGTTCGAAGCGCTCATAGCCGAAACCGAGTAACGCCCCGCCGAGGGCAGCTCGGCAAAATCGTCAGACATGACCACGTTCGTCATTCATGAGAAAGGTTCGCCCATGAAGAAGAAAACCCTGATCATGCTTCTCGCATCGATACTCTGTATCGCGCTGCTGCCGGCGATTGCCCACGCGGCGACCCCAGATGTTTGGGACGGTAGCGCCGCCTCGAGCCTTACGGGCGGCGGAAAAAGCGAGGACGACCCGTACCTCATATCCACGGGCGCGGAGCTCAAGCTGCTGGCGGATAACTCTCGTGCGGCGGGGCTTGGCAGCTGCTACGTGAAGCTCACGAATGACATCGTCTTGAACGATGGCACGTTCGACAAGAGCGGCGCGTTCACGAAACGGGGGGGCCACGACAACATCGCAGCCTAATGAATGGCTTCCGATGGGGGAGGCCAGCTGGCACATCGACGGTGGCGGCCACTCGATTTCGGGTATGTACCTCAAGTGCAACGAAGAAATGGTTGGCTTGATTAGCAGGATTTCAGGTAGCGGATATATTCGGAACCTTACTATTAAAGACAGCTTTGTCACCTCATCTCAAGCGCCGCAGAGTTACAAAGGTAATATCGGCGTCTTTGTAGGGCGAAGCTATAGGACATCTTTTAGCAACTGCGTCGGTGAGAACAATATCGCTATTACGGATAATTGCTATCTCACCGGCGGTATTGTTGGCTGGTCATACGGCAACGACGAGTTCAACGGAGTGCATGCCTCAGGGTCCATTCAGGGTTCGGGTGCGCTTGCTGGCATCGCGGGACGCGCGAATCGCGCCACCTTCAAGAACTGCTGGAATGAGATGGACATCGACAACTCCAAACCCTCGGTCGTCCAAAGCGGCGGTCTTGCTGCCATGGCGGACAGCTCCGAATTCTACAACTGCGCGAACCTGGGGTACCTTCATGGCGGTAGCCGCATCGGCGGCATTGCCGGTGAGGCTCCCGGCAAGATGAAGAACTGCTACACCACAAGCGATATCTCCGGCATTAAAGAGTATGGAAGCCGGAACTATGTGGCGACCCTTGCCGGTATGAATAGCAAGAACGTTGCCGTGCAGGGCTGCTACGCCGAGGATGGCTCGGGCCTTTACGACATCGGCGCAGAAGGCGAGGGCTCTTTCGTTCCGCACTTCACGGGCAAAGGCAACCTCGGCGGCGGAAACGACGGTGAGCTCCTCGCTGCGCTCAACGAGAACCTCTACAGCATGGATGCCGAGCCGAACTTGAACAAGTGGGTGCTGAACAGCGACGGTTATCCGCTTCCTACGGGCGAGACGTTCGTTGACGACACGGTGTATTACGACATCTGGCTTGACGGCGTGCGCGTGAGCGAGCGAAATGAAGCCAACATCCTCGGCAATGGACTCGCATCCTATGATAAGGCCACGAACACCCTCTTCCTGCATGATGGCCTTGTCGTGACCGACGCGTACAATCAAAAACTGCTCTACTCCGAGGGCGACATCAACCTGTGCGTCGACGGTGACGTGAAGTTCCAGTCTCGCCAGAACGCCGGCACTGGTCCGTGCATCATCGACCTTGGCTCTGCGGGCGGCAGCGGCAACCTCAAGATATACGCGCCTGAGGGTACTTCGGCAACCGTCACGGTGACTGGCGCATACGCGGAGTACGGCATCGACGTGTCATCGCTTACGCTTGAGGGCGACGTCTCGCTGAAGATCAATACCGATTTCGCCTTCGCCTTCTGCAATACGATGACTTTCAATTCGCCGCAGGCTATGCTTGACGCTGTTTCGCGAGGCGATCACTCTGCGATGCTGAACCCCGTCCAAACCATCAATCTTCCCAGTTCGAATGCCCAAAAGCTCTATGAGGACCAAGGTAGCGGCCTCGTGCAGGTAGACGCCTTCACGACGTCTCGCAAGGTGGACGGTTATCCTTATCCGATTGACCGGATGTACCCCCATATCCGCATCGCCCCTGTGGTGAGCGAGCTCGTGGACAGCCTGCCCGATTCCTTCACCGTCTCGATGACCGATGCCAACGAAGAGAGAAGCCTCGCCGCTTGGGTGTTGGGCGAAATCCGGAAGATCGAGGGCATCACCGAAGATAACAGCTCGGTTGTTGTGAGCGACGTGCAAGCTGCTACTGCGGGTACCTTCGCAAGCCAAGATGGGGAAGCGGGCAGCTTCACGGCGACCGTCACGCTGCAGATGGGCGGCGCTAGCATGACCAAGGTCATCCCCGGCACGATCGAGCCTGCGGCCTATGCGCCTCCCGTCATCACGACGGGAATCAAGGCAGGCACGGTGGATGCGGAAACCGGTCTTTTCGTCGAAGCGACCGATGCGACCTTCACCTGCGGTGATGGGGTCGTCTTCGCGATCAGCTACAAGGCGGACGGCGTGCCTGTCAAGAACCTTCAGGGTTCCGTCTCTTGCTACGCAGATAAGGGCCTCACCTGGAGCGAAGCGAACGGTTGCTATCTCACCCCGACCGAGCCCGCCGACTGCTTCACCTTCACGAAGGCCGCCCGCTACGAAGTGATCTTCACCTTCTTGGCGACGGAGGAATACGCGGCGCAGGTCGGCAGCATCGACATCGACGTTGTGAGGCGCACCCTCGCGCCCTCGGATTTCACGTTCGCGACACCAAGTGACCTTGCCTACGACGGGAGCGCTAAGGTGGCAAGCTTCGAGTTCGCAGGCAAGCTTTCCTGCGACGGAGCGCAGACGGTAAGCTACCTTAGCGATGGCGCCACGGTAACCGAAGCGGTCGATCCGGGCACCTATGCCGTGCAGCTCGACGTTCAGGAGTGCGACAGCTGCAATGCCGCCACGCTCGCCGATCCGAGCTGGACGTTCACGATCGGCCCCAAACAGCTGAGCGACCTTGACTTCTCCGATATCACCGTCGTGAAGGTCTACGACGGCACTACGGGCGCAGGTATCCTTGGCGGCACCGTCGGCTTCGCGGGGAAGTGCGGCGATGACGACGTCTCAATCGTGGCGACCCCTGGTCCTTATGCCGAGGGCGACGTTGACGCTGGAACGGGCAAGACCGTGACGCTCGAGCTTTCCTTGGCGGGCGCCGATGCCGACAAATACACGCTTGCATCTCCGAGCGTCACGTTCAATCGCGCGGAGATCACTAAGGCGCAGCTTTCCGCAGCTGCCTTCGTCGATCCGACCATTCAGGTCATCTGGCGCGGGGCGGGCTACGGTCCGATTTCCGGCACACTGACGGCGAACGATTTCTTCGCTGAAGGTGAGGTTCCTGACGGTGCGAAGATCGTGGCGGTCGGCAAGGCAACTACCGAGACTGTTCTCGATAGCGTGAGCGTTGCCGACGATGGAACGCTCAGCTATTCGAAGGCGGCGAGCTCTGAAAGCGCGTTCAAGACGAGCGGCTACGACGTCGCCATCGAGGCCAAAAACTACATGGGCTCCGTGCCGCTTTCCGTGCGACAGTTGGCTCGTGCGGGATTCGATGAGGCGTCCTACGTCTCGACCTGGGTTTACGGCGAGGTTGTCGACTTTACGAAGACGCTGGACAACCCTGGGGCGAACTTCAGCTGGACCTGGACAAGCAGTGATCCCGACGTGCTCGCGGTTGTCGACCAGTCCGATTCGGATAGCAACTCGACCGTGACGTTCAAGGCAAACGGGGAAGGGCGTGCGCGCATCGATGTGACGTATCTGTCCGATACCGTTGGCGGAACAACTCAGTCGGTATCGCCCGATGATGCTGGCGCGTTCATCAGCGGTAACGTTGTCAAGCGGCCTCTCGAGCCCCAACCCAGCAGCGCGAGGATCACGGTTGGCGATCCGCTTCCCGACATTGCGGTGACCCATCTCGATTTTGTTCGCGACGGCAAGGTGTACTCTGCTTTCGCTGACGGCGATTCGGCGGATGAGGTGCTCGAGAACGCCTATGGCTATCAGCTGTTCGATGCTGATGGCAACGTGGTAAGTGCCGATGAGGCTTGCAATAAAGCAGGAGCCTACCGAATCGTTCCAATTGCCGAGTTAAAGGTTGACGAGAATAACTGGGGCAGCAAGTACGAGATTATTGGGGGAGCCGAAGGCGCGCTTGAGGTGTTCTACCCGCCCACGCCACCTGCGCCGCCTGCGCCGTCCGATCCGTCCGAGCCCCTGCGCTTCACGGATGTTGACTACAGCTCCTGGTACGCGCCCGGCGTGGACTTCATCGCGAGCCGCGGCCTCATGAAGGGCTACGAGGGCACGACGATCTTCGGCGTGGGCAACGCGCTCACCCGCGGCGAGCTCGCCACGATACTCTGGCGAAACGCCTGCCCGGACGAGGCGGACTCCTACGACCCCGCGGCCGCCAAGGACACCACGGGCATCGCGGGCTCCGCCGACGGCATGTTCTACACCGCCGCCGCGAACTGGGCGGTCGCCGAGGGCGTCATCACCGGCATCGAGCGCCCGGGCGGCGCGCTCGACTTCGCGGCCGACGAGCCCGTGACCTTCGAGCAGCTGGCCACGATCCTGGGCCGCCTCGGCGCCGCGCCCGGCGAGATCGAGGCCGCGGGCGCAGACCTGTCCGCCTTCGTGGACGGCGCCGACGCGAGCGAGTGGTCCGCCCCCTACCTCAAGTGGGCCGCCGACAAGGGGCTTATCGAGGGCTACGACGAGCCGGCCGGCAAGCGCCTCGCCCCCGGAGAGGACGTCGCCCGCAAGCGCGCGGCCACCGTGCTCATGCGCGCCTTCTACTTGGGCGTTTTGAGGTAGTCTCCCTCAATGCGGAAGGGCGGGCCCTGCGCTTATGGTGCGCAAGGGCCCGCCCTTTTTGCGACTTGGGCGAGACAAGCCACACGACCCCCGTCTCACGGGCGGACGGTGAGACGAATCACCCGGCTCTTGTCTTGCGCTCTTGACGGTGAATGCGCCCGTTGCCTCCCTTGCGGAAAAGTGGAGCCAACTTGCAGAAGTCGGGCGCTTTTATCAAAAGGGCACCATGGGAAGGCGTTTCCCGCCCATCGCATCGAAAGCGCCTTGCCCGCTGCCTGCTCGTGCTTTTCGAGAAAAGTGCGCCCCAAAAGGAAAATTCTGGCACAAAAACCGAGGTATCCCACGAAAAGCTGCCCGGTTTGGAGGCCAATCGCAGCTTGGAGGGCGCGCTCCGCGAGAAGCCCCAGCTCACAGGATCGTCCATTTTCGTGGCACATACTGACTGGCTTCCTATCGTGGGACACCTCGGTTTTTGTGCCAGAATCGCCGCGATTCGCTGTACTATTTGGAAGGGCTCGCGGTGAGGCTAATCGCCCGACCCTTGCCTCGTTCGACGCCGCCGCAGAGTTTGGGACTTCATCCCGAAAACGGTCCCGCCGTGGACAAAAACGGGCGATATGTGAGCCGCTCAGAGGCGGGGGAAGCGATCGGCGGACTAGTCGCGAACGTTTCCCCAAGTCAGAAAAATCAACATGAAGTATGCCACCTGCAACTCCTCACATATCGGAACTGCGGCAAAAAGCTGGACCGGTCGAACCGGTCGGAGCGGAGGCTGCATTGTACACAGACGAGGATAAGGTGTTCTACGTGAAGAGGATGTGGGCGGAGGGGCTGACCCCGACCGCCGCGAGCAGGCTGTGGGGCGCGCCGTCCCGCCGGACGCTCGCGGCCTGGGAGAAGGAGGCCCTCGGCGGGGGCCTGGCGGTCGAGGCGCCGAGGGTCCCCGGGGCCTGCAAGCGCGCCAAGCACGCCCGCTACCCCGAGGAGACCAGGGCCGAGGCGCTGAGGCTGCTCGGCCTCGGCAAGCCGACCCGCGAGATCGCTGTTAGCGTCAACGTATTTTTCGCCATTTTCACCAATTTTTTGTGCCAGGCGCG
>JAUNWQ010000091.1 GCA_030540225.1 Coriobacteriia bacterium | reverse complement strand
CTTCTCTGTGACCTTCCACCGCAGGCAAAAAGGTGCACGGCCCCTTCTGGTATAATGAAGTGCTAACTTTATTTCCTCCAGGAGGCTCATTCATGCCGAATCCCGTATCCAAACTGCTTTCGCTCGGCGACGGGAAGCGCCTGCGCCAGTACCGCCAGAAGGTCGACAAGGTCAACGCGCTCGAAGCGGGACTGCTCGAAAAGACCGACGAAGAACTTCGGGCGATGGCCGACCACCTGCGCGAGCGCGCAACGGCAGGCGAAGCGAACGAGAAGCTTCTTCCCGAGTCGTTCGCCCTCATGCGCGAAGCAGCGAAGCGCACCGTGGGGCTTCGCCATTACGACGTGCAGCTCATCGGCGGCATGGCCCTGAACGACGGTTGCGTCGCCGAGATGAAGACGGGCGAAGGAAAGACGCTCGTTTCCACCGCGGCCGGCTTTTTGAACGCACTTGCCGGCGACCCGGTGCACGTGGTCACCGTGAACGACTACCTGGCAAAACGTGACGCCGAATGGGTCGGGCGCATCTACCACCTGCTCGGCATGGAGGTCGGGCTCATCCAGAACGGCATGGAGCCCGCCGACCGCAGGCCCGCCTATGCCGCCGCCGTCACCTACGGCACCAATTCGGAGTTCGGGTTCGATTACCTGCGCGACAACATGGTCTCGACGCCGGCCGACCGCGTGCAACGCGGACATGCATTCGCCGTGGTCGACGAGGCCGACTCCGTGCTCATCGACGAGGCGCGTACGCCGCTCATCATCTCCGGCCTCGCCGGAGCGCCTTCCGAAATCTGCAACAACTTCGCGGAGATCGCCGCCAAGCTCGACCCCGAAGAGGACATCGTGCTCGACGAGAAGCGCCGCACGGTGTACGAAACGGAAGCCGGCCTCGCGAAGATCGAGAAGATGCTCGGCGCCGAGGTGTACGCCGACCTCACGGGCGCCACGGCGAACCGCCTGCGCCAGGCGCTGAAGGCGCAGTTCCTGTTCAAGCTCGACCACGACTACGTGGTCGACGGGGGCGAGGTCAAGATCGTCGACAGCTTCACCGGCCGCATCATGGAGGGCCGTCGCTACTCCGAGGGTCTCCACCAGGCCATCGAGGCGAAGGAGCACGTGGAAATCAAACCCGAAACGCGCACCATCGCAACGGTCACGCTGCAGAACTACTTCCGCCTCTACAAGAAGCTTTCCGGCATGACGGGCACCGCGCTCACCGCCGACAGCGAGCTCAACCATATCTATCACATGCCCGTCGTTCCCATCCCCACCAACAAGCCGGTCATCCGCGAGGACAAGGGCGACCTCATCTACCGCACGGCCGACGCCAAGTTCGCCGCCGTCGCCGACGAGGTCGAGCGGCGCCACGCGAAGGGCCAGCCGGTGCTCGTCGGCACCGCGTCGGTGAAGGCGTCGGAGCGCTTGTCGAAACTGCTCGACGAGCGCGGCATCGACCATCAGGTGCTCAACGCGAAGGAGCACGAGCGCGAGGCCGCGATCGTCGCCGAGGCCGGCCGCCAGGGCGCGGTCACCGTCGCCACCAACATGGCAGGCCGCGGCACCGACATCCTGCTTGGCGGGAACTACGAGAAGCTCCGCGAGGCCGCGCTCAAGAAGTACGGCGCCGAAAGCGAGGAAACCGCCGAGGAGTGGCAGCTCCATGCCGCTGACGCCGAGGCGAAGTACATCACCGACCGCGAGGGCTACGCCGTGCGCGTGCTCGGCGGGTTGTGCGTCATCGGCACCGAGCGCCATGAGGCGCGCCGCATCGACAACCAGCTGCGCGGGCGCGCCGGTCGGCAGGGCGACCCGGGCGAATCGCGTTTCTACCTGTCGCTCGAAGACGACCTTTTGCGCCTGTTCGGCAAGGAGCGCCTGCACAAGGTCTCGGAGATGATGGTGCAGAAGGGCATTCCCGACAACGAGCCCTTGGAAGATCCGCTCGTTTCGAAGGTCATTACCACCGCTCAGCAGCAAGTGGAGTCGATGCATTTCGGGTCGCGCAAGAACGTGCTCGAGTACGACGATGTCATGGACCTGCAGCGCAAGGCCATCTACGGCGAGCGCAACGCCATCTTGGACGGCAAGAGCGTGTGCGACGGCATGGACGAATACGTCGAGGACATGGTCGACAACCTGCTTGAAGAGAACTGTCCCGCGCAGATTCCCTCCGAGGACTGGGACTACGGCACCGTTGACGCCTGGGTCGAATCGATGACGGGCGAGGAGGGCTACGACGCGAGCGCCGCCGAAACCGACCAGGATCCCGACGTCCTCGCCGAAGCTATCCGCACGCACCTGATGAGCGCATTCGACGAGAAGCGCAAGGAAATCGGCGATCCGCTGTTTGCCGAGCTCTGCACGCAGATCATGCTGCGCACGATGGACACCCATTGGGTCGCGCACCTCACCAACATGGAAGGCGTGAAAGCGGGCATCGGGCTTCGCGCGTACGGGCACCGCGACCCGCTCGTCGAGTACAAGGAGGAGGCGTACCAGGCGTTCGCCCGCCTCGTCGATTCCATCTACGAAGACAGCCTGCGCGCGATTCTGCATCTGCCCGTCGAAAATGCCGACAAGGCCCCCGAAGGGCTTTCGGACGAGGAGAACCCCTTCCGCCCTGAGAACATGGTGTATTCCGATTCGCGCACCGACCCCGAAGAGGCTCCGGCCGACACCCCCGACCCGACCGGCGGGAATCCGCTCGGGTAAGCGCGTGCGGGCAAGCGCCGCTTCGGCAACCGTCCGCGCACGGCGCCCAATCGAGCCACGTCAAATGCGCCCTACGCGAAAACGCCCTCCCCTGGAGGGCGTTTTTCTTCTACGGCGAAATAGGGGCCTTGTATCGACGTGGCGCGCGATATGCCGGGCTGGGGGTGCCAGCTCCTCGTGCTTTCCGCCCATTGAAAAAGGCTGGGTGGGACTTGGCTTTCGCTCATAGCGTGGAGGAAACGAGTTGAAGGCAAGGAGGGGGACAATAATCGATTATTACCGTTGTTTCGGGGTTCACCTTGGATTATCGGTTGAAGAGCGCTAACATACCGTCTAATTCTGTCGTTTGCGTAGGCAGAGAACTGATGGGTTGGGTAAAACTACAGAGGTGACTTACGTAAAATGTACCGATCAAACAAGGAACCTTTCAAACGTACGCTTACCAGTAAAGCGTTTTCGATATTCCTCGCATTGACGCTTTGCGTGCCCACAACGCTTGCCGGCAACTTGTCCCACGTGCGGCAAGCGCAGGCAGACACGTCTGCCCCTCAGGAGCAATCGACGAGCGGCGATGCTCTCGATGGCGCTTCCGATGGCGCTTCGGACGGCGAAGCTGCCGACCCCGCGCAGGGTGCGCCCGACTCCCCGGCGCTTTCGCCCGCTCTTGATTGGAGCGCTCAGTACCAGGCGCTCGTTTTGTCCTCGAAAGGACTCACAGTCGATGTGCAGAAGCTCGTCGAAAGCGCGCGCGAGTCCGGCGCGACACTCTCTTCGGGCGACACCCAAGCGCAAGCTGCCCAAAGCGGCGAATCCCATCCGGTCGCTTCCCAGGCAGCGGCCCTAAGCGGCGCTGCCCAAAGCGAGCTTCCCTCGACGATTCCCGCCACGCTCGATCTTTCGTTTGAGCTCGACCCCTCAGCTTGGGTCGGCGATTCGGGCACGGATTCTTCCTCGGGCACGGACCCGTCCTCGGGCGTCGATCAAGCCTCGGCGGCAGCCCCCCTTAGCGCGAGCGAGCGCAAGACGGTCGCCTCCGGCGATTGGTTCTCGGTGGAGCTTCCGAAAGAGCTCAAGCCCGCAGATGGAACGCTTGCGCTCGACGTGTTCCAAAACGACGAGCAAGGCAACGCCACAACGGTGAAGATCGCCGAAGTGACGTGGGAGGACGACAAGGCCAAGGTGACTTTCACGACTCCAGTCGACACCGCTTCAGGTGCCGCGCCGCTTAATGACGAAAGTGCAGATCAGGCGACGGGCGCCGATGCCTCGATGCCCTCGACGCTCGCCGCGTCAGTGCAGCTTCCCGTTGTTTTCTCCGCCAACCTCGTGCAGGATGATCCATCCACCCTTAACTGGTTGCTGCAGCAGACCGCGACGGAAAGCCGCAGCGCGGAACTCAACGTGCCTTCGAAGGGGAATCTCCTGTCGTTGATGGGTGCGGCTCCGAGCGAGGGACAGCCAAATAAGACAACCGAAGATGTAGTTGTTAGAATCCATCCCTCCTCGAAGCGCGAGGGCTCGGCGTCGTTTGTCACCCTGTGGGCTGACAACAACTCACCGTCTCGCCCGTCTACGACCAAGATGATGAACAGGCAGGAGTACAGTCTTTATTTTCAAGTTGAAGGGGACGATGCGTCGTACCGCCTTTTCGAGACGGATAGTGAGGGCAACTGCGTCGTTTCGCAGGATGCGAAGCGGCTGTTGGGCATGACCCAGGTAGACCTTAACGAGTTAAGAAACTCCGAGACCGATTGTTTCGTGCGGGTCGACCGCAAAACGACCAACTCCTATGAGGCGAGCGCGTCAGAGCTCTATTCCGAGGTTGTCGTTACGACGCAGAAGAAGAACGAGGACGGCAGTCCCGCGCTCGACGATGAGGGCAATCCGATTTGCAAGGAGACCGGAAAGCACATCACCTGGTCTATCAAGCACGACGGGGTAAGCGAGGGAGAGACGGCATACGACGGGGTCTACATCGACGCTCCGCACGCTGATTATCCGAACTACATCAACGACGGGCAAGAGGTGATGCAGCTTTTGGGGGACGTCACCTTCAACTTCACCCTGCGCGTTGGCGATGAGGCGGAGCGGTTGATGAGCCTGCCAGAGGACGATCGCTTCGATGCCTGGTTTCGGGAATGGGGCATCCACCAAAAGCTCATCGTGAAGAAGAACGTCAACGGCACAGAGGAGGACTACTCCGAATTGACGGGGGGTCTGAAGCGGACAACGAACTATATCATGCTATGAAAGACGGCGCCCTGAAGCTGTCGATTTCAAACGATGGGCAGACCGCCATGCTAGGGCCCGCTCGCTGGCCGATGTATCATCCCGATGGGTCGGCATTCGAGTACAGCTTCCAACAAGAGGAGTCGAAGAGCACCAAGACGTTCTCCGATGGAGCCACGTACTCGGATTACTATCAGGTTGTTTACAACAACCTCAACACCCTGCACTACAGCTCGGACACCACGGCGGCGCACAACAACGGCACGATCATCCTCACCCATAAGGGCGACACGCGCGTCGATGCCTATAAGATCTGGCTCGACGACGACGCCTCTGAACGCCCGGAGACGAGGTTCTCGCTTTGGCGCTACTCGTTGCGCGATGGAGCCGGCCCCGATAGCGCGTCTCATGTGACGACCCGCGACGACGGAGGCGCTTACATAACGCTTACGCTCTCTGCGGAAGAAAGCGAAAAGGCCGGCGGCGGCGCTATCGACCTGGGCGACCTGCTCCGTAAGCAGTACCCGGATTGCTCGATCGCGAAGTACGACCCTGCTGGTTATCCCTATATTTATCTCATTCGAGAGGACGGCCTGTCGGGCTACGAGACCCTGTTCGGATCGGGCGTCGCTGAAGACGGATCGGCGACAGGCGATACGGGTGCGAACTACTACAGCGTCGATTTCGAGAACACCGTCGCTGCGGGGGGGGGCGGTGCCGTCCGCGCGGATGGCGACAAGTCGCTCTACATGGGCGGTACCATTATCAATCGCCGTAGCGATACCACGAAGCAGACGCTCGCTAAGACATGGGAGGCGGGGTCGTATCAAGATCAGCTTTCAGACGTTAAGGTGACCTTCCAGCTCGAGCGCATACTTAAGGAACATGCCACGTTCGATGAGGATCGGGGCTATTGGGTTGCCAACGGCGATACCTACGAGGTCACGGACCCTACGGGTGAAACGTTCCGGTATCCCTACGATTTTCAGTATTGCGACGACGTCCCGGATGAGGCCCAGCATAAAACGGTGACAGGATGGACGTCCGAGAACATGACGCAAGAGGTGAGCGCGGACGTTCCTCGCTATGACAAGGACGGTAAAGAGTGGGTCTATCGCTGGAACGAGGTCGCGGTAACCAAGGCTGGCGACCCCACGAGCTTTTTCATCCAGAATACCGACCCTGATACCGGGCTCAAGCTCATGTCGGGCGACTTCTTCATCCTCTCCTCCATCGTCGATGATCAGGGTGCTAATGTTCCGCTCCACTTCAAGGGCGAATACGACAAAGAGCGCGGCGTGCTGGTGAACCGCTACGTCGATGAGACGTCAGCCCAGATGCAAAAGTGGTGGTGGAACGAGAACACGCAGGAGTTCGCGCAGGACACGAGCAACCTTGGCTACGAGGCCCGACCCGTTACGGTAACGCTGCTGCGCAACAACAAGGTATTCGGGGAATTCACGGTCAACGGGGCGAAATCCGAAAAGCGGGAAGTCGCCTCGGAGGATGGCAGCACCGCGTTCTTCTACCAGGAAACCGAGCCATGGGTGATGGACTTCACGGGCTTGCCGAAATACGATGCCAACGGCTCGGAGTACGATTACATGGTCGTTGAAGGCGCGATGGGGTATTTCCAGCAACACCAGTACATGCCCGAAGACCCTGAGACGGGTCTTCCGAACGTGACGAAAATCTGGAACAAGCCCGGCTCCGGCGGGTCGTTGATCCGCGTCAGCAAAGCATGGGAGGACGGGGGGAACACCTCTGCCCGTGTGCCCGTCAAGGTGGGCATCTTCGCCAAGCGTGACATCTACGAAGATGGCGAGCTGAAATATGAGCAGGATAAGGAGATCGACGAAGTGACCCTTTCCTACGACAACGCCTGGTACAAGGAATGCTATGTGCCGATCGACGGGCTCAGCCAAAAAGACGATGTCTATATCCGCGAGCTGCCGGTAAGCGACGCTGACTCGGAGAATAACTACGCTATCGTGACGCGCGATGAAGCTATCGCTGCCCCCGAAGGCTCCGAGTACAAAGACTTGCTGGTCAATTGGCCGGAAACGAACCAGAACAACCCCTACAACGAGCGCATGGTCGGGTCTCCCCAAGCTGGGGGAAATGCGTATGTCTACGAGGTCGACTACGGCACCGACGATGTTTTAGGCTCGCTTCAGG
>JAUNWQ010000090.1 GCA_030540225.1 Coriobacteriia bacterium | reverse complement strand
CCCGTCTTCTTGCCGCTCATCTTCTTGCTGCCGCCTGCTCTCTTGCCAGCGTTCGCGCCCTTGTCGCCGCGGGTATCCCTCGAGCTCATTCGCCTTCCCCTTCCCCATCGGCCGACACGGCACTGCAAGCAGCAGACATGCCCGCGAGCAGGCCCGATGACCATGCCCAATGCAAGTTGTAGCCCCCGCAGGGAGCATCGACGTCAAGCGCCTCGCCAGCTGCGAACATGCCCGGCGCGCACACGGTTTCCATCGTCTGCGGGTCGAACGCCGCAACCGAAAGCCCGCCACGCGAGACCTGGCACTGCTTCGCGTCGCCGATGCCGCGAACCGTCAGGCGCAAGCCGCCGATGACGCGCGAGAGCGCAAGGACGTCTTTCTTGGAGAGCGGGCGCACAGGATCGATGCCCGCGCACTTGCAAAGCACCTGCGCCACCTGGGGAAGCATCGCACCGCGCAGCACATCTTCGGCTGCGATCTGGCCGTTTTCGCCCAGGCGCGCCGAGAGGTGCTTACGCCGCGCGAACAGCCACGCATCTCGCTCGGCGGCGGGCATATGCGGCAGGAAATCGATCGAGAGCACGTCCCCCTCGCAGGCAAAGCGCGACAGGTTGAACACGCACACGCCCGACACGCCGTAGTCGCGGAACAAAAGCTCGCCTTCCTCGCGCGCGACGAGGCTTCCCGAGCGCTCGAGCGAGACGGCGCACTTCACACGGATGTTGTTCAGCTGCCGCGTGATGCGCGAATCGGTGGCAAGCGGCCCCAGGACCGGACGCGTCAGCTCGCACGGAATTACGGAGGACGTATCGACGGCGCTCACACCGCGCCCGCCAACAGCGAGGACAACCTTTTCGGCATGGGCGATCGAACCGTCGGAAAATCGCAGGTGGAAGCGGCCCTTCCCTCTCGCAGGCGCCTCGATCGCACGAAGGGCTTTCCCGAATTCCACGCGCGCACCCGATACATCGATAGCAGCGCGCAGCACATCGAGCACCGACGACGCCTTGTTGGCTACTGGGTACATGCGGCCCTCGCCCTCTTCGCGCCACATAAGGCCCAAGCTGGAGAAGAACCGCTGCACGGGCGCTTCGAAGACGCTTGCAGATTGGGTGCTTTCCCGACCAGGCGCTTCGGAGGTGCCCACAGGTTGGGCGCTCCCCTGCGCGGAGACCCCGTAGGCTCCTACAAGTTGAACGCTCCCCCACTCGGAGACCTCAAAAAGGCGCGCGAGCGAGCGCAGCGCAGCCTCCACGAAGTCGGCGTTGCGGTAGCACGCGGGGTCGATGTGGGCGTTCGAGAAGTTGCAGCGGCCGTTCCCCGTCGCGAGGATCGAGCGGCCGACGCGCTCGGGATCGGCCTCGAAGAGCACGATTTCGCACTCGTTCGCCGCGCCGAGCCGCACAAGTTCGTTTCCAGCGGCGATGGCTGCAGCCAATCCGGCCGCGCCGCCGCCTATGATGGCAATCTTTTTCATGATGTAAGAGTATAGGCGATGCGGGGCGCCGCTTTCCGCTGACTTCTCTTCGCCTCGCAAACAACAAGGGCGCCCGACGGCGCCCCTGGGGAAATCTATCGACGCATTTGCAGCCGCGCCTACTTCGAGTAGATCATGGGAATTTCCCGCGCGTCTTCTTCCTCGATGTTGCCCTCGTAGACGTAGTGTTTCGTCTCGCGGCAGATCAGCCCCGAAAGCAGCAGTATGGCGATGATGTTGGGAATGGCCATGAGCGCGTTGCCAATGTCGGAGATGGTCCACACCACGTTGCCCACGCCGATCGCGCCGAGGAACGCGACAAGAACGTACACGATGTGGTACGGCAGGATGGCGCGCTTGCCGAACAGGTAGGCGGCGCAGCGGTTGCCGTAGTACGACCAGCCGAGAATCGTGGAGTACGAGAACGACACCATGCCGATGACGAGAATCGGCGTTCCGACATAGGGAATGGTGGCGAACGCGGTGGAGGCGAGCTGCGCGCCGGTGTAGAACGTCGGGTCGGCGAGCACCTCCGCCTGGATTTCGGGGTGCGCGATCATCGTCGACACGAGCACGATGCCCGTGAGCGCGCAAATGACGACCGTGGACCAAAACGTGCCGGTCATGGCGATAAGCGCCTGCTCGGCGGGGTTTTTCGTCTTAGCGGCCGCCGCGATGATGGGGGCGGAGCCAAGGCCCGACTCGTTAGAGAACAGGCCGCGGGCGCAGCCGAACTGCAGCGCCATCAGAAGACCTGAGCCGACCGCGCCGCCGAACGCGGCCTTCGGCGTGAAGGCGCACTCGAAGATGAGGCCGATCGCGCTGCCGAGGGCAGGCGCGTTCATCAGCAGAATCACGATGCACCCGCCGGCGTAGGCAACTGCCATGACGGGAACGAGCTTCTCGCACACGTGCGAGATGGACTGCACGCCGCCGAAAATGACGATGCCCACCAGCACGACGATGGCGATGCCGACCGCCCAGTCGGGGATGCCGGGAATCGAGGACGTGATGATGCCTGTCATGGACGTTGCCTGCACCGCCGAGCCCGTGCCGATGGTGGCGACGACGGCGAATGCGGCGAACGCGATGCCGCCGAGCTTCGCCCACCAGGGGCGCGTGCCGTCTTTGCGCGTGAAGGCGCGTTCCCACACGTACATGGCGCCGCCGAGCATGTTGCCCGCATGGTCGCGCACGCGGTAGCGCACCGACGCGTAGACTTCCACATACTTCGTAGCCATGCCGAACACGCCCGTGATCCACATCCAGAAGACGGCGCCCGGGCCGCCTGCCAAGATTGCCGTGGCGACGCCGACAATCGAGCCCGTGCCGATGGTCGCAGCAAGCGCCGTCGCAAGTGCGCCGAAGTTGGAAATATCGCCCTCGCCCTTCGAGGTACCGCCGCCCCACGACATGCGAAGCGCCTGGGGCAGCTTGCGCTGAATGAAGCCCGTGCGAACGGTGAGGAAGATATGGGTGCCGAGCAGGAGCGCGATCATCGCAGGCCCCCACACGACTGAGTCAATGGTGTTCAAGATTTCAATCATAGTGAGTTGGTATTGTAAGGGAAATGCATACGCTCGCGCAGGCACATCCCCCGAACGGCAAAGAGAATACAAGCGTCGGTAAAGAAAACCTGAGCGGAACTTGTTTCGATTTGGCCCTCTTTGTTGAAGGCCCAGCGGCTTTGCCGCCGAAAGAGCGAACGGCATCAATAAAAAACGACCCCGCTTTCGCGAGGCCGTTCAGCATGTATGAATGTAAAAAAGGATTTACAGCTTCACCACATTGCTTGCCTGGAGCTTGCCGTTCTGACCCGTGGTCACGTCGAAGGAAACAGCCTGGCCCTCATCGAGCGTCTTGAAGCCGTCCATCTTGATCTCGGAAAAATGAACGAAAAGGTCTTCGCCATCCTTCTGGGAGATGAAGCCGTAGCCTTTTTCCGGGTTAAACCACTTAACAGTACCTTCCGCCATTTTAAAATCCTCTTCTCTTCCCCTTAAGCCGGGGAGGTAACTCTGCGCGTTGCATGGCGGCAACACTCGCCCTCACTTCGAGGGCACATGAATACTATACGCTATCGCGCTGCGAAACCGTTCCGAAATCGCAGGAATTCGAACCATTTTTCCCAAAGCACGCGATGCGGAGAAATGCCAACGGAAACGACGTGCTCTTAGCCCTGTGTCGACTCGAGATAATCGAGCCGCTCAGCTGGAGTGCCCTCGGCAAGCTCGAACCCGTAGGCCGAGGCGAGCGCTTGCGCCTGACCCGCGCGAACCTCTGCGAGTTCGTCGTTTCCCGCACTGCGCAGGAACTCCGACTCGAGCTGCAAGCTGTTCGCGACGTATTCGGTGACATGCGGATCGACGCCCGACACCTGAAGCACCGATGCCATCGATTCGGGGGCAAGAGAAAGAAGCATCGACCCGTCGAGGTCGGTTGCGTCGCCGATAGCGCTCTCGAGCATGTCGGCTGCAGCCGCTGGGTCGCGGCCGTCGTCGGCACGCTCGATGCTGCGGCGCATCGCTTCCATGAACTGCATAAGCAGACGCATGAGATAATCTTGTTCGAACATGGCCCTCCCCGTTCGCGGTAGGTTACAGTCGGTCCTTCATCAGTCGGCCTTCGGCGGCACGATTCCCAAATGCTCGTAAGCGCGCTCAGTCGCCTGGCGGCCCTTCGGCGTGCGCACGATAAGTCCTTGCTGCATGAGATAGGGCTCGTACACGTCTTCGATGGTGTCGGTATCTTCCGAGAGCGCCGACGCAAGCGTGGTGAGGCCCACAGGACGCCCGCCGAACTGCACGGCAAGCAGCTCCAAAATGCGATTGTCGACCGCGTCGAGCCCCAGGTTGTCCACCTCGAAGAAGCTGAGCGCCTGTGCCGCGACATCCTCGTCGACAACACCGTCACCCCTCACCTGTGCCCAGTCGCGCACGCGCTTGAGCATGCGGTTCGCCAAACGCGGGGTTCCACGGCTGCGGCGGGCGATCTCAAGCGCGCCGTCCTCGCTGATGGGAACATCGAGGATGGCAGCCGAGCGCGCAACAATCGCCGCAAGCTCCTCGGACGTGTAATACTGCAGGCGGAATGCAATGCCGAAGCGGTCGCGCAAAGGACCTGTGAGCAGGCCCGTTCGCGTCGTCGCACCGATGAGCGTGAAGTGGGGCAGATCGAGGCGAATCGATCGCGCCGCCGGCCCCTTCCCCACCACGATATCGAGCGCGAAATCCTCGAGCGCGGGATAGAGCACTTCCTCGACCATGCGGTTCAGGCGATGAATCTCGTCGATGAAGAGGACGTCGCCTTCTTCGAGGTTTGTGAGAATCGCAGCCAAGTCGCCCGTTCGCTCAATAGCCGGCCCGCTCGTCGTGCGGATGTTTGCACCGAGCTCGTTGGCGACCACCGTGGCAAGCGTGGTCTTGCCAAGCCCCGGAGGCCCGGAAAACAGGATGTGGTCGGCGCATTCCTTACGCTGCTGCGCCGCCTCGATGAGGATAGCGAGCGACTCTTTCACCTTGGTTTGCCCTAGGTAGTCGCAAAGCTTTTTCGGCCGCAGGCTTCGATCGAGTGCAAGATCGTCCTCTTGCAAGTTGGGCGCCACCGCGCGATCGCTTGCAGACGGGGACGCTCCACCCTGCATTGCAGTTGCCGCCTCGAAGACCATTCCCTCTATTTGAACACCGTCCGCCATTGCGTCCTTTTCATCTAATGAGCCGTACCCAGTCGCTTAAGGGCATATTGTAGCAGCGCTGCCTCGGTCGCACCCTCGGGAGCCCCCTTCAACGCCAATTCTGCCTCCTGCGAGGTGAATCCCATGGAGAGAAGCGCTTCGGTTGCGCCTTTCAGCCTGTCATCGAGAATCGTTTGCGTGGAAGGCTCGGAGAGCAGGCTTTCGAAGCTCGCATCGAAGGAGCCTTTCAGCTCGAGGATAATGCGCGATGCACTCTTCTTGCCCACGCCTGGGATCTTCTGCACGAGAGCGACATCCTGCGCGGCGACAGCGTCCGCCAGCGCGCGCGGGGAAAACGTGGAAAGCGCCGCCAGCGCGACCTTCGGCCCGACGCCGGTCACTCCAATCAGGCGCTCGAAGGTGGCCTTCTCCTCTTCAGAGAGGAACCCGTAAAGCGCAATGCCTGCATCGCTCACCTGCAGATACGTGAGCACCGTGACGGCGCCGCCGGATTCCGGCAGCTTAGAGAGCGCCGTTGCCGACATGAAGACAGCGTATCCCACGCCATTCACGTCAATATAGGCGACTTGCGGCGTTTTGCCAGCGAGCTTTCCCTTGAGAAACGCGATCATACTTGCTCCTTACTTCGCAAGTCCGCCGAAGCCTTCGTGGGTGGTGTAGCAGATGGCGGCGGCCAGTGCATCGGCGGCGTGGTCGGGGCTTGGCACCGAATTGAGCAAGAGCAGCTGGCTTACCATGTACTGCACCTGTTCCTTGTCGGCAGTGCCCGTGCCCACCACCGCAAGCTTGATCTGACGAGGCGTGAATTCCCCCACGCTGAGATTCCCCTCCGCGCAGGCGACGAGCGCCGCACCGCGCGCCTGGCCCGTTGCGAACGCCGCAGTGATGTTCTGCCCGAACCACACCGTTTCGATTCCCACGCACGTGGGTTTGAAGCGATCGATCACCGCGCCAATCTGCTCGTGGATCTTGCGAAGACGCAAGGAGAGCTCGACCTGCGCGGGCGACGATACGCAACCGTATGCGATGCACGAGAGCTTGGCGCCGCGCTGCGACACGATTCCCCAGCCCGTGTTCGCCAGGCCTGGGTCAATCCCGAGTATGATGCGCTCGCGCGTTGCCACTGTGCTCCCTTGTATTCCCAAACGTTTGTTCGGTATTGTATCATACCAATTTGAGATGCGAACATCCTTTCGCGTTTTCCTTCGCAAGAAACGCAAAAGGCGGCCCCTTTCGGAGCCGCCTTGCAATTCAATTCCCAAAGCTGGAAAGCTTCCTCACCTCACTCGGAGCTTCGCGCGAGCAGGGCGCGCCCGCTCGGGCGCCTAGATGGGGAAAGAATAGTCCACAGGACTTTCCAGCCCTGCTCGACGCTTCGCGCGAGCAGGGCGCGGCCGCTCGGCCGCCTAGATGGGGAAGGAATAGTCCACAGGACTATTCCTCTTCCAAAGCCTCGGCGATCTCGTCGGTGATGTCCATCGTGTGATAGACGTTCTGGAGGTCCTCCAGCTCTTCGAGGCGATCGATGAGGCGCATGACCTTCTTAGCGTCCGCCACGGACACCTCGGTCGGCGTGGACGGAATCATGGTGAGCTCGGCGCCCTTCACCTGAACGCCCTGCTCCTCGATAGCCTTCTTCACGGCCATGAGGTCGGACGGCGAGGTGTAGACGATCCATTCCTCGTCAGCATCCTCGTAGTCGTCTCCGCCAGCCTCGGCGACGGCCATCATGAACTCGTCCTCGTCAGCGGCAGCACCGTTCGGGCCGATGGGGTTCTTCTTGTCGCCGGTCTCAATTTCCTTGGCGACCATGATCTGGCCCTTGCGCTCGAACTGGAACGACACGGAACCGGAAGTGCCGAGCGAGCCGCCCGCATGGGTGAACGCGCTGCGCACGTCAGCCGCGGTGCGGTTGCGGTTGTCGGTCAGAGCCTCGCAGAGGATAGCGACGCCAGCCGGGCCGTAGCCTTCATACTGAACGGTTT
>JAUNWQ010000089.1 GCA_030540225.1 Coriobacteriia bacterium | reverse complement strand
GCGTAGCTGTCGGAGCAGGCGAGCTGGCGGGCACGCTGCTCGTCGTAGTCGGGCGGGTCGGGAACGACGAGGCCCAGGCTTGCGGCAGGGTTGCCGATTTCCTCTTTCGATGCGGAAGGCGCCACCGACATGCGGGCAGGGCCTTCAGGCAGCGCGGTCTTCTTGCGAAAAAGCTTCATTTCCTAACCTTCCTTCTCGGTGACATCGACATTTCGCGTGCCCAGAACGCCTACCAGGTTGTAGGGCGGCTGGAGCTTGCCGCGGCGGGCAGCCCATTTGATATGCGCGTCGCTGAGCACTTCGTAGTTGCAGGCGGTGAAGGCGTGGCGCGCCCTGAGCGCATCCAACGTGCGGTCCACCATGCGGCTCGCGCGCGTCTCCATGGAGCGCCAAATCGCAAGCTCGCTCTCGGCGCGCTGCGCGACCGCCTCGCGCTTGGCCACCTGAACAGCCTTGTCGTGCGCTTTGATCGATTCGCGCTCGGCTTCGGGGAGCGCCGAAATGTTGCGGTCGTCGACATGGACAGGGGCGGAGACGGCCGCGCGCGCCTCGTTCACCGCGCCAGCGAGGCGGCTGCATGTCTCCTCGCACACGGCCTGCACCTCTTTCGCCGTGCTCACAACGCGGCTCAGTTGGATTGCCTGAAGGTTCTGGTCGCTGCGCGCCGAGCCCTCGAGCTTCGAGAGGAACGGCGAGTTGCAGATGTGATCGCTCGCTTTCTGAGAAACCTGCTTCGACCACAGAATGCCGCTTAACGCGGTCGTCAGCTTCTTCGGCGAGAAGATCGCCCTGTTCGTGATGCGTATGTTGCGGTCGAGCTTGTCGAGCTCCACATCGATCCACTCCAAAGCCTCTTCGCAATCCTTGATCGTCGTGATCGACGTCGGTTTTCTGACCTTGCCCATAGCGTGCTCCTATCTTTCCAGCGAGGGCGCCTGTTCGATGAGCCGCTTTCGCGTCTCGCCCTTAACATGGAAAACGCGCGCCGGTTTTTCTGGAAAGTTTGAACCCCCTGCGCCGTGCGCGACGGGCGCCCCTACAATGGGAACGAGAAATATCGTCCTGGGCGTCAGGGCCCAAGGCACGAATCGACACGGGGGATGCGAGGTTTGCCGATGAAGACGCTGGTAGTGGGCGATTTGCATTTGAAGCAGCAGTATGTGCTGCCCCGTATCGACGAGACCTTCGCGGCCGATGCGGAAATAGGGCGCGTCGTGTTTTTGGGCGACGCGTGCGACGACTGGGGCGCCACCGAAGCAGACGAGCTTGGCGCCATGGAGTTCTACGCGAAATGGGTAGGGCACCATCGTGAGCGCGGCATGCAAGTCGACGTGCTGCTCGGAAATCACGACTTCTGCTATGTGCGCGGCAAGCGCGGCCCGGGCTCGATCATGTCCATCATGCGCGATTTGCGCGCGATCCTCGAAGAGGAGCTGCAGGCGAGAATCGCATGCGCGGTGGGGCCGTACCTGTGCTCGCATGCGGGCGTGACGGGTGTGTGGGCGAAGCGGTTTCTCCCCGACGTGCCCGCCGATGCGGCCGCGATCGCCCAACGCGTAAACGAGATGCTCGCCGACGCTTCGCATTGGGCGGACCTCGACAGCTGCCCGCCGTCGCGCGGGGGCTGGTCTTTGCCGGGGCCTTTATGGGCCGATTTGCGCGACATGCTCGACGACGCATTGCCCGGTGTGCCGCAGATCGTGGGCCATACGCCGGTTGAGCGCGTGGAGAACTATGCCGACAGCTGGATGACGCGCGGCCAAGATGCCCTGTGGGCATGCGACACCCTGTCGCTTATGAGCTACGGCGCGCCCATCGGCAATGGTTCGATGTTGCTTGTCGACGAATCGGGCGAGGCGCAGGCGGTGCCGTTCCCCGGCGATGACGCCTTCGCCTGTGTGCGCGAACGATATTGGGAGAATCGCTAGCCGCCGACCAGGGGAAATGTTTGCCCGCACGACGCGTTCGCGGCCAGCTGACACCTGCCCTGCGTGCAGGCGCGCTCGCGCCCCGCGCTCGCACGCGGAGACCATCCCAGACGCTATTCGCCTGGCTCCGCGGCAACCTCGCCCATCTTCTCCAGGCTTTCCACGAAGTCCGCGATGAGCGCAGCGGACTGCTCGCACACAAAGACGCGCTCCCGATTGTCGATAGCGACTTCCTTCACGATGCCCGCCCTGACCAGCTGGTGCATCGCCTCGTTCGTGGCGCCGTAGCTCTTCCCGATGCAACTGGCAGCATGCCGTGTGGCCAGCTGGGGAATGGCCAAGAACAAATCGAGCAGCTTGTCGATCGCCGAGTTCGCGGGGATCTTCAGCCCGCATGACCTCCAGTTTTCGCGCAGTTTGCTCACCTTCGAGAGGAACATGTTGGCGATGACGACGCCCATCGAGGTGTTGCGCGCGTTATAAGCGGCCCACTGCTCCTTGTACACCTTGTGGCTCTCGCTCGTGAGTTCCTTGCGGCTCGCATCCTTTAGGGTCCTTCGGTATTCCCGCTCCAATGACGCGCCCCAGCAGATGGGAACCATGAGCTCGTTTGCGAAGAGGCCGCGCCGGAACATAGGCATGAACGCGAACAGCAGGCCGGTCCGGTCGATCATGGAGTCGAACGGCACGATGCGCTCGAAGGCATGGTGAATCACCGACGCTTGGCCTAAGGGGGAGAAGTAATCGCCGTTGCAGAAGTCGCACAGCGCCTTAATCTCGCGGGGAATCTCAAGGGGGACCGAGCCTTTCTTGTACGGCAGGTAGGTCTTCCAGAAACTGTGACCGTGCTCCTCGGAGTTGATGCCGTAAAGCAGGATCTCGTTGAGTCGCACGATCGTTTCCGGGCTTGCCGCAAAACCCGGCTTCGAGATGCGCGAAACCCACTCCAATGCCTGCATATAGTGCAGTGCCTCGATGGTTGCCTCGCTCATCTCCTCGGGCAGGCGCAGCATCGAGCGAGTAGTCGCGAGGCACCGCTCGACATCGTTTTCATACTTCCACTCCGCAACGCTGGATAGAACGATCAGCGAAACGGGAGGAAGCGAAACATCGTGCGCCATGCGAATCGCGAACACGGCGTCGATCGCAAGCAGCGTATTCTTCAGAAACTCGGCATGCGGCAACCGAGCAGCCCGTTCCCCAAAACGTATCATCTCCGCTTCGGCATTGAAAAACGCCGCCTGAGTATCAGCCGAAAATGGCTTTAAGTATTCCATGATTCCCCCTCGAAATCATGCATGTCCCCCGTGAAAATACTATAGCAGTTGACGCATACGACGCGAGGAATTAGTACTTGCTGTCTCAAATCAGGGACATGATTGTCCTGAATTCCCAATATTCAGAACTATTCTACGACCGAAATGCATCCGCCTTCGCGATAAACGGAAACACCCTATGCGCTTCGCCGTCGAGGCATGCAGAATCGTCTTGGGGCCGCGCATTGAGGACGCGGCAGCTCCAAGCGAGCTAGTTCCCTATGGAGAAGGAGGGGCCATGTCAAGAGATTCGTTAGTCGAGAAGTACAACGAGCGTCACGAGGGTGTCGATTACTTCTACACCACGTGCCACAACAACGGCTGCTGGGATGCCACGTGCTTGATCAAGTGCGGCATCAAAGACGGCAAAGTTGTCTCGATCGAGCCCGATGATTCCGTGAACGCGGGCATCGCGCGCGAAGACGACGACGAGAACGCCGTCCAGACCGGCATGCTGCAGGCCCGCGCGTGCCCGATGGGTCATGCGTGGCGCCAAGAGCTCTACTCCGAGAACCGCCTGCTCTACCCGATGAAGCGCGTGGGGGGGAAGGGCAGCGGGCGCGGCCACTTCGAGCGCATTTCCTGGGACGAGGCGCTCGACACCATCGCCGAGAAGATGCGCGTCATGGCGAAGGAGAACCCCGACCATCCCTGGCTGTACTACTGCTACTACGTCGCATTCGAGAGCTCTGACTTCCCGTTCGCGTCGTATATGCCTGGCACCATCACCGGCTGGGGCGACCACTCCACCTCCGGCAGTGCCGCTGCAGAAGACTTCCATCTGGGCGTTCGTCTGACGGACTGCCTGATCAAGGGCACCTCCGACGCCTATCCGGGATTCGAGGCACCTGACCTTTTGAACTCCAATCTCGTGGTCCTGTGGGGCTTCGACCCGATGGTCTCCTGGTTCGGCATGGTCCCGTACTACATGAAGCTCGCGCAGGAGCGCGGCACCAAATTCATCCTCATCGACCCCGTGTACAACGTGAGCGCCGAGGTCCTAGGCGCCCAGTGGATTCCCATCCGCCCCGGCACCGACACCGCGTTTGGCCTGGCTGTGGCCCATGTCCTCTACACCGAGGACCTCTACGACCACGACTACGTCGCCAAGTGGGTCGAGCCTGACGGCTTCGAGGAGTGGCGCAAATACATCACAGGCGAGGTCGACGGCGTCGTGCACGATCCCGAGTGGGCAGAGCCCATCACCGGCATCCCCGCCGAGACCATCCGCGAGTTCGCGCGCTACTACGCGAAGATGAAGCCCGTCCATCTCCACCAGATGTACGGCGTTTCCAAGCGCAACCTGGGCGACTACGCGGCAGCAGTCGCAATGCTGCTCCAGGCGATGACCGGCAACCTCTCCATCCCCGGCGGCTGTGAGGGCGGCGGCGCCAACCTGGTTACCCAGCCGCGCATTTTCGCGCCCGTCCCCAATACGGGCCAGATTCCGGGCGATGTCGTCAACCCGATCACGAACAACAACAACAAGGTGACCGAGCTCATGCACTGCCAGAGGCTCTATGCCGCAGGCGAGATCACCGAAGACGAGTTCCGCCGCCGCATCGGCTGCCCACCCGACAGCCCCTTGCCGTGCCTGAAGATGGCCATCATCCCCAACAACTACATCAACAACCAGCACAACGTCTCCAAGCGCATGAAGGGCTTCGCCAACATGGAATTCTCCTGGGGTTGGCAGTACTTCAACGACCAGCCTTCCATGGAGTTCCTCGACATCGTGCTGCCGTCGCCGATCATCCAGTTCGAGTCGACCGACATGCACTTCTTCGGCATCAACCGCTTCTGGGGCTCGCCGTCGGGCATGATGAACTACTTCCTGTTCGCCGGCAAGGGCGTGAACCCTCCGGGAGAGATCCGCTCCAAGGACTGGGTCTGGATGGAGCTGGCGCGCCGCCTCGGCTTCGCGGACAAGTACAACCCCAAGATGCTCGACGTCACGGATTGGCGCGAGTGGGACGAGCAGGTCATCGAGCGCATCTACAAGCCCGCCTACGAGGAGTGGGCGAAAGACGAGACGGGCATCTTGGCCTACAACGGCATCGAGCCGCGCCCGTGGGAGGAGTTCGTGAAGCTGCCGATCGTGCGCGTTCCCGGCGAGCCAGGCGAATGGTTCTATCCCTTCAAGAACACCGTTGAGTGGGACCGCTCGCCGTTCAAGACCCCGTCCGGCAAGATCGAGTTCGAGAGCTCGTACGTCAAGAACACCGACCTCACCAAGACGCGCTACGGCGGACTCTACGACGCCTACCCGCGTTGGCAGCCGACCTACCAGGACGTGCCCGCCAACGACAGCTACTACCACCCCTGGACGCAGAACTACCCGCTGTCCATGGTCACGCCGGTTTCCACGTACCGCCAGCACTCCGCCAACGACCAGAACCCCTGGCTCAAGGGCGATTGCTACGAGCACATGGTTCGCATGTCCCCGGCAGACGCCGCCGACCGCGGCATCAAGACGGGCGACCGCGTGCTGGTCTACAACCAGTTCGGCGAGGTCGAGATCACCGCATACGTTTCCTCCAAGCTGCTCCCCGGTACGGTTTCCATCGCCCATGGCGAGTGGTCCAAGTTCGACCACGTCCGCAAGACGAAGCTCATGCCCTACGGCATCGACACCGCAGGCAACTGCAACTTGCTCATCGGCGACACCCATCTGCCGCACATCGTCGGCGCGCTGCTGACGGCAGGCTTGGTTGAGATCAGAAAGGTAGGGGAATAACCATGACCCAGTACGGATTCTTCTTTGACCAGAGCCGCTGCTATGGCTGCAAGGCATGCTCCGTCGCATGCAAGGACTGGTACGACATCGCGCCCGGCCCTGAGAAGTGGATGAGCGTGTACATGTGGGAGAAGGGGCGCTTCCCCAACCCCTCGATCGGCATCCTCGCCTTCAACTGCGGCCACTGCGACAACCCCGTCTGCGCTGCTGCCTGCGAGAGCGGCGCAATCTTTAAGGAAGACAAGTACGGCGCCGTCCTGGTCGACCAGGACAAGTGCAAAGGCGACCGCCACTGCTTCGAAGCCTGCCCCTACGGCGCGCCCAAGTTCGCCAGCGACGAGCCGGGCACGAAGATGAGCAAGTGCACCATGTGCATCGATCGCCTGGAAAACGACCAGCTGCCGCTCTGCGTGGCATCGTGCCCCATGCGCGCCCTCGACTTCGGCCCGATCGACGAGCTTCGCGAGAAGTACGGCAACGTGAGCCAGATCGAGACCATGCCGAGCCCGACTTTGACCAACCCGAACTGGGTCGCGAAGGCCAATCCGCCCAAGGAGCAGCTCATTCCTTACGATGCCGTGAAGGCCATCGAGTTGACGAAGCCGCGCACCGGCACCGACGACGTGTTCGAGGGCGACCTCGCGAGCGTCACCGAGTTCGATGCCGATGTCGCGTGCATCTCCGAGCTTCGCATGAAGAACGCCACGGTTGCCGAGGTCATGGCAGCCACCTCGAGCGACCAGGGTTAGTCCCCCTTAAGCAGCGGCAGGGGAGTGCGGGATCGCACGTGCGCGGCCCGCATCCCCGACCCGCCAATCGACAGCCGCCCGCCTCGACTTCGGGCGGCGGAATGGAGTTAAAGATGGAACTGACACTCCAACATGCCGGCATCTACTGTCGCGATATCGATGAGTCGATCGCCTTTTACAAGGATGTCCTCGGCTGCAAACTCCTTTTCAAATCCGATGCCATGGAAGGCGACAAGCCGCTCAAGATGGCTTGGATGAAGGGCATGGGCACCGCGTTCGAGCTGCTCGAGTGCGAGGACAAAACGACGTGCGGCAAGGCAGCCGAATGCCTGAATCACCTGGCGCTGCGCGTTGCGGACATGGACGGGTTCGTCGCTTTCCTGGGCGAGAAGGGCATAGCCATCGAGGCCGGCCCCTTCGACCCGCCGCTGGAATTCGACCG
>JAUNWQ010000088.1 GCA_030540225.1 Coriobacteriia bacterium | reverse complement strand
GCGCAAGTCCCTCGACGATGGCCGTCTTGCCCGTACCCGGCTCGCCGATGAGCACCGGGTTGTTCTTGGTGCGGCGGGAAAGCACCTGGATGGTGCGGCGGATTTCCTCAGAGCGGCCGATCACCGGGTCGAGCTTGCCCTCGCGCGCTTGCTGGGTGAGGTTCTGACCATACTGCTCCAAGGCCTCGAACTGGGCCTTTTCCTGCTGATCGGTCACGCGCGTGTCGCCGCGAAGCTCCTCGTAGGCAGCTTCGATGTTCTTGCGTGTGATGCCCACGGCGTTCAAGATGCGCCCAGCCGCGCCCTTGTCCTCCGAAAGCGCGATGAGCAGATGCTCGCTCGTGGCGTAGCTGTCGCCGAGCTTCTCGGCCGCCTTCACCGCGTTGTCGATCGTCTTCATGAGGTCGTTGCCCGGCATCGGCATGGGCATGCCGCCCTGCGACTTCGGACCGCGCTCAACCTCTTCGTTCACGTTGCGCTCAAGCTGCACCGGATCGGCGCCGATGCGCTTGATGATTGCCGCGAGGTTGTTCTCGTCGGCATCGAGCAATGCCTTCAACAGGTGAATCGGCTGGATAACGGCCGATTCGGCATCGCTTGCCACGCCCATGGAGTTCTGGAACGCCTCCTGGGCGGTGATTGCTAGCTTGTCTAACCTCATAATCTAAGCCTCCTTCATAAGGAGATGGTTTGCCATTTAAGAGAGGCGCCGCAAGACGATGGCGCCCGGGGTGACGCTGCCGACGTCGTTTTGCACGAGCGAGTTCACGCTTTCGCGCGTCTCGAGCTCATGCACGCGGTCGGCAAGGCGGCGCACCCGCTTGTGCAGGTCGTCGATTTCCTCGTCGCGCGCGTCCAAACGCCCTTGCAAATCGAGGATGCGCGTCACGCCCGCAAGGTTGATGCCCTCGTTGGTGAGCTCGTTGATAAGCCCGAGCCGTTCGATGTCGGCCTGCGAGTACATGCGGGTGTTGCCGCTCGTTCGCTGCGGCGTGACGAGGCCTTTCTGCTCGTACGCGCGCAGCGTCTGGGGATGTACTCCCGCAAGCTCCGCTGCCACGCTGATCATGTACAGGGGTCTGTTGCGGTCGTCCATTACCATGTCCTCACGTCCTCGCTCGTCGCAGCCTGGAATTCCTCCAGGGCCCTGCGTTGTCCATCGTTCAAATGCTCAGGAACCTTAACGACAACCTTGATCTTCAGGTCGCCCGAGCCCTGCCCCTTCACTCGCGGTGCGCCCTTGCCGCGAACCGTGAGCTTCGTCCCACTTTGCGTTCCGGCGGGAACCTTCACGCGCACCTTTGAGCCATCCGGCGCGGGAATGACGACGCTGCCTCCGAGCGCCGCCTCCGCCACGGTGACCGGCACGTCGACGAGCACGTCGGCGCCGTCGCGCGAGAAGTACGGATGGGGTTCGATCTTGGTGGTGATGAGCAGATCGCCCGCCTCGCCGCCGTCGGAGCCCAAGCCGCCCTTGCCGCGGAAGCGAAGCCTGCCACCGTCGACGGCGCCCGCGGGAACCTTCACCGTGAAGGTCTCGGGGGCGTCCTTGCCGGGGATGCGAACAGTCACGCGCTTCTCGGTACCGCAGAACGCCTCATCAAACGTCACGTTCAAGGTGACGTTCATGTCCTTACCCTTCTGAGGGCGCGGGCCACGGCGTCCGCCACCGCCGAAGTTGCCGAAATCCCATTCCGTGCCGAAGGCGCCTTCGCCACGGCGGATGCTCTCCAGGATATCGGCCCAGCTGCCGGCACCGCCCATGCCGCCGAAGATGTCCTCGACGTTCACGCCTTGGCCGCCGCCCCAGCCGCGCGGAATCTGATTCTCGTTCGCCGTGCCGTACTGGTCGTAGAGCTTGCGCTTCTTGTCGTCGGAGAGCACCTCGTAGGCTTCGTTGAGTTCCTTGAACTTGGCCTCGTCGCCGCCCGCGTCGGGATGGTGCTTGCGCGCGAGCTTGCGAAACGCCTTCTTTATCTCATCGGTGGACGCCGTGCGCGGAACGCCCAGCGTTTTGTAGTAATCCGGAGTTGCCGGCATACACGACCACCTGCCTTTCTCACTTGAAAAACGAGGGCGGACTCACGCGCCCGCCCCCATGAATTACTCTTCGGTTTCGTCCTCTTCGGGCTTGGGTCGCTTCGGACCGCCGGTGGTTACCGTAACCATAGCGGGCCTGATGACCTTCGCTCCAAGGCGGTACCCTTTTTGGTACACCTCATGGACCGTCTCGTCGAACGCTTCCGTGTCGGGAACGGTCGCGACCGCCTGGGCCTCCAGCGCATCGAACGCCTCGCCGGCCGGGTCGATCACTTCCACACCGTCCTTCTCGAGCACGCCGACGAACTTGGAGTGCACCGCGCGGACGCCTCCGAGCAGCTCGCCCTCGCCATTCTTCTCGGCGTAGTCAATCGTGCGCTCAAAGTCATCGATCACAGGAAGCAGGCTCGTGACCAGCTTCTCCGCGGCGCGGACCTTCTCAGCTTCGCGCTGCTCGTTCGTGCGCCTGCGATAGGTGTCCCACTCGGCGTGAAGGCGCATGAACTTGTCTTTCCACTCGGCAGCCTCGGCCTTCGCGGCGGCAAGCTCGGCGGCAGCCTTCTCGGCTTCGGCTTCCGCGTCATCGGCAAGTTTCTCGCCCTCGGCACTCTCGGCGGACTTTTCCGCTTCCTCGGGCTCGCCCTCGAGCACTTCGGCCTCTACCGTTTCGGCGGCAGCGCCCTCCGCAGCCGACTTCGCATCGGCCGCGGTGGCGCTATCGTTGGCGCAGGTTGGGGAGGAGGGAGCCTCTGCGCCCGTGTTGGCATCATCGATGGGAATACTCACGGCGTCGTCCTTTCCAGATTTCGCCATAGCGATTACTTGCCTTCTTTCTTGTCGTCGTCGACGACTTCGTAGTCAGCTTCGATCGTGTCGTCGTCGGCAGGAGCCGCGCCGCCCTGGGCACCGGCCGCTGCGGCAGCCGCAGCCGCGGGATCGCCGCCGTTCTGCGAGTACACGACCTCGGCAAGCTTGTAGCCTGCCTGCTGGAGCTTCTCGACCGCGGCCTTGATGGCCTCGATGTCGGTACCCTCAAGCGCGCTCTTCGCCTCGGCGATAGCGGACTCGGCAGCGGCCTTCGCATCGGCCGGAGCCTTGTCGCCCAGCTCATCGAGGGTCTGCTGCGTCGCGTTCACGAGGGAATCGGCGTTGTTGCGCGTCTCGATCTCTTCCTTGCGCTGAGCGTCCTCGGCGGCGTGCGTCTCGGCGTCCTTCACCATGCGGTCGACTTCATCGTCGGAAAGCGCGGTGGAACCGGAAATCGTGATCTGCTGCTGCTTGCCCGTGCCCAGATCCTTAGCGGAAACGTTCACGATGCCGTTCGCGTCGATGTCGAAGGTGACTTCGATCTGCGGAACGCCGCGACGAGCAGCCGGGATGCCAGAGAGCTGGAAGCGGCCAAGCGTCTTGTTGTCGTTCGCCATCTGGCGCTCGCCCTGCAGGACGTGGATTTCCACAGACGTCTGGTTGTCGGCGGCGGTGGAGTAAACCTCAGTCTTGCGGGTCGGGATGGTGGTGTTGCGGTCGATCATCTTGGTCATGATGCCGCCCATGGTCTCAACGCCCAAGGACAGCGGGGTAACATCGAGAAGCAGGATGCCCTCGACGTCGCCAGCGAGCACGCCGCCCTGAACAGCCGCGCCCATAGCAACGACCTCGTCCGGGTTCACCGACATGTTCGGCTGCTTACCCGTCATGCTCTTCACGAGCTCCTGAACGGCCGGCATGCGAGTGGAGCCGCCGACGAGGATGACCTCGTCGATGTCGCCCTGGGACATGCTCGCGTCGCGCAGCGCCTGCTCAACAGGCTTGCGGCAGCGATCGAGCAGATCCTTGGTGATGCGCTCGAACTCCGCGCGGGTCAGCGTGTAGTCCAGATGCTTCGGGCCGGTGGCGTCAGCCGTGATGAAGGGCAGGTTGACGTTCGCCTGCGTGGTGGAGGAGAGCTCCATCTTCGCCTTCTCCGCCGCTTCCTTCAAGCGCTGCAGCGCCATCTTGTCCTGGCGCAGGTCGATGCCGCCGTTGTCAGCCGCGAACTTGTCGGCCAGCCAATCGATGACGCGGTGATCCCAGTCGTCGCCGCCGAGCTGGTTGTCGCCAGCGGTTGCAGCAACCTCGAAGACGCCGTCGCCGAGCTCCAAGATGGACACGTCGAAGGTGCCGCCGCCGAGGTCGAACACGAGGATCTTCTCGTCCTTGTTGGTCTTATCGAGGCCGTAAGCCAAAGCAGCTGCCGTCGGCTCATTGATGATGCGGAGCACTTCGAGGCCGGCGATCTTGCCAGCGTCCTTCGTCGCCTGGCGCTGCGCGTCGTTGAAGTACGCGGGCACGGTGATGACGGCCTGGGTGATGGGGCTGCCGACCTGCTTCTCCGCGTCGGTCTTCAGCTTCTGGAGCACCATTGCCGAGATTTCCTCGGGGGTGTAGGTCTTGCCCTCGATGTCGATGACCGTGCGGCCGTCCTTGCCTGCCTCGACCTTGTAGCTCACCTTGGCCTGCTCAGCCTTCGTCTCGTTGAAGGAACGACCAATGAAACGCTTGACGGAAGAAACCGTGTTCTCCGGGTTGGTGACTGCCTGGTTCTTCGCGGCCTTGCCGACGACGCGCTCGCCGTCCTTGCGGAAGCCCTCGACCGACGGGGTGGTGCGATCGCCTTCGGCGTTCACGAGGATCTCAGGCTCGCTGCCTTCCATAACTGCCATTGCCGAGTTCGTGGTGCCCAAGTCAATACCGAGAATCTTAGACATTATGTTTCCTCTCCTTTGTAGAGATAGTTACCGTGGTTTCGAGGGGAGGCTTTCAGAAGAGCTGCTCCGAGTTTTCGCAGCTTTCCTATCGACCCACCCGTTCGATATTGCGTACTATAAAATCTAAGTGCGGTGCTGTCAAGTTTGCTTCTGAATTTCGCTGAGATTTTTTGCCAAAGTGTTGCTCAAACGATTGACCTGCGCTAACGCAAATTTTGGTATGCAGGAATTATGAAGATGACGCATATGAAATCTAAGTCGGCAAGGCTCAAGGCGGGCCATCGAGGCGAGGACGAGAGGACCCTGAACCCCGCGGCGCTACGGCAAGACGAGGTTCCCGATCTCGAGGCTCTCGCAGTTGACGGCGAAGACCGACTCCCCCGTCTGCGCGTCAGACCAGGCAAGCGGGCCCTTCCCCAAAAGCGTCAGCCGCACGCCCGCCGCCTGCAGCGCCCCTACGGCGCGAACCTGCGCGCTCTTCCGCACGCGCATCGAGAAGTACAGCCCCCGGTCGAGCCCTTCGAACGCGACATCCTCGGCAAGGGAGCTTTCGCGCACACGGCGCACCAGCTCGTCCTGCAGCTGTTTCGCGTGAGTGCGCAGGCGGTTCACATGCCGCTCGTAGTGTCCTTGCTCGATAAACCGCGCAAGGGCAAGTTGCTCGAGCGGGCTTACCGTATTCGAATAAAACCCCAGGTTGAGCTCGAATTGCGCAGCAAGTTCCTCGGGGAGGGCCATGTAGGCGATGCGGAATGCCGCGCCGAGGCTTTTCGTGAACGAGTTCAAATAGATGACGCGCCCCGCCACATCGACGCTCGCAAGCGGCGAGATCGGGCGCCCCGACATGCGGAATTCCGCGTCGTAGTCGTCCTCAACGATGAAACGGCCCCGCGGCCCCGCGGCGGAAAACGCCCGCGCCTCGTCCGTTCGCGACCAGTTGAGCAAGTCTCGCCGGCAGGCTGCGGACATGACGACTCCCGTCGGAAACTGATGCGCGGGCATCACGTGCGCCACGCTCGCGCCGCTTTCGCGCAGAGCCGCAATGTCGATGCCGCCTGCGGAGAGAGGAATGCTCGCGCAATGCACATTCTGGGCGCCATATATGCGCCCGAGCAGCGGATACCCCGGGCATTCCGTCGCGAAGGTGCGCTCACGCCCCAGCAGCTGGACGATCAGCTGGTAGAGCGTCTGCGACCCTGCGGCGATGACGATGCGCTCGGCAGGCATCTCCATTCCGCGGTATTCGCGCAGGTAGGAGGCTATCGCCTGGCGCAAGCGCGGGGACCCTGCGGCAAGCGCCGCCTCCGCAAGCGTCGCCGAGGATTCTTCAGTGAGCGTTCGGCGCATCACGCGCGCCCACGTTTGATAGGGGAAGAGCGCCGTCGCCGCAGCCCCCGACGAAGGCACGAAGGTCATCGGGTCGCCCGCGGAATCGGAGAACGGGGAGTCACCGAGCGCATGCGCCGGAAAGCGAAGGGACACAAGCCTTCGCTCAGAGGAAGCGGCGGGCGACTGGGTTGCATCGGAGTCCGGAGACGCGGCATGCCTCCCCGTCGCGCCCTCGGAAGCGAAACTATGCTGTCCGGCGGCACCTCCGGAAACGCCGCCGGTCCGCGCATTTCCCCTATTGCGCGCTGCGCCCTGCCGCCAGCCGCGCGCAGCAGGGGAAAGCTCGCACGCGAAGTAGCCCCTGCGTTCTTCGGCGCGAACATAGCCTTCCGCGATGAGCTGGGCATAGGCAGCCTCGACCGTGATGACGCTCACGCCGAGGTTGCGCGCGAGGGCTCGCTTGGAGGGAAGCTTTTCATCAGGCAAGATGTTCCCGTGGGCGATATCGTGGCGGATGCACCGATAAAGGTAGTCGTAGCGGCTCGCATTCCCTCGCTCGCCCATGTCGTAAGACAGCATTTCTCGCCCTCGCCTCAATCTGGTCTTATTTATTACTCGTAATTTGACCATGTTAACAGGTTCAAATCGGAAGTATGATGCCAAACTATCAAATGCCGATAGAAGGAGTAGGAAATGTCAGAACCGCAAACCGCAACCGAACGTGTTGCGCTGAATCGCCAGCTCGCCCAGATGCTCAAGGGCGGCGTCATCATGGACGTCACCACACCCGAGCAGGCGCGCATCGCCGAAGAGGCCGGAGCCTGCGCCGTCATGGCGCTCGAGCGCATTCCCGCCGACATCCGCGCGGCGGGCGGCGTGTCCCGCATGAGCGACCCGAAGATGATCAAAGGGATCCAAGAGGCCGTGTCCATCCCCGTCATGGCGAAGTGCCGCATCGGGCATTTCGTGGAAGCGCAGGTGTTGCAGGCCATCGACATCGACTACATCGACGAATCCGAGGTGCTCTCCCCCGCCGACGACACCTATCACATCGATAAATCCCAGTTCAACGT
>JAUNWQ010000087.1 GCA_030540225.1 Coriobacteriia bacterium | reverse complement strand
CGAAGTCAACAGAAAGTCGATCATCGCTGGTATTGCCGAAGCGTTCGATATCGAGGCAGGTCAACCCACAGACTTCGACGGCATCCGCGCCCAGCTTGATGCCATAGCAGAGGCCCACTTCGGAAAGCTTGCGAGATAGCTGCCTCTGCCTCAACATGCTTTTGCGTCCCATTATCGTGCGATGCAAGCAAACTGGCTGATTCTTGTATTCTGACGGTGTCAAGAACTGGCTGATTCTTGTATAATTTCGAGCTAAAGAACTGCCTGATTTTTGTAATGTGCTGGTAGATGGCTTGGAGATGAAGAGATGGCACCTGTCTTTCGCCGCAAGTGTTACGACCGTCTTCTCGAGTGGAAGCGCGAGTCTCAGGGGAGAACGGCAATTCTCGTCGAGGGCGCTCGTCGCGTTGGGAAGACGACTCTTGCTTTGGAGTTTGCTAAACGCGAGTATGCCGACCATATCTACATCGACTTCTCCAAGGCGGACAAGGCTACATTCGATTTGTTCCGTGACCAAAGGGCGGACATCGACACTTTTCTCAGGATGCTGCAGCTCAACTACGGAAAGCTGCTCACGCCCAGAAACGGCCTCATCATATTCGATGAGGTGCAGCGCTTTCCCGTGGCGAGGGAGTACGTCAAACATCTGGTAGCGGATGGCCGCTTTGACTACATAGAGACGGGTTCGCTCATCTCGATTCGCAAGAACGTGGAGAAGATAGTCATCCCTTCGGAGGAGGAACGCGTTAGCTTGGATCCTATGGACTTCGAGGAGTATCTCTGGGCAAATGGGCTAGACGTGTATGCCCAAGAGATTCGTCGCTGTCGCGACGGCCTTATTCCGCTGCCCGATCCCGTACATGCAAAGTGCAGCCGCCTCTTTAGCGAATACATGCTTGTTGGGGGCATGCCCCAGGTGGTCGAGGCGTTTGTCGAGGATGCCGACTTCAGGCGGCCTGACAAGATAAAGAGACAAATCATCGATCTTTATCGTGAGGATATGCAGAAGTTTGGCGGAACCGAGGCAAGGCGAGCAAGGGCTGTTTTCGATGACGTCCCAGGCGAGCTTTCATGCGCAAGCAAGAGGTTCAAATTCTCCAACCTTGACGGTGGCGATAGATTCGAGCAGTTCGAGCCGGCCCTGAGCTGGCTCGCCGATGCCCATCTGGTCAACCCTTGCTGTCTTTGCAATGACCCCAATGTGGGTTATCGCCTTCATGCCGATTCGTCTTCCCTCAAGTGCTATCTTGCCGATACTGGTTTACTCGTGAGTTTGGCGTTTGACGATGGCCCTGAGCTTCTGGACATACACAGGGACATTCAGTTTGGCCGCGTCTCCGTCAATAGGGGAATGCTCGTGGAGAACGTCGTTGCGCAGCAGCTTCGAGCTCGTGGCCACTCACTCTTCTACTATAGCTGGGATGAGCCCTCATTGCGGGAGGGCGGACGGCTGCGACCCAGAGAAATCGACTTCCTGATTACGCGTGGCTACTCGAACGCCGCGGGCAAGCCGAGAATCTGTCCCGTCGAGGTCAAGTCTTCAAAGGCGTATTCGACGGTATCGCTCGACGATTTTGCCAAGCGTTATTCCGATCGCATCGGTGATGAATACGTCCTCCACCCCAAGCAGCTCAAGGTTGAAGGCAATCGTCAGTACTTGCCTCTCTACATGTCTTTCTGCCTGTGAGGTGACGGGATATGTCGAAGAATCGTTATTCCGAGAAAGAAGCCGTTCAGAAGCTTGCAAGCAAACTGCCTGATTCTTGTATTCTGGCGGTGTCAAGAACTGGCTGATTTTTGTTATGCGCAGGTAGATGGTTTGAAGGAAAGGGAACGCCACTTGTATTCCCATATACCCCCTAAGGGTATATGGATACTCTGTGACGTCTTCTTTCACGATGGTTTTCCCTCGCTAACTTCTCGTGGTACACTGCCGAAAGTATCAAATGGAAAACTTCTTGCTTATCCAAGAAGCGAAGGCTTTCGGAGGAGCTGCCACATGAACGCACCAACCTTGATCATCATCGTCGTTATCGCAATCCTTATGGTCTTCGCGGTCCGCCACGCCTACCGCGTGTTCTCGCTCAAGGATGACTGCTGCGGCGGCGGCCCGAAAGCCCCCAAGGCGAAGAAGGTGGCTGCTGTCACGGTGGAAGACACCGACGAAGCGAACTATCCCTTCTCGCTTGATGTGCGAGTGAAGGGGATGACCTGCGAAAAGTGCGTCGAGCGCGTGCAAAACGTCCTCAATGCGCAGCCGGGAACGTGGGCGACAGTCGACCTGGCGTCGGGTACGGCGCACATCTTGGCGAAATCCGCCATCGACCGCGATGCTATCGAGCGCGCGGTAGAAGATGCGGGATATTACGTGTCGCATCGTGATTAGCCTTCTCAGTATTGTGCTGTTTGAGTTTATATCTTGTCGCGAGGGGCGAGCTTTGCGATAATCCATCCGCGAAAAATGTCGAAGGGTGGGGAATTGAGCGAAGTAGAACAAGAAGATAACTCGCGCAAAAAGAAGTGGCGCGTCATCATTCTGATACTGCTCCTTCTGCTGCTTCTTTCCATCGGCAGCTGCGCGATGTGGCAATTCGCCCAACCTAAGGCTGACCCCGGCGCGACCGTGCAAACCCACGAGGGCAAAAGCGACGAAGAAGTTATTGCCGAGCTCAACCGTCAGGCGGAGGAGTCGCGCATGACGATTTCCGTGTCGGCGAAGCCCAAGCTGGCCGACGGGAAGGTGCGCGTGAACGTTTCGAACGTAGCGGAAAACAAGTTCTCGCAAACGTTCACCCTTTCGCAGGACGGCATCGAGCTGTACAACTCCGGGCTTATTGCCCCCGGCGAGGTCGTCGAATGGTGCGAAGCGCCAGATGCTCATGAAGGATCTGCGACTGTGACCGTGCAGGGGTGCGACCCCGAGACCGGCGCGCCGTCGGGCAACCCCCAGTCCGTTTCCGTCACCATCGTCGCAGCCGACTTAAGCGAGAGCCAGTAAGGCCAAATAAGGCGTACAATTCGAAATCAACAAGGTGTCAAGCTGCCGAAGTATCTCGGCAGCATAAGCAGGTATGAAGCGGGAGGGGCCCGTTTCTGACAAGAAAGGAGTCCTTTCATGGACGCAAGCAACAAGTTCAAGGCGCGCGTGGGTGCGCTGGCCGTAAGCCTCGTCATGGCCACCGCCATCGCGACCCCCGCCCTCGCTTTCGCCGACGGCACCACCTCTCAGTCGACGGACGTCACCATCCAGTCCGTGACCCCCGATCCCGATGGCGACAACCTGTCGTTCTCGGTGCCGACGCAGATCCCCTTCGTCGCCAAGGCAGACGGCACGATGCTGGCTCCCTCTGCGGATACCCTTCAGATCCAGAACAAGTCAGTCTTCCCGATTCACGTGGTAAACATGGCCGTCACCGAGCAGTCCCCGTTCAAGCTCGTCGCTGACGTGACGGCGGGCACCGACGCGAACGCCTTCCAGTTCATGGTCAACGGCTTGCAGGCTGCCGCTTCCGTCGATACTTCTGCCAATACGGCATGGAACATGGGCTACGCCGATTCCGCGAACGACGCGATCTCCCTCGACATCACCAACGCGAAGATCGCGCGCGTGACCGCTGACATCTCGACGCCCCAAAAGGCTGCGACCATCACCTGGACCGTCGCTTCCGGTGCTGCGCAGTAGCAAATAACTGCATCACATGCGTCGCGTGCGGGCAATAACGGGAACATGGAATGTCGCTGCGGTCTTGTTCGCGGCGGCATTTGCGGTGGCATGGTGCCTCGCCTTCCCCTTTGCGCCCGCATACGCTGACGAGGGCGGGGCTGGCGCGTCGGCAGATGACGATACAATCGTGGTGACCATGCCCACGACTGTGCCGTGCGCGCTGCTCTCCGACGGGACGGTCGCGACGCCGACTTCGTGGAAGGTGGAGAACACGGGAAGCATTCCGGCTCGTCTCGCCATGGCCTCGGCGAAAACTGACTACGACGGAATCTCGATATCGGCGAAGGCGGGCAGCTCGACGCTGCTCGATTACTCAGGAGGCTTTGCTTCCTACGACCCGACGCTGGTCGTCCCCGCGAAGGGGTCGCTCGACGTGAGCTGGGCGGTGTCCCAGATCGATCCCACCGCGCACGCCGACCTGTTCGAGCAAGCATCCCAGCACCCGGTGACGCTGCTTTCGGCGTCATTCCTCTTCTGCGCCCAGTCGACGGAACCCAGCGATCCGGACTCCGTCCCGTTTGCCGTCTATTCGGAAGACGACGCCTCGCTCACCTTCTATAAGCGCCGTGCTCTTCCCGTCGAGGGAAGCGTCTTCGAGGGCAAGACGGCGACGACAGTATACGCAAATATCGAGAACACGAAGAGCACTCCGCCATGGAGGAGCGTCGCGCGCAAAATCGAGCGCGTCGCAGTTGTCGATGACGGCGTCGCCCCGCAAACGATGTACGCATGGTTCTTTGAGTGCAACAATCTCTTGTCGGTCAACCTGTCAAAGCTCGATACATCGAAGACGACGAGCCTGGGATATGCCTTTTCAAGGTGCAAATCCCTTACTGATATCGACCTTTCTGCGCTCGACACAAGCGCTGTCAGATCGTTCGCCGACGTGTTTCAGGATTGCTCATCGCTTCGGAATGTGAATCTTGCGGGTTGGGACACATCGAGCGGAAAAGACTATAGGCAAATGTTCTATCGATGCGCCTCCCTTGAGGAGCTTGATGTCTCGTCGTTCGAGACGTCTGGCGCAACCTCGTTCGAGCAGATGTTCTACGGCTGCAGTTCGCTTAGGTCCCTTGATTTATCGCACTTCGAGACGAGCAACGCGACTACCTTCGCGTCGATGTTCTACAACTGCGAGTCGCTTGCCTCCCTTGATGTGTCGATGTTCGATACCGCCGCCGCTACCGATCTTTCGCAGGTATTCTACGGGTGCAAGTCTTTGATCGAGCTCGATCTGTCGAGGGCGTCAACTGCCAAAGCTGAGACGTTCTACGGGATGTTTTCGGGTTGCTCGGGACTTAAGCGGATCGATCTCTCGCTTCTTGACACGTCATCTGCAAGGAACCTAAGCTATCTGTTCGCCAACTGTTCCGCTCTCGAGTCGGTGAACTTTACTGGCATAAAGACATCAACCGTCACCGACTTCAACCATATGTTCTCGGGATGCAGCTCGCTCGCTTCGCTCGATTTTTCCTCGTTCGATACGTCGGCGGCGAAGAATATAAGCCACCTCTTCTACGGCTGCTCCTCGCTTCGAACCCTCGATCTGTCTTCGTTCGACACATCAAGTGCGGAGACGATGGTGAATCTGTTCTACGGCTGCTCATCGCTTGCGGAGGTGACGCTCGGTGAGTCTTTCGCCTGGGTGGGGGGCAATTGCTTCCTGCCGCAGCCGAGCGCTGGGGATATCCCTGGGGCGGACGGCCTGTGGCATGCCGCATCGGATGGGGCCTCCTATCAGCCTTCCGCCGTGCCGGGTAACAAGGCGGACACGTATCGTGCCGTCGCGCCTGGTGGGGAAGGCGTCGCTGCGGATGCCGCGGACGGCGCGAGCGGCGTGGACGGCGCAGGCGGCGCTGAAGGTGCGCCCGGCGCAGACGGTGCAGGCGGTGCGGATGCTGCGAACAGCGCGGACGATAAGGGCGTGCCGAATGGCGAGAGCTCCGCAGTTGCCGCGGAAGGCATGATGGCGGCTGGGCGCGAGGACTACATAACCGCGCTCGCGATGGCGAACCCGATCGCCGCGGCGCCGAGGGTGCTCGCGTAAGTCGCGGCAAGGTATCCTGCGCCGAGCGCTCGCTTGTCGGCCAGGACAAGCTCCACCGCCTCGTAGTTCATGGTCGACAGGGTGGAGAACCCGCCGAGAAATCCCATAGTTGCCGCGAGGTAGAGAATCTCATTGAGGTCCGCCTGAACTGCCAAGGCGATTCCCGCCAAAGTGCACGAGCAGATGTTGATGATCAGCGTCGCTGTGGGGAAATCCCCATGCGAGCGTGCCTTGAGAAAGCCCGTTGCCTTGCTGCGGCAAAGCGCGCCTAAGGCACCGCCGAATCCTACGGCGACAAGCAGAAGAGGACTCATCGTTTGCCTCCCTCATCTTCGGGGGAGGAATCCTCCGAAGATGGGTTATCCTCGCAACGCCTGCCCCATTCCTGCGCGAATGCGCTTCGGGCTTGGCTTTTGGACCTATCGGCTTCCCTCATCATCCTTGCTCGGCGTGCGGCGTGTGCCCGATGGATGGCCTCGCGGCGCCGTTCGATGCGCGCAAGGCGGCGAGCATCGAGGCCACGGCATGCGGCATGCCCTGCAAGCGAGGCGAGAAACGTCGTCGCGAGCGTCGCTACGATATAGGCTGCCCATAGGCCGACCTCGCCTGCCTGCAGAAAAGCGAGGCACTCGGTCGAGAATGCCGAGATGGTGGTGAAGGCGCCGACGAGCCCCACGCCAAGCGATTTCACCAGGGCGCCCGGCAGGTGCATGCGACGCCCCACGTACTGGTTCACCAGCTCCAGCACGAAGCAGCCGAAGATGTTGATGACGAGCGTTGCTGCAGGAAAGCCGCCGTTTGCGGGCAGCGCACATTCCAGAAGGTAGCGAAGCGAGGCGCCGATGAATCCCATGACCAAGATCAGCGGCGTGAGCGCTCCCTTGCGGCGTAACAGCTTTTGCGCGCGGGCGGCGGTATGCGTTTGGGCGGACATTACACGAGGCGGCCTATCATCCGCGTGACGAGCGCAGCGCATTGGCGCGCCGCCTGCGCCTCGAAGGTGGGGTAGTCGATGTAATCGGTGCCGTCCGCTTTGTCGGAGATGGCTCGCACGATGGCGAAGGGAACGCGGTTCAGCCAGCAGACCTGGGCAATCGCCGCGCCTTCCATCTCGCAACAGCTCGCGTCGAACGTGTCGGCGATGCGGTTTTTGTCGGCGTCCTCGCGCACGAAGACATCGCCCGAGGCCACGCGGCCCTCCCAGGTTTGGATGCCAAGCTCGGCTGCGGCGTCCACTGCCGCGCGCCGGAGCGCCTCGTCGGCGGGGAAGGCGAGCGTGGAAAGCCCCGGCGTTTGCCCTGGGGCGTAGCCTAGGTTCCCCACATCCATCAGGTGGTTCACGGCGTCAGTCGCCACCACAATGTCCCCGATGTCGATCGAGGCGTCAAGCGATCCTGCGACGCCCGTGTTCACCACGCCGTGTACGGCGAAGCGGTCGATGAGCAGCTGCGTGTGAGCGGCCGCGTTCACCATGCCGACGTCGCACTGAGCAACGACGACGGGCGCGCCCGACAAGGTGCCGGTGAAAAACGAAAGCTGCCCGGTGTGGGAGCTCTCGACTGCGCCT
>JAUNWQ010000086.1 GCA_030540225.1 Coriobacteriia bacterium | reverse complement strand
ATCGGCGGCAGGGCGCATCGGGAAGATAAAACCTCAGTTAATCAGCGCTTCCCTAAGCCGACGAGCTCCATCAGCTTGCGAACGCGAGCCTCGCGCTTCTTCGGATCGGTCTCCGTCTTATGGATAATCATCGGCTCTTCGATGATCTTCGCGCAGGTCTTACGCGGATTAAGCGAAGAGTAGGGATCCTGGAAAATCATCTGAACGCTGCGGCGCTGGCGGCGTGCGCGGTCTTTCTTGAAGTCGAGCGGCTCGCCCTCGAATGTGACGGTTCCGCTTGTCGGCTCATGGAGGCGAACAAGGCACCTTCCCAGGGTCGACTTGCCGCAGCCGGACTCGCCGATGATGCCGAGGGTCTCGCCCTTGTATACCTCGAGGTTCACGCGCGAGAGCGCATGCAAGTACTGGGACTTCTCGCCGAGCTTGTCGGATCGGATTTCGAAGTCCTTCGACAGGTCGCTAATCTTCAAAATGACATTCGGGTCGGCAGGCGCTGCCTCATCGCCCGATTTCGGGACAGGCTGGGTTGCAGCCGTCTCCTCATTGGCGTTGATGCTCATCACTTGCCTCCTTTCGCGCGTTCGAGATGCGTATCGAGCGTCTGCCTATGGCAGGCAACGAGATGCCCCGGCTCGACCTCAACGAGCTCGGGAACTTCCTTGCTGCAAATGTCCTGCGCATAGGGGCAGCGGTTGGCGAAGTTGCACGCCTTGCCCGTAAGGCGCAGGTCGGGCGGCGTTCCGGGGATCGTGGAAAGGTCGGCTTTGCGCTCGGAAGAAAGCGAGGGCATGGAATCGAGCAGGCCCCACGTATACGGGTGCATGGGTTTGGCGTAGAGCGACTTCACGTCGGCCGCCTCGACCACCTTGCCCGCGTACATGACCATGGCGCGGTCGCACACGTCCCACACCACGCCCAGGTTGTGCGTGATGATCATAAGCCCGATGTCGTTCGTGCGCTGCAGTTCTTTAAGCAGGTGGAGCACCTGCGCCTGAACGGTAACGTCGAGAGCGGTCGTGGGCTCGTCGGCCAAGATCACCTTCGCGTTGCAGCAGAGCGCCATAGCGATGATGACGCGCTGGCACATGCCGCCCGAAAGCTCGAACGGATAGGAGTTGAAGCGTGCCTCGGGGTTGGGGATGTTCACCGAACGCAGCGCGGCGATCGCGACCTCACGTGCCTCCGCCTTGCTCATGTTGCGATGGATGCGCAGGTTCTCGGTCATCTGCTGCCCGACTTTGAACACCGGGTCGAGCGAGGTCATGGGGTCTTGGAAGATCATGCCGATATCGCGCCCGCGGTAATCGCGCAGCTCCTTCTTCCCGAAGGAGAGCACGTCGCGGCCCTGAAACTTGATCGAGCCTTCCTCGATGCGCGCGTTGGCCTCGAACAGTCGGATGAGGCTTTTCGCCATCATCGACTTGCCCGAACCGCTCTCGCCGACCACGCCGAGCGTTTCCCCTCGTGAAAGGGTGAACGAGACGCCATCGACGGCGCGGGCTATGCCGCTCGCGAGATGAAAATAGGTCTTGAGGTTTTTCACATCGAGAAGCACCTCGGACTCGGGATTGGCGGCAGAGCCGGCGTTTGCTTCCTGTCCGTTAACTTCGTTTGCCATAAATCTCACCTACTTCTTCATCTTCGGATCGAGCACGTCGCGAATGCCGTCACCAAGCAGGTTGAACCCGATAACAGCCACGAAGATGAACAAGCCCGAAATGGTAGCGATATGCGGAGCGATTGCAAGGCAGGTCTGACCTCCTCGCAGGATGTTTCCCCAAGACGGCGTCGGGATGAGAATGCCCAGGCCCAAGAAGCTCAGGCCGGCCTCGGCGATGATGGAGCCGCCGACGCAGAGCGTAGCGTAGACGACGACCTCGGACACCGTACTCGGGAGGATGTGGAGCACCATAAGACGGAGGTTCGATGCGCCGAGCACGCGCTCGACGTTGCAGAATTCCTCGTTCTTCGCAACGATGACCTTGCTTCGAACCACGCGCGCGAACCGCGGCACGTTGCCGATACCAATCGCGAGGATGACGTTGAACACGCCCGATCCCAAGATGGTGACCAGAAGCAGGGACAGGAGGATGAACGGGAAGGCGAACAGGCCGTCCATGACGCGCATGATGATCGAGTCGACGATGCCGCCCATGAAGCCGGCGACGAGGCCCAAGATAATGCCGATGACACCGCCGAGCACCGTCGATCCGATGGCGACGACGATACTCATGCGCGCACCGTAGACGATGCGGCTGAACAGGTCGCGGCCCAAATCGTCGGTGCCGAAGATGTGGCCGTTCACGCCAGGCTCGAGATACGTCTCGGTGATCGACGTGGCGTTCGGATCGAACGGCGCGATGAACGGGGCGAAGATGCCGATTGCAAGCATCACGATAACGATGATGAGGCCGATGACCGCAGACTTGTTCCTGATGAACTTGCGCCATGCGCTGTTAGCCTTGCGCTCCTTTTGGATCATCGCCTCTTTGGCTGCCTCGGTGATGGCGCCGTCAACGACTTCCATCTCGGCCCCGGAAGTCGCCGCAGCTGCCGATTTCTCTTTAAACATTGTTGGCCCCCTTCTTCGCCTCAGCAGCAACCTTGGGGTTGATGACCATGTACAGCAAGTCGGTGATGAGGTTGATGACGACGAACGCGATGGCGACGACGAGCACTGTCGCCTGGATAAGCGAGTAGTCGCGGTTGTCGATCGCCGACGTGATCATGGTGCCCATGCCAGGCCAAGCAAAGACGTTCTCGGTGAGGACAGCGCCCGCGAAGCAGCCGGCGAACTGAATGGCGATAACGGTGATGATGGGAGGAAGCGCGTTTTTGAGCGCATGCTTCCACGTGATGGACGCCTCGCTCACGCCGCGAGCACGCATGGCGCGCACGGAGTCGCTTCCGAGCGTCTCAATCATCGACGATCGAGTGATACGCGTGAACGTGCCCATCGGGATGATGGCCAAACAGAAGCAGGGGAGCACCAAGTGGCTGATGAAGCCTATGAGGCCGTCCTTCTCTATCGATCCCATGCCATAGCTCGGAAGCCAACCAAGCGTGACAGAGAAGAGGAGCACGAGCATGATGCCGACCCAGAACACCGGCGCGGAAACGCCGAACAGGGACAGCACGGTCAAGACGTAGTCGACGATGCTGTTCTGCTTCCTCGCGGAGACAACACCGAAAACGACGCCGAAAATCACCGCGATGATGAGCGCGATGACCGAGATGAGCAGAGTGTTCGGGAGACGTTGCGCGATCATGTCGATAGCGGGCTGATTAAAATAGTACGAAGTCCCGAAATCACCTTGGCATATGCTCACAAGGTAGTTCCAAAATTGAACGATGATTGGATCGTCCAATCCAAGTGACGCACGCATCTCTTCGACTTTGCTTACGTCATATTGGTCGCCAACCATAGCGGCAACAGGGTCGCCAGGAATAAGGCGCGTCGCGATAAACGTGAAGGCAACGACAACGAAGAGCGTTGGAATCAGTTGAAGCAGACGCCGCAGGATGATTTTCGCCATGAGCGGTCACCATCTCCCTTCAAAAAGGTGCGACCCGGCAAACCGGGCCGCACCCAAAATCTCGTCTAGCAGGCCGATATCCTACTTCTCTTTCCAGATGTTGATGCCAGAGCCCTCAAGTCCGCAGACACGCATGACGGCCTTGTTCTCCTGAACGTAGCCGTGCACTTCCTTGCGCAGGCCCCAAGAGAGCTTGGTCGTCGCGTAGAAGGCGGCGATAGGGGTCTTGAGCGCGATCTCGTTGAGCTCCTCGTAGAGGTCCTTGCGTTCCTGCTGGTCGGTGAGCGTCAGCGCCTCGTTGATGATCGCGTCGGTCGCGGGGTCGCTGTAGCAGAAGGCGTTGTAGTTGGTGTGGATCTTGTCGGAGTTCAGGAAGTAGCCGACGAACGTCGCTGGGTCAGCCGAGCCGCCCTGGCCGTTGATCCACATCTGCACCTTGTTGTTGAGGTAGCGGTCGGTGACTTCGGTCGAGGAGACGCTCTGGATCTCGACGTTCACGCCGATCTTCTTGAGCTGCTCCTGAACGAGGGTCGCGGCCTGCACGTAGGCGTTCTGGGTGCCGGTGGTGAGGACGACGTCGAAGCCGTCAGGATAGCCGGCTTCGGCGAGCAGGGACTTCGCCTTCTCCACGTCATATGCGGGAACGAGCGATTCCTGCTCCTCGCTGTAGCCCCAGGAGACCTTCGGCACGGGCAGCACCGACAGCTCACCGTCGCCGTTGGCGTAGACGCCGTCGACGAGGGTCTTGCGGTCGATTGCGGTCGAGAGAGCCTCGCGCACCTTGTCGTTGGACAGGATGGGGTCAGACAGGTTGAAGCCGATGTAGGCAAGGCGCGGCTCGGTGTTCTGGGAGAGCACGAGCTTATCGCTGGAAGAAATCTGCTTGATGAGCTGGCCCGTGACGTTGAGGGAGATGTCGATCTCGCCCGTGGTCAGCGCGTTCACAGCCTGCGCATCCTCGGTGATGATGTGGTACTCGATGCCGTCGAGGTTCGGTTCGACGCCCCAGTACTTGTCGAACTTCGAGAGCTTCGTCGTCTGGTCGGGGGTGTGCTCGTCGACCTTGAACGGGCCGGTCGAGACGGGATGCATGCCGAATTCCTCGCCCCAACCTTCGACTTCCTCTTTCGGAACCATAAGCACGGAAGAGGAGGTGAGCTCATGTAGGAAGGTCGCGTTGGCGTCCTTCAGGTGGCACACGACCGTCTTGTCGTCGGTGGCCTCGGCGTAGTCGAGGAAGAACAGGTAGTTGCACCAGTAGTCCTTCGCGCGGTTCACCGAGTAAGCGACGTCCTCGGAGGTGAGAAGGCGGCCGTCCTGGAACTTGCCAGGCTGGAAGTACACATCGTCGCGAATGGTGAACGTGTACGTTTTGCCGTCTTCGGAGATTTCCCACTTGGTGGCGATGCAGGGCAGGTACTCGCTCTGGTCGATGTTCTCCTGCACGAGCGTGTCACCGTAGTTCTGGCAGATCTGATCGGCGGTGGTGGAGTCGACGTAAAGCGGGTCGAGCGACTTCGCCGAAACCGTACATACGATGGGAGAGAGCCAGGGGAGAGGGGCGGCGCAGCTTCGGCATTTCCACGCGCCGCGGAACAATAATTAAGACGGGAGATATCACATGGCAACTGAGAACGAGACAGCAGCAGGCACCGACGCGATCTTCTCGCTCGAGCAGATGCGAGGCGCCTACGAGCATCGCGCGCTCTGGCTCCATTATCTGGCCGAGAAGGCCGTCGAGGACGGGGAGAACGGCCCGCTCCACCAGGCGATCCGCAAGTGCGGCCTCTACCATGCCGACGTGAGGTTCGCGCCCTTCACCTCGATGGACGCCTTCGACAAGGTGTTCCAGTCGGAGCCTGCGAAGAGCGTCTTCGAGATGGAGACCATCGAAAAGGACGACGACACGCTGTCGATCGACTTCCATTACTGCCCGCTCGTTGAGGCGTGGAAGAAGCTCGGCCTTCCGCAGGACGAGATTTCCGCACTGTGCGACATCGCGATGGACGGCGACCGAGGCATCATCGAGGGGCTCGGCTGCCTGAAGTTCGACCTCCCGAAGACCATCGCCAACGGCGACGACGTCTGCCAGATTCGCATCACCAAGAAGTAAAGCTGCGGGGTAGCGCGCGCAGGCTGTGCGGGCCGTATGCACGCAAACGCGCATCCCGCTTGCGGAAACAAGAATAACGATAGAGCGGCGTCGCCTTTAGTTGATCTAGTTAGGGCTCAATCAGCTTCAAGCAGAGCCTCCTCTTCTGCATTTTTCAATTCGTGATAATCGTGATTATGTAAACTCAATTATCGCACACCTATGCCATTAATTGCCATGATTGAACGCCGATTCCCACCGCCGACATGTTAAGCGACAATGGCAACAGAAGCTTGCATGCCCGATGCACAGGACATCGCGACATCGTCGGTTTGCGACTATTGTGCCCAGCAATATCTAAAGGGTCAATATCGAACTCGATATGCCAGAGCTTAATTTTAATAGAGCTTCGCTGAAGAACACGCAGCTGAAAGGGACCGATTTCGACTACTGTTCCGAAAAAGTACACGCCGGGGAGCCGATTCTGGCACGAAAGCCGAGGTATCCCACGGGGAATGCGAGAATCGGGGAGCGCCTTCGGGTTGCCCGAGTGCGCGACCTGGGGTTTCTTGTCGAGAGGAAGCCGTCGGCCCGCAGCGAGCTCCCAATCCTTGGCCCTATCCGCGGGATACCTCGGTTTACGTGCCAGAATCCCGTGTTCGCGGCGTATTTTTTGCGAGAAGAAGCAAGGTACCATCGAATGTCAGGCAAAACAGGGAGACATGTGGCAAGAGTAAGGGGAAGCTGCCTCAGCTAATCCCTGCCGATCAATCTCGCCATCCCGATCCTCGTCGCCACCCGCAGTCGAGGCGGCACCCCCCCCCGAACCGCATCGTAAGACTTGACGCCATCGCTGAAATCGCCCGATATGAAGACGCCTCATCGGGGCACTACCCCGCTCTTTCCCCTTATCGCCCGATTCGATTCCGAAGCTCACGCCTTCTCATTGGAAATAGCTTCGGGCAAAACGCTTGATGTCCTCCGAGAAGCCTTCAAGATCTCGGGGAGCGATAGCGCCGTCCCGTGCCAAAAGGGCGATCTCTTGGCGCATTGCACTACGGCTCATCCTTTCGATCATCACGCCCGAGCGCCTCTTGTCCTCGTTTACGCGCTTCTCCAGCGCCCAGAACTTCTCGGATGCAAGGCCCTCGCCGCCGAGCATCTCCATATACTCGCCGATAAGCTTCTCCATGTAGCTTTCCTGCCACCTGGGAAGCCTCTCGCGGAACAGCTTCCAATCGCTCTCTGCCACGTCCCCCATACTCCCCTCCGCTCCCGTTGCGCCGATTTGTGCATCATACCGAATGACGGATGGAAACCACAAGCACCTCTTAAGCGAAGAAGGGGACGTTAAAAACTCAAGCATCCCGCCCACATTTCTTCGCGACCTAATCGCAGAATGCACTATCCCCTATCGTCATTCTTGCAGCCAAGCGCGAGCGATGTCATTCGCTTTAGGAAGCAATGATCCCACTATTCGCACGCGAAAATCTGCATAAGGCTAATCCAATTTGTGAAAAAGGCTTTGAACCGAGCCTTGCGTCGTCCATCGTCATCGCCCCCCCCTGAAAGGGTCCACGTCGAAGCTGCGATTGTCGTTGCAACAAGACTATCAAAAAACCAGGTAGAACCAAAGGCATACCACGCTGCTGCCCCGTTGGTCTGAAAATGGTATGCGCGGACGCACGTTAACCTCCTTTTTACTTGCTTGCAATATTACCTGCCTAGGGAAGCGCTGATTAATTCGCGGCCGGCGGCGCGCCGCACGCCGCCCAATC
>JAUNWQ010000011.1 GCA_030540225.1 Coriobacteriia bacterium | reverse complement strand
GAAAGGAGACCAGCTATATGAAGTCAAGGGCGAAACCGTAAAGAATTGAGAGTTTCGAATTTACTGGAATCTGCATTTTGAAAGCCGAATATCGAATGCTTTTGGGCGCAATGGGGCGCATCGCCGCGGCGATGTGGGAAAGGCCGCAATCGGGCCGCCCTACTTGCTCGGGTCGTAGGGCTCCCCGTCGCGCATGACCGCATAGACCACGTGGCACAGCTTCCTGGCGACGGCGGTCACCGCCACCCGGTGGGGCTTCCCCTCCCGGCGCTTCTTGTCGTAGAAGGCCTTGAGCCTGGGGTCGTACTGGCGCGCCCGGTTCGCGGCGAGCCAGAGCGATCTTCGCAGGTAGGGAGAGCCGTGCTTGGTTATGGGAACCCCCTCGGCGGAAAACATCCCGGACTCGTCGACGCCCGAGTTGAGGCCGGCGTACTTCACGATCGAGGCGGCGCCCTTGAACCTCTTGACGTCGCCGATCTCGGCGACGATCTGGGCGCCCGTCGTCGTGGATATGCCGGGGACGGTGGTGATGTTGGGCTCGACCTTCCCGAGGAGCGAGGCGACCTCCTTCTCGACCTTGGCGATCGTGGCGTTCAGGAACTCGACCTGCGAGACCATCGTCCTGATCTGGAACGAGGCGGCCTCCTCGCCGAGCCTTATGCCGACCGACGATTTTGCCGCGGCCTTGACCTCGGCGGCCTTGGCGTCGCCGAGCCTGCCGCGCGAGCCCTCCGAGAGCAGCCTCGCTATCGAGGACGTCCGCTTGCGGGACGCCTCGGACGGCGTGGGGCACTCGGCGAGCACCTTGAGCGACGCGGTCCCGAACATGTCGGAGAAGAGGCCCGCGTACTCGGGGAAGTAGGCGTCGAGCACGCAGATGGCCTGGGTCTTCACGGTCGCGAGCTCCTGCTTGAGCCCCTGGTGGTAGCGCGTGAGCCGCTTGAGCGCCTGCACCTCGTCGGTGGCGAGCCTGGTCTGGTCGTAATCGCCCTGCCGGAGCGTCTCGGCTATGAGCCAAGAGTCGATGCGGTCGTTCTTCACGCCGGACAGGCACTTGAGCGTGCGCATGGCGTGCACCTGCATGGGGTTGACGACGCACACGCGGTAGCCCGCGGCCGTCAGGTAGGCGAAGCAGGCCTTCCAGTAGTGGCCGGTGGCCTCCATGCCGACGAACACGTCGTCCTCCGACTCGGCGACGGACTCGAGCCACGCTATGCACCTCTCGAAGCCGGCCTCGCTGTTCTTGAACTTCATGGGCCTTGCGGCCTCGGCCCCCGTCTCGTCGACGGCGCCGATCACGTGGTCCACCTTGGCGATGTCCACACCTGCGTAGATCATGGGCGGCTCCTTCCGCTAGCGGCGGGCTCCTGCTACCGCACCCGGGACCGCTACCTCCTAGAAGAGATCCGAGGAATGGCGCGCGGCCACCCTCATCCAGCTTATCCGCGGCCTCGCCCGGATGGGGCAGGTTGCCAGACTCCTTTACGAGAAGCAAGGCTCTCATCGGCCATGTCGGCAACCCTGCCCGCCAGAATCTGCATTGCATCCATAAGCATTCGATAAGAGGCTCAAAAATGCAACGACTTAAAGATAGGAGTGGTCATGGACGCAGTGATGAAGGTGATGCGCAGTGGCAACAGCGAGGTTGTGGCACTGCCCGCCGCGTGGCGGCGCAAGCATGGGGTGACGGCGGGCGATTACCTCATAGCCAGTGAACTCCCAAACGGAAGCATCGTGCTCAAACCGAAGAGAGACGGGTCGACGGGAATAAAGGGACGTCTTGCTGCATTGCGCAAAGACAACGCACGCTGCACTGCTCTCGTCGATATGAGCATCGAGGAGGAGAAAGAGGCGGCGCATGAGCGTGAATAGCATCTTTCTTGACACGAATTTCTTGCTCGACGCCCTTGTCGAGGGTCGGCCACAGAGTGCAGAGGCCTTCGATGTCTTTTGTGCTATAGCCGACGGTGAGGTCGCTGGTCTCGTTATGCCAAGTCAGCTCGTCGACTTCTACTACATCGCCCGAAAGGGAGGTATGTCCGACAGGAAAAGGCGAGAAAGCGTCGGGCTGATTCTGGATTGCTGCTCGGTTTGCGCGGTCGACCAATCCCTGCTTCGCAATGCGCTGCAATCCGATGAGCCGGACTTCGAGGATGGGCTTATCCGCCAGGCGGCAGAGGAGTTCGGGGCTGATTTTATTGCTACTCGAGACGAGAAAGGCTTTACGGGCTCAACCGTGCCGAAAGCCGAGCCTCGTGAGCTTGTCCAGCACCTTGGCTTGTGATTAACGCGAGTCGCGGGAGTCTTTGCGCTCTCGCAGGCTTCTTTTATGTCGTCGTACAGGGCGCCGCAACAACTCCATTCATGGGCAGAAGCGTGTCGAGCGGGCGGTTTTCGCACCTGTACTATGGTGGGGACATGCGGCCGCTTCGGGCTGAGTATAGTGAACCCAACAGAGGGCACGGCGAAGAGGCAGCGAGTCATTAGGCGCTCCCCGCCACGCGGGCAAATCCTGGCGAGCGGGCCTCGTGGAGGCTGCCTTTCGCGGGCGTTTTCCCGAACTTTCGGGATGGCCCCGGCTTCGCCGCTTTCTAGAGAGGGTTTGCAATGGCGGAATCGAAGAAGCGCGTCGTGAAGCGCACCGACGCGCAGCGAGCGGCGGAGAACAAGTACAAGAAGGCGAAGCAAAAGAAAATCCAGTGCAACTTCTTCCCGCCCGATTACGACTTGTACGAGTTCGCGAGGAACCGGGAGGAAAGCATGTCGGCATACCTGAAGCGTCTCATCCGCGAGGACAGGGAAAGAAGCGAGAACGATTCTCAATGAGGCAAATCCTGGAGTTTCTGGTTTCCGTTCGCAGCTCGTGCTGCTGGAGTTGTGCTCCCCGCACACGCGGGGATGATCCCGTATTTTACCTGCAAAAATGAAAAGGGTCTCATACCGCTACGGCGGTACAAGGCCTTTTTCGATATGAAGTATACCACGTCGGGGCGTGGCGGAACGGGTGCTCCCCGCACACGCGGGGGCGATCCCATGTCGACGCGCTGCGCGCCTTCGGATTGACTGCAGCTGGGTTTTTCCGTACCGAAGCCGTGCAGTACAATTGCCGAAAGCCGAATACGTTTCTGTTTATGGTGAGCATAGCAAATCTGGAACGTTGGCGGCCGAGACCGCCGTCTTTCCAGGTGCGTCGGTGCTCGTGATGCGAAAGGGATTCTCGTGAAGATCGTCAACCTTACCTGCCCAGGCTGCGGCGCTCGGCTCGAAGTCGACCTGGATAGGAAGATGGCTTTCTGCAGCTATTGCGGTGCTGCCTTGCCGATAGATGACGAGATTCAGAAAGTCCAAATCGACGGAGCGGAGAAGGCCGGTTACGAATTCGAAAAGGGTCGTCAAAGGGCTCAAGCGGAAGCGGCGCAGGCATCTTCCCAACCTCAGCAAGTCTGCTATCAACCAGCCTCCCAGCCAACTTTCCAGCCCCAAGTCCCTCTCCAACCCCAGCAGACCTCCTGCCAGCCAGCACCTCAAGAGCCCCCGAAGAAGCGCAAAACGTGGCTGTGGGTTCTGGGATGGATCTGCATTTTCCCTGTTCCGCTCACGATTATCATGCTGAACAAGGAAGACATGAGCAAAAAGGCCAGATACGGCATCATTGCCGCAGGTTGGATTCTCTATCTGCTCATCGGGCTTGGTGGCGGTGGATCGAAGTAAGCGTCGAACGCATCCGTCCGCGCCTATGGGTCGGGTCGGCGGGCGGTATAGCCAGCTCAACCGCACTTCGTGTTTGGCGGCGGAACCTTCCCCGAAAAGCGCTCTTCCGCTCTAGTCTGTTGGAGTAGAATAGCCCGTGGACGAACGGCTATTCAATCGGCGTTTTCGCTGGGAAGAGGCGGGGTTTGGCTCAGCACATCTTCACATACGACTGCACATTGCGCGACGGCGAGCAGTGCGAGGGCATCTCGCTTTCGCTTGACGACAAGCTGCGCATCGTGGAGCGGCTCGACGCGTTCGGCATCGATTTCATCGAGGGCGGTTTCCCCGCGTCGAACCCGAAGGACATCGAGTTCTTCCGCCGCGTGAAGGAGATGCCGCTTGCCCATGCGCGCATCGCCGCGTTCGGGTCCACCTGCAAGAAGGGCACGCCGGCCGATCAAGATCAGGGCCTCGCCGACCTTATCGAGTGCGGCGCTCCTGTGGCAACCATCGTGGGGAAAACATGGGATGCCCAGGTCACGCGCGCGTTGCAGACCACGCTTAAGGAAAATCTGCGCATGATCGCCGACTCGGTCGCGTATCTGAAGGCCCACGGGCTCACCGTCGTGTTCGACGCCGAGCACTTCTTCGACGGCTACAAGGCCAATCCCGACTACGCGCTCGCGTGCATCCGCGCGGCAAGCGAGGCCGGTGCCGACTCCATCGATCTTTGCGAGACGAACGGCGGCGCGCTTCCCTTCGAGGTGGAGGAGATAGTCGGCATCGTTGCGCGTGCGCTTCCCGGCCAGCAGCTGGGCATTCACTGCCACGACGATTCCGGTTGTTCGGTGGCCAATGCGCTTTCCGCTGTCCGTGCGGGTGCGCTGCAGGTGCAGGGCACCGTCGGCGGCATCGGCGAGCGCGTGGGCAACACCGACCTGCTCACCGTCATCGCCGACATGGAGCTCAAGATGGGGCTCCACTGCGTCGGCTCCGACAACCTGCGCGACCTCACGCGGACCGCCCAATTCGTAGCCGAAACGTGCAACCTGTCCGTTCCCGCGCACCATCCCTACACGGGCGCCTCGGCGTTCGCGCACAAGGGCGGCCTCCATGCGAGCGCCATCGCGCGCTTCCCGGAAGCCTACGAGCACACGAGCCCCCAAAACGTCGGCAACGCAACGCGGATGCTTGTGAGCGAACTTGCGGGCAAGGCGTCGCTTGCCGCGAAGGCCAAGAGCCTGGGAATCGACCTTTCGGGCGACGCGCGCACACTTCAAGCGATTTTGGACGATGTGAAGGCACGCGAAGCGCACGGCTACTCATACGAGGTGGCTGACGGATCGCTCGCGGTGCTGATCAGGCGGCACCTCGGCTTGTACGAGCCCCATTTCAGGTTGGAGAGTTTTCGCGTCATCGTGGACGATCGGGAAGACACGGGCGCTCTCGCGAAGGACGCGGCGAGCGAGGCTACGGTCAAGATCCATGTGGGCGATCGCCGGATTGTCGCCACGGGCGAGGGCACAGGCCCCGTCGGCGCACTTGACGCAGCGCTTCGCATGGCCATCACGGAGTACCTGCCCCAGGTAGCGAATATGGAGCTCACCGACTACAAGGTGCGCATCCTGGACGAGGAAGGCGCCGGCACGAGCGCTACGACGCGCGTCATCATCACAACGAGTGACAAGCGCGGTAGCTGGGGCACGGTTGGCGTGAGCGAGAACATCATCGAGGCATCGTGGAATGCGCTTGTCGATTCCATCGAGTACGGCCTCATACGAGCAGAAGGGTAGTGAAATGAGCGAGTTGAGAACCCCCGAAGTCGAGAACCTGCTGTCCGTCTTCGCCAAGCTAAACGACAACGATACGGTGTTTGCCCTGCTCGAGGACTTGTTCACGATTCGCGAGATTCGCGAGACCTCGCAGCGCTTGGCTGTGGCCCGCCTGCTTTCCTCCGGCAAGCCCTATTCCGCGATCGAGGAGGCAACAGGGGCCTCTGCGACGACCATCGCCCGCGTGTCGAAGTGCCTCTCTTACGGGTCGGGCGGTTACGCCGCCGCGCTCGAAGCGCTTGGTGACAAGAAAGAATAGCCCGTAAGCCTCCTAGCGTTCGGTGCGCGCGGCGAACACCTCCAGGATGAGCTGGGCGCGCGTCCCGATGAGCGTCGTGTTCTCGTCGAGAAACCGGCGCACGTCGCTTAGGGGAAGCTGGAAGGGCGCTATGAGCTCGCTTTTCTCCGGTTGCGCATCGCCTGCCTTCTCCACCTGGGCAAATACAATTTGAATCGCCTCGTCGGTCAGCCCTGTCGACGAGAATCCCGCCTGGGGCAAAAGTCGGACAGGCTCATCGACGTCGGAGCGCAGGCGATATCCCGTCTCCTCACGCAGCTCACGGTCGACGCATTCGCGGATGCTCTCGTTAGGTTCCTTCAATCCTGCAGGGAACGCGATGCACCAGGAATTCAAGGGATAGCGGAACTCACGGATCATGAGCAGTGTGCCCTCGCGCGTTTCGCCCACGATGCAAACGGCGTCCACGCGAGGCTCCTCACCGCGGGCGTTCGCCATAAGGCCCGCGCGGTATGCTTCCAGCTTCTTACGCGATGTGCTCTCGTACGCGTAGTCGGTGCCGTCGGGCAGCTCGTAGGTGAGGATGTACTTGTTGATCCATCCTTCGCTGACCTGCTCGATGTTCTTCAGTCGCGGAATCCCGCTGGTTGTTGCTGCGTCCATCTGCCCATCCTTTGCCTCGTCGTTGTTCGGCGCCATGATACACCAGGCGCGGGGCGAGAAAAAGAAAGCCCGCAAGGGGAGGATCCTTACGGGCTTTCGCGCTGGGCTTATCGGACGCGCCCGGCGTCAATCGGAGAAAAAAGAGAGGGAAAGGAAAATCGAGAGGGGAAAGGCTACGCGATGGCGATGGTCTTCTTCTCTTCAAGCTTGGGCTGCGGCTGCGGCTTGGGGACGTCGATCACGAGCGTGCCGTTCTCGAAGCGGGCCTTGATGTCCTCTTCCTTGACATCCTCGCCCACATAGAACGTACGGCTGCACTTGCCCTCGAAGCGCTCCTTGCGTACCCAGGTGCCCTTCTTCTCGTCGCCTTCGGAGGTCTCGGTCTTGGTCTCGGCGTTTACGGTGAGGTAGCCGTCCTTAAGCTCGGCCTGAACGTCTTCCTTCTTGAATCCAGGCAGGTCGATGGTCAATTCGAAACCGTCGTCATGCTCCTTGATGTCGGTGCGCATCAGCGTGGAGGAAGACTTCGGCGCCGGGGTGAACGGGGTGTTGAAGAACGCGTCGAACGGATCTGCCATCAGGTCATTAAAGAAATTCCTACGAGTCGGCATAAGCATGGTCATCATTGTCATCTCCTAATAACGGGGGGCGCTCTGTTTTGGGAATCGGCGGAAGCCTGCTGCCGCGGTTGTTCGCTCGCTTTAGCGGTGGGCGGCAACGTTGCCGTGCCCGCCTGCAGTGGGCTAAAACCCTGCGGCGCCTTGCCTTCGCTTCTTCTCGGCGTCCCTTCTTGGTTCGACTATCGTTATAGACTCCTCGTTAGCACTCGTCAATTGAGAGTGCTAGTTCGTCACAAACCTGACACATTTGTTAGAAGGTAACTTGAGTGGTCTACGCTTAGATAATTAGAAGGCGACGCCGAAGAGAAGAAGCGGGGTGTTCGCTCGCTCTCAGCACGCCGCTTGCGCCCCTTCCGCGCCTTGATGCGCGCTTCGCATCTTGGGTTTCCTCCGTCGTTCCGCCCTGTGCCGCGATAGCGGTGAGACCCGTTTCGCATTGCAATCGCGAACAGGTATTCTCGAGCGCTCATCAAACGAGTATGCTTTGGGGAGTAAGGGGCGAAAGGAAGCGGGGTGTGGCATGGCTCGAATCGGCGTGATTTCCGATACACATGGCGTTTTGCCTGTTGAGGCGTTCAATGCACTCGCTGATTGCGAGCATATCATCCATGCGGGTGACATCTGCAGCCCCGAGATCATCCGCGATCTGCAAACGCTTGCGCCCGTGACTGCCGTGCTCGGCAACAACGACTTCAATGAGTATGGCGCCTCGGTGTGCCGCTACGCCCGGCCCGTCATCGACGGCGTGCGCTTCCTCGTGGCGCATTACCCGAGGGACGTGCGCATCACGTTTGCGGGGTCGGGCGCGCTCGCGCCGGGCGATCCGCTGCCGAACGTGTGCATCCATGGGCATACCCATGTTCCCGAGATCGTGGTGGGGAAGGAAGCGCGCCCGGCCGACCTGCTGCTCTGCCCCGGCTCGCCCACCAACCCCCGCGGGGGATTCCCGCAATGCGTGGCGAAGATCGACGTGTGGGAGGGCCGCATTCTGCGCGCCTGGGTCGAGCGGACCACGCGCGGCCCCCATTGCGGTGCGGTCGTGCTGCGCCACAACTTCACGTAAGGCCGGCCGAATTCTCATCCTCGGGGCTTTGCGGCAAAAGCGCGTGGGCGCGGTCCACCGGGGTCCACGAACGGGACGGGATCGGGCGATTCGTCCCATTCATGTGCGTGCGAGACGGGGTCGGGCGAAAGCGCGGTGCGAGACGGGGTCGGGTGATTTGTCTCAGTCGTGGAACGGGGGCGGTAGGGAAAAATCGACTCGTGTGATTAGGGGCGCGAGGCGCAGAGACTGGGCGATCGACCCTACCCGTGATACGCAAAGCCCTGGTTGAAAACATTGCGAAATACCGAATGGAGCTATCGCCGAAAGAGAAACGGGCTGCTCGACCTGAACCGAGCAGCCCGTTTTATTCCGCGGCCTACTGGTGGGCTGGCCTTCCCTGCAGGCGTGTTCACTTCGCCGGCAAGTCTGTCAGCCGCACCCCTCCGCGGACGGGGGCACCTGGCGGCAATGCCATCGCTTCACGCCCACGACTTGCGCCCGCTCGGCTCGCCTGGCCCCTCGCTCTACGAGGCGCACGCCAGCTATCGGCCGCCTTCTCGTCTTTACGCGTTCTTCAAAAATGCCAGGTAACCCTTGTAGGCCTCGTAGATGTCGGCCTTGCTCGTCACTTCCCAGGGCGCGTGCATGGAAAGCACGGCCACGCCCGAGTCGATGACGTCCATGCCGTACTTCGCGGGCAGATATGCAATCGTCCCGCCGCCACCTGCATCGACTTTGCCTAGCTCAGCGGTCTGGAACGACACGCCCGCGTCGTCCATCACGCGACGCACGCGCGCCACATATTCCGCGCTCGCATCGTTGCTGCCGCTCTTCCCGCGTGCGCCCGTGTACTTGTTGAACACGAGCCCGTGCCCGAGAAACGCCGCGTTCTTCGGCTCGAAGACGCTCGCGTAGGCGGGGTCGAAGCCGGCCGACACGTCGGAGGAGAGCATGCTCGACGCCGAAAGCGCACGTCGTAGCGGGAGCATACCGCCTTCGCCGGCAAGCTCCATGATCTCGGCGATGGTGTTCTCGAAGAAGTTTGACGCCATGCCGGTCGCGCCGACGCTGCCGATCTCCTCCTTGTCGACGAGCACGGTGACCGCCGTCTTCGTCAAATCCGCCGGCGCTTCGAGTTGCGCGATGAGCGAGGTGTAGGCGCACACGCGGTCGTCCTGGCCGTAGCCGATGACCATGCTTCGGTCAAAGCCCAGCTCACGGGCGCGCCCTGCCGGCACCATCTCGATTTCCGCAGAAAGGAAGTCGGCCTCCTCGATGCCGTACTTGTCGGCCAGAAGCTTCAGCGCGAACGCCTTCACCGGCTCCTTCGCGGCGTCTTTGTTCTTCGCGCCCTCGCCTCCTTCGTCTGTGCCTTCGCCGTTCGCATCCTCGCCATTGAGGGAAATCGGGCGGTTGCCGATGAGGATATCGAGGTCCTCGCCCTCGACAATCTTGTTGCCCTTCTTGTCCATCTGCTGGCTTGCAAGGTGAATGAGCAGGTCGGATACGCAGAAAACGGGATCGCCCTCATCGTCGCCCACGTTTATGTCCACGACCGTGCCGTCCTTCTTGGCGATGACGCCGTGCATGGCGAGCGGGAGCGTGACCCATTGGTAGTTCTTGATGCCGCCGTAGTAGTGCGTGTCGAGAAGCGCGAAGCCGTTGCTCTCGTAGAGCGGGTTCTGCTTCAGGTCGAGGCGGGGGCTGTCGATGTGCGCGCCTAGGATGTTCATGCCCTCGCTCAGCGGCTTGCTTCCCAGCTGCACCAGGATGAGCGCCTTGCCGTGGGAATGTGCCCACACCTTGTCGCCCGCGGAAAGCGCGCGCCCCTCGCGGACGGCGTCGGCGAGCGAGATGTAGCCCGCTTTCTCGGCCATGCGGATGGCGGTTGCGGCGCAGCGGCGCTCGGTTTTGTTCTCCGAAATGAAGTCGATGTAGTTGCTGGCCAGGCCTTCGAGGGCCTCGAGGTCCACCTCGTCGTACTTCTTCCAAGCTACTTCGTGTTCCATGTCCTTCGACCTTTCGTGTTGTCCAAGGCGTATCGTGATGCGGCCAATTATAGTGCACGACGCCCGCGCCTCGGCGGATGTGAACGTTCTGCGAATTGCGGCGGGGAATGCGAGGAGGCGACTTGCATAAGGTTCGGCAACTCGTTATAGTTCCTTATTGAGATAAATTCTCAATAAGACGAGGCTAACAAAACAGTTAACAAGAACAATTGAGAGGGGCACGTTATGAACCTTCGTACCGAACTTCCCACCGCTGAGAACTCCAGCAACCTCAACGCTGTCGCCGACGCCGCTACCAAGGCGGGCACCACGCTCGAGAACCTGAAGGCCGCCGTCGCTGGCGAGACCGGCGCTTCCGCCAAGTACGCCGCCTTCGCCAAGGCTGCCAAGGAGCAGGGCTTCGACCAGCTCGCACGTCTGTGGGAGGCCACTTCTGCCGCCGAGCAGATTCACATCAACCTTGAAGCTTCCCTCGTGGAGGCCGAAGATCCCTCCTACACCCGCCCGACCGCCGAGGCTCCGGCTCCCGAGGCAATCGACCTCAACCTGATCGCCTCCGCCAATGGCGAGATCTTCGAGACCTCCGACATGTACCCCACCTTCATCAAGAAGGCGCAGGAAGAGGGCCACGCCAAGGCTGTTAAGGTGTTCACCAGGGCAAAGCTTGCCGAGGCCGTCCATGCCGAGAAATACCTCGAGGCGTACAACAACATCGACGCCGCCGATGACGACGCGTACTACCTCTGCCCGGGCTGCGGCTACATCCACAAGGGCGACGACTTCGAGAAGTGCCCGATCTGCGGCGTTCCGAAGGCGAAGTTCCAGCGCTTCTAGTCCTCGCGGTGATGTGTGCGGCTTGCGTCGAGCGATCCCCGCGCATCGCGGAAGGCGGGCGTCTTCTGCGCGGTTGCGGAATGTGAGCCGACCGCCGCAACATCATGCGAGTGCGCTTCGGCGCGTTCCACGTGAAACATGCGAAGCCGAGTCCTTCGGGGCTCGGCTTCTTCACTTTCTGTGCAAATTGGCAACCCGTCGGAAGAGCGACTCTATAATCCTTGGATGAGACACGACACGAAGGGACAGCACGCGCGATTCCATGGCATTCGACCCGAATAAATTTTTCCTTACACGCGCCGTCAACGGGTGGTGCAATCGCCTCCTGGGCGCGGTGACGGAAGGCGAGCTCGCCGATCAGCCGGCCGAGTATGCTTCGCACCGCACCACGCGCGACTATATATGCAACACGCTCGGCACGAGCGCATGGGGCATGGTGTTCCCCGTCCTCACCATCGTGGTGACGCAGCTCGCGGGCGTTGAGCTCGCCGGCATGTTCTCGCTCGCCTTCGTCACGGGGTCGCTGCTCATGATCCTCGCGAACTACGGCGTGCGCACCTACCAGATTTCCGACCTGGACGAGGCGCACTCGTTCTCGGATTATCAGCTCAACCGCTGGCTCACCTGCGCGACGATGCTCATCGTCGGGTGGATATATTGCGCCATCAGGGGTTATACGGACGAGATGTTTACGATCAGCATGGGCGTGTACGTCTACAAGATGGTCGATGGCTTAGCCGACGTCTACGAGGGCCGCCTTCAGCAGAAGGACAAGCTCTATCTCGCGGGCATCTCCCAGGCATTCCGCTCGGTGCTCGTGCTCGTGGTGTTCTCCGTCGCACTGTTTATCACGCGCAGCGTCAGCGTCTCCTGCATCGCGATGGCCGTTGCCGCGGGCATTTCGTTCATCGTGCTCACCTTGCCGCTCGCGATTTGGGAAACGCCCACGTCGGCGCGTGCGAGCTTCGACAGCGTCGTCGCGCTTTTCAAGCAGTGCGCCCCGTTGTTCGTCGCGCTGTTCCTCTACTCGCTCATCGACAACATGCCCAAGTTCGTCATGGAAGGCGTTCTTTCCTACGACAACCAGCTCTACTACAACGCGCTCTACTTCCCGGCTATGGGCATTCTGCTCACCGCGCAGCTCATCTACAAGCCGATGCTCGTGAAGATGGCCGCCGTGTGGGCTGATCCCGAGAAGCGCAAGCGCTTCGACATGATCATCGTCGTGATCGTGGCGGTGATCGTGGGCATCACCGTCGTGATGGCTCTCGTTATGGGCTGGGTCGGCATCACGATCATGAGCTTCCTCTACGGTGTGGATTTCGAGCAGTTCCGCGGGCTTGTGTTCATTATGCTCGCTGCCGGCGGCGTCACTGCCTGCATCGACTTCCTCTATCAGGTGGTCACGGTGCTGCGCCAGCAGCGCACGGTGACGAAGCTTTACCTGATCACATTCGGGTTCTCGCTTTTCGTCCCGATTCTGCTGGTGAACTTCACGGGGCTGCCGGGCGCCATCATCGGGTACCTCATCGTGATGTGCATCCTGCTCGTGCTTCTGGTTTGGGAGTACGGGAAGGTTCGCATGGCTTTGGCCGAGCGCGACAAGCAGGCGGCCGCCGCGCACGCAACGCGCGTGGTCGGGCGCGTCGTGCCGACGGAAGATGCTTCCGCCGCGCGCGAGGGTTCCGCGTCCCGCGCTGTCTCCCCAAGTGAGCGCGGGGGTTCCGCGCGCGATGGGGAAGGCTCTGCTCGCGAGCGGGAGAGCCGTTCGCGTGAGCGTGAGGAATCTGGCCGTTCGCGCGAGCGCGGGGGCTCTGAGCGCCAGCGTCGCTCCCGCGACGCCTCCGCCGAGTTTCGCACATCTCGCACGCCGCGCCGGTAAGCTTGAGCCGCGGGCGCCCTCCTTTCGCCGGTAGGCCGGCAGCACGCCCCCAACTCCCGCCTCAAAGTTCTCCTCGCACTCCGCGTCGCCTTCTCCTGCTCGCGCGTTAAGGGCTGGGGAATTTATCCGAAAACGCAGGTATTTCGCCGCTGCGTCCTGCGCAAGCTGCGGCGGGGTGTCTATAATGTCGAACAACACTATAGTCGTCCCCGTTCGCGAAGGAGCATATTCCCCATGGCTTACTACTATGACGAGCCGTCACGCACGTTCAACGAGTATCTTTTGGTGCCTGGTCACACGCCTGCTACGTGCATTCCGGCGTCGGTCAGCCTGAAAACGCCGCTCGTCAAGTATCGCAAGGGCGAAGAGGAGTGCCCGCTTTCGCTGAACATCCCGATGGTGTCCGCTATCATGGCCGCCGTCTCCGACGACAACATGGCCGTGGCCCTTGCCACCGAGGGCGGCCTTTCCTTCATCTACGGCAACCAGACCATCGAGCAGGAAGCCGCCATGGTCAAGCGCGTGAAGGATTACAAGGCCGGGTTCGTCGAGTCCGACGCCAACCTTTCCCCCGACATGACGCTCAATGAGGTCGTCGCGCTGAAGGAGGCCACCGATCACTCCACCATGCCCGTCACCGATGACGGTACGGCGCACGGTAAGCTGCTCGGCGTGGTCACCGAGCGCGATTACCGCCTTTCCCGCATGAGCGGAGACGAGAAGGTTTCCGAGTTCATGACCCCGCGCGAGAAGCTGATTGTGGCGCCGGCGGACACTTCTCTTAAGGTCGCTAACGATATCATCTGGGATCACAAGCTGAACTCGCTGCCGCTCGTGAACGAAGACGACACGCTCGCCTACATGGTGTTCCGCAAGGACTACGATTCCCATAAGTCGAACCCCAACGAGATGCTCGATGCCCACAAGCGCTACATCGTGGGCGCCGGCATCAACTCCCGTGACTACGCCGAGCGCGTTCCCGCGCTGGTCGAGGCGGGCGCCGACGTGCTGTGCATCGACTCTTCCGAGGGTTATTCCGATTGGCAGAAGATGACGATCGAATGGGTGCGCGAGCACTACGGCGACTCCGTGAAGATCGGCGCTGGCAACGTCGTCGACGGCGAGGGCTTCCGCTTCTTGGCCGAGGCGGGTGCGGACTTCGTGAAGATCGGCATCGGCGGCGGCTCCATTTGCATCACGCGTGAGACCAAGGGCATCGGCCGTGGTCAGGCGACGGCGACCATCGAAGTTGCCAAAGCGCGCGACGAGTACTTCAAGGAGACCGGCATCTACGTGCCGATTTGCTCCGATGGCGGCATCGTTTACGACCACCACATCTCGCTGGCTCTGGCCATGGGCGCCGACTTCGTCATGCTCGGTCGTTACTTCGCGCGCTTCGACGAGTCCCCGTCGGCCAAGGTCATGGTGAATGGCACCTATATGAAGGAATACTGGGGCGAGGGTTCCGCCCGTGCCCGCAACTGGGGCCGTTACGACCTGGGCGGCAAGAAGAGCCTGTCGTTCGAAGAGGGCGTCGATTCCTACGTGCCCTACGCTGGTCCGCTTAAGGACAACATTGCGGTCACGTTGCTCAAGATCAAGTCGACCATGTGCAACTGCGGCGCGCTCACTATTCCCGAGTTCCAGGACAAGGCCAAGCTCACGGTGATCAGCTCCACGTCCATCGTCGAGGGCGGCGCGCACGACGTCCTTCTGAAGGACAAGGCTCCCTACGCTTCCAACATGAGGTAAGCGGGCATCATCGGGTCTTTGATCGGCGGAATAGGCTGCCGCGAGGGAGTCTGATGCGCGGTCTTGGCAAGATAGCGGATTGTCGGCGAGCCGGCGGTCCGCTGAGGCATAAAGAAAGCGACCTCCTGGTCGCTTTCTTTATGCCATGACACGAACACGGTGCGTTTTGGCTTGCTGCTACGCGATGAGCTTCTCCGCGAGTCCTGCCCAGGTCACGCGCTCGATACCGGCGAAATCGGCGGCACTCGGCGCGGGCGCTGTCGCGGCGGCATCGAGCGCTTTCGCCAAACGCCGCTCGAAAGCGGGCAGGTCGTCCGCTACGGGCTCGTCGACGCTCTCCATGCGCGGGGGCTCGACGAACCACACGGGCGCCGCGGGGATGTTCTCGGAAATCCACGGACGGATGCCGGGCAGGTCGGTCACCACGGCTTTGCATCCGCAGGCGAGCGCCTCGATCACCACGAGCGGCAAGCCCTCGAAAAACGACGGCAGCACGAACACGTCGGAGTTGCGATATATTCCGGCAAGCTGGTTTTGGTCGACCTTTCCCGGGAAGGCAAATCGATAAGGCGATGCATCGGCCTGCTCGCGCAGCTCGGCATATTCATGCTCGTCGTTATAGCCTCCGACCAGGTTGAACGTAATATCGGGCGGTGCCGTTTCCAGCAGTTTCGCGCAGCGGATGAGGCTTTCCACGCCCTTCTTCCGCCAAATCTTGCCGACGTAGAGGAAGCGGGCGGGCGTGCCCTCAACGTGAGGCGTGCGGCTTGCCGGGTTGAAGAGCTTATCATTGTATCCCGAGCCCACAACGCGCACGTGCTTCTCGGGCACGCCGTACATCTCCGCAATCTCGCGTCTCTGCGGTTCGTGCAGTGCGAAGATGCAGTCGAGTGCGCGCACGCCTTCGACGATGAACTCGCGTTCGAGCGAGTGCTTTCCCATCTGGCGCAAATCGGTGCTGTGGCAGATGCCGCGCACGTTCGGGCACGTGAACCCCCTCGCCTCGGCAACCTCGCGCACACAGCGCACGGCGACGCCGCACGCCAGATACAGGTGGTGGCAGAGCACCACGTCGGGGAACTTCTCCTCGCATGCTTCGCGAATCACCTGGTCGAAAGCGCGTTTGAACCGCTCGCACATCTCGGACGTCATGTCGCGATAGCGTGTTGCCTCGTATGGCATCTGATCGCTCATGCCGCACACGGGGAAGGGCAGCTCGGGCGTGCGGAAGCGCACGGGATGGAAGGCGACGCCTTCGGGGAGGGTCACGTTGTCGGAAACGTCGATGCCGGCAACGAGCGTCACTTCGTGTCCCGCCGACGAAAATGCGCGCACTGTTTCGGCGACGTAGACGCCGCTTCCGGTGCTGTCGGGCTTTTGCGCAGTGATGACCAGGATTTTCATGCGGCGTTTCCTCCCAAAAGCGCGGCAACCCTCCACGGTCGTCCGCTCACGTAATCTTTGTTGCGTCCTCGGTGGCTACGCTTCGGCGACGTAGGAATCGATCAGGCGTCGCAGCTCATCGATGCCTGTGCCGTTTGAGGAGGACGTCACCACGAAGGGGATATCCTTCGGCAAATCGAGCTTCTTGCGGATGGCTGACGCCTGTTTCCCCGCCGCTTGCTTCGAGAGCTTGTCGGCTTTCGTGAGGGCGATCGCGAAGGGAAAGTCGTTTTCCCAGAGGAACTTCGCCATGTGCATGTCGAGCGCCGAGGGATCGTGGCGGATGTCGACAAGTGACACAACCAAGGCGAAGCGTCGGTCTTGATTGAAGTAGCCTTCGATCAGCTCCGACCAGCGGCCCTTCTCCGACTTCGCTACCTTTGCGTAGCCGTAGCCGGGCAGGTCGACAAAATCGGTGCCGTCGACGTCGTAGAAGTTGATTGTGGCGGTTTTGCCCGGCGTTTGTGACACCTTGGCCAGGCCTTTTCGGTACATGAGTTTGTTCAAAAGGGATGATTTCCCCACGTTCGAGCGCCCGGCGAACGATACTTCGGGGCGGGTCGACTCGGGAAGCTGCGACGAGGTGCCGTAAGCTGCCTTGAACGATGCGATGTGGTAATTCATGGGGATGCCTCTCTTTACGCGTGTGCGTTCATGGTATCAGAAAGCGGCCGCGTTTAGTCCTCGCGACCCGACCGAGGGCTCTTCGGCGGCGCCCACAAAGCGAGTTCCGCAGCGCAGCGAGGACTGTCTGATCGACTGGGCGCTGCCGAAGAGCCCCCTCGACCCGAGGCGGCGCCCACAAAGCGAGTTCCGCAGCGCATGAGGACTGTCTGATCGACTGGGCGCTGCCGAAGAGCCCCTCAAATTGTCCCCCTCATGCTTCTCGCGGCGGCGCGTCAAACTCGGACCTTTCGGGTATACTCGATATCATTCAGGGGAAAGCGAGCGAAAGTAGGTTTGCAAACATGCCTTCCTACACGGTTTGCATAGTCGAAGACAACGCAGAGTGCGCGGTGGCGCTCATCGACAGGGTTGCGGCTTCGCCTTTCTCGGAGGGTTTGGTCATACACGAGATGGCTTCCCGCGCCGAACTCGAGTCCTTCGTCTCCGAAGGCCGCGCAATCGACATTCTCATCACCGACATCAACTTGGGAACCGACGCCGCAGACGGCATCTCCATGGTGCGCGATCTGTTTCCGGCGGGCTCGAAAACCCAGGTCATCTACGCAACTGGTTACATCGAGTACTGTACGCCCGTCTATGAAACGCAACACGTGTATTTCCTGGTTAAGCCCATCAGGCAAAGCGCCCTCGACGACGCCCTGAAAAAGGCGCTGGAGAATCTTGCGGGTCAAAATGCGCAGGATGGGCAGACCGAACAGGTGGGTCAGGGCGCGCGTGCCGATGTCCCCCCGAAGTCGTTCCCCTGCGCGCTCACATTCAATGTGCGCGGTCGGACGATCGTGGTCGACGCCGATCGCATCGAGTATCTGGAAAGCGAGCGCCGCAAGCTGCGGTTGCACACCGACGGCGGTGTTATGGAAGTGTACTGCTCGCTCGCAGATGCTCAGGCCATGCTGCTCGAAGGATTCGTGCGGTGCCATAAGAGCTTCGTGGTTAATCTTGCCGACGTTGTGGAAATCGGCAAAGACGACATTCTTGTGAAATCCGGCTCGCGCGTTCCTATGAGCCAGAAACGGCGCCACGAGGTGAAAGAGGCGCTGCTCGATTACCTGAAAGCGCAAGCATAGCAAAATGGAGGTTCTGGCATTTGACATGACCTGGGAAAACATTATCGTCGAATTAGTAGGGGCTGTACCGATTCAGATCTTGTACGGCTATGCGATGACTCGACTTCTGGATATTCCGCGCCCAGCTCTCTTCATGACCGCATATTCGGTCTTCGCTTTAGTGGTTGACCCCCTCTCGTCGCGGTTTAGCATGCCTTTTTTCGTTATGGTGCAGATACTGCTCTGCGCGGCCCCTGCGCTTTTCGCGCGCGATCGCCCATTGCATCGCGCGATTGTCGTCGCATCGTCGATCGTCGCTGCTATCATCGCTTACCTTGCATGCCTTCTCCTTTGGATGCTCGTTGTCGACGATCCTTTCAGCTACCAGGAGAAATACACGCGACTTGCCAGCTATGCGGTGGCGTCCGGCCTCCATCTGATTCTGCTCGATGTACTGTTCGTGATGCTTCGTCGCGCTCAAAGCCAATGGTTGACCCCCGAGGTGAAGCGGTATACTGGTGGGGGAACGAAGTATTTTATATGGTTTCCCCTGCTCCAAGTTCCCTTCTTGCTGATTGCGCTCATAGGTATTGGGACGGCCGCCGTGTGGAGTCCGCTGCTTGTTGTGAGTGTCCTGCTCATGGGCGTCTTCTTTCTCGTGTCCGACCTCGCCCTGTTCCGCGCAATCGACGATTTCGTGCTCGAACGGTTCGAAGCTCTGCGCATCGAGGCCCTCGAGCGTCAGCTCAACGATGAGTTGCAGTTGTTCGACGATCTTTCCACCCTTCTCGAGAATTCCGCTCAACTCCGCCATGACCTGCGCAATCATCTGCAGATTATCGAGATGCTCGCCTCGCGTGGGGAATTCGACGCTGCCCGCGAGCATGTTCGCGACCTTCTAGGGGAAATCGAGAGCATGGACGCCCGAGATGCCTCGGTGGTCCTTCGCTCCAAGGCCGCCCTTTCTGCCGCATCGCCGCTTTGCGAACCCGCCGCATTGTCGAGCGATAGGGCGTAGGGACAGGTGAACGCTATGGACATGCTCTTCGTGATATCCCTTTCGCTTGCCGTTGCCGTGCTGGTCGCGATGACGGTGAAGGCCGCTATCCTGTGCCGCCGACTGACCCGCACGTCGCCTCGCTACCTGCTGTCCTGCATGCTGTTCCCCGCAAGCCAGATCGTCTGCGTGGCGGGAATCGCGGCGTCGACGATGCTTCTCCACCTAGAGCCGACGATGCTTTTCTTGACGCTTGCGCTGGGTGTGGCCTGTATCCCGCTCGATTCGCTGCTGTTCACAGCGCTGGGGAAGGCCGAGTACGCGGACGCCCTTCGCGAACAGGCGCGCCTGCTCAAGGCGCAGATCGATGCCGAGCGCATGGGCGCTCGCGGGCTTATTTCCGTGGAAAACGAGGCGTGCGACATTCGCAGGAAGATTGCCGAGCAGCTCCACGAGCTCGACGCGCAGCTTTCCCGAGGAGAGGTTGCCTCAAGCGGGCAGCGCATGGACGAGATCATTGTGCTCGCGGGCAGGAAATCGCTGCGCGTGTGCGACCATGTCGCCCTCGATGCGCTGATGTCGCTCAAGATGCGGGAGTTCAAGGCGAAGGGCGTTAACATGGAGTGCTCGCTGAAGGTTCCTGCCGAGCTGTCGATTTCCAACTCCGAGCTGTGCGCCCTCGTGTCGAATATGCTCGACAACGCGCTCAACGCCTGTGAAGATGTCGATCGCGGCAAGCGCTTCGTGGTTTTCAGGGCTTCCGTCAAAGGCTCGTACCTCGTGCTCGATATGCGCAACAGCAAGTCGGCGTCGGAAGGGGACGAGGGTCGTGAAACGACGCGCCGCGGAATTCTCGAGAGAATCAGGTTCGCCGAGGAGCAGACGAGCGGCGGCTCCCTCGCCGAGCACGGCTGGGGGCTGTCCGTCATCGACACGATCGTGCAGCGCTACGACGGGGCGGTTTCCCTCGAACGCTCCAAGGGCGGGTTCCGCATGTCGGTAATGGTCGACCTAGCGGCGCAAACGTAGCCGGCGAGCGCCCTGGATGCGCTACAATATATAGTCGCGTTTTTACCCAGCGAGAATGAAAACGAGAAGGCAGCAACCATGAAAGCTTACAACCCGCATGAGATCGAACCGCGTTGGCAGAAGGCGTGGGACGAATCAGGTCTGAATACCGTTCGAGAAGACGAGTCGAAGCCCAAAAAGTACGTGCTCGAGATGTTCCCCTATCCTTCAGGCGACATCCACATGGGGCACGTGCGCAACTACACGATCGGCGACGTGATTGCCCGCTACTCGAAGATGCGCGGCTTCGACGTGCTTCATCCCATGGGCTGGGACGCTTTCGGTCTGCCGGCCGAGAACGCCGCCATCAAGCACCACAGCCACCCTGCGAAGTGGACGTATGCGAACATCGAGACGCAGAAGGCGTCCTTCAAGCGCATGGGCCTGTCCTACGATTGGGACCGCACGGTCGTTGCGTGCGACCCCGAATACTATCGTTGGGGCCAGTGGATCTTCCTGCAGTTCTGGAAGCGCGGGCTTGTCGAGCGCCGCGAGTCCCCGGTGAACTGGTGCCCCAACTGCAAGACTGTTCTCGCAAACGAGCAGGTCACGGAAGGCGAATGCTGGCGCTGCCACGGCGCTGTCGAGAAGCGCGACCTCACGCAGTGGTACTTCAAGATCACCGACTACGCGCAGGAGCTGCTCGATGACCTCGATCAGCTCGACGGCTGGCCCGAGCGCGTGAAGCAGATGCAGTCCAACTGGATCGGCCGTTCGGAAGGCGCCGAGGTCGACTTCGAGCTCCTTCCCGCCGAGGGCAAAGACGACGGCCAGACGATCACCGTGTTCACGACGCGCCCCGACACGCTCTTCGGATGCAGCTTCTTCCTGCTCGCTCCCGAGAGCAAGCTCGTGCCCGAGCTCGTTGCCGGCACGGAATACGAAGCTGAAGTCATGGCGCTCGTGGAGGCAGCTTCCAAGGTGAGCGCCGTCGAGCGCGCCCAGGGCGACCGCGAGAAGCACGGCGCGTTCACCGGCCGCTACGTCGTGAACCCCGTGAACGGTGAGAAGGTCCCCGTGTGGGTCGCCGACTACATCGTGGCCGATTACGGCACCGGCGCGGTCATGGCCGTTCCGTGCGGCGACCAGCGCGACTTCGAGTTCGCCCGCAAGTACGACCTGCCCATCATCCCCATCATCTTGGGTGAGGATGACGCGCTCTATCCGCAGCTCAAAGACGAGCAGAACCGCGTCGTCACCACGGTCGACTGGGAGAAATCCTACGAGGCCGAGGGTAAGCTCGTGCAGTCTGGCAAGTACACCGGCATGGTCGGCGGCAAGCATTCGCCCGCCGTCGACGCGATCATCGGCGACTTGGAGGCCGCGGGCAAGGGGAAGAAGTCGGTGCAGTTCCGCCTGCGCGACTGGCTCATCTCCCGCCAGCGCTACTGGGGAAACCCCATTCCCGCCATCTACTGCGACAAGTGCGGACTCGTGCCGGTTCCCGAAGAGGACCTGCCTGTCACGCTCCCGAAGGATATCGATCTTTCCGCAGGCGAGACGCTCGCCACGCATGAGGAGTTCGCGAAATGCACGTGCCCGAAGTGCGGTGGCCCTGCGCGCCGCGAGACGGACACGATGGACACGTTCACGTGCTCGAGCTGGTATTACCTGCGCTACACCGATCCGCACAACACCGAGTTGCCCTTCGCTCCCGAGAAGGCGAACCGCTGGATGCCCGTCGACCAGTATATCGGCGGCATCGAGCACGCGATTCTGCATCTGCTCTACAGCCGCTTCTTCACGAAGGTGCTGCGCGATATGGGCATGGTCGACTTCGACGAGCCTTTCAAGAACCTGCTGTGCCAGGGCATGGTGCTTGACGAGCATGGTGACGTCATGAGCAAGTCGAAGGGCAACGTGATTTCGCCCGAGGACATGATCGCAGGTTACGGCGCCGATGCCGTGCGCGCGTACATCTTGTTCATGGCCCCGCCTGACAAGGAGCTGCAGTGGAACGAGGACGGCCTTGCGGGCATGTACAAGTTCCTGAACCGCGTGTGGCGCATGGTTGGCGACTTGGCCGGCGTCGCGGGGGAAGACACGCTTTACCAGGAAGGCGGCAAGCTTTCCGCCGCTGAGGCCGCGAAGGTGCTCGTGCGTGAGCGCCATCGCGTGTGCGGCAAGGTGGTCGAGGACTTCGACCGCAACAACTTCAACACCGCCATCGCCGCCATCATGGAGCTCGCGAACGCGACGGGCGATTTCCTGCATGCGGCATCCGCCGAGGAGCGCGCGGCAAACGCCGAGCTCAAGGCACTTTCGGCCGATATCGCCGAGGTGCTCGTGAAGCTGCTTTCGCCGATTTGCCCGCATTGGTCCGAGGAGCTGTGGCACACGGTGCTCGGCCATGAGGGCAGCGTGCACGTCGAGCCGTGGCCGGAGTTTGACCCCGAGAAGGCGAAGGCCGACGAGGTGGAGCTCGCGGTGCAGGTGAACGGCAAGGTGAAGGCGAAGATCACGGTTGCCGCCGACGCCGCGGAGGAAGACGTGAAGGCTCAGGCGCTCGAAGCCGTCTCCCAGGCCATCGAGGGCAAGGACGTGAAGAAGGTCGTCGTCGTCAAGGGACGTTTGGTGAACATCGTCGCGAAATAAACCTCAAAAGAGGATTGTCGCGTTACAATCGTTTCGTTGACAAGCTCCGCTGATCACTTGCTAGGCGGCGGATTGAATGGGAAATCGGGGGTCGGCAGTTTCCGCTGCCGACCCTTCTTTGTCCTCTCGCAGTTTGGAAGGCATCGAAGTGATAGCTGCATGATTAAGGCGTTGTTGAAAATACTGTGTACCTGCATTGCTGCCGTGGCGATCGTCGTCGGTACGACGAATGCGCTTGTGGTGCTCACGACGAAGGACGATATCGTGAGCGTCGACGAGGCGTCGAGCTATCAAGCCGACGCAATCGTCGTGCTCGGTGCGTCGGTGTTCGCCGATGGCACGCCGTCGACGATTCTACAGGACCGCCTTGATTGCGGCATCGCGCTCTACAAGGCAGGGGCCGCGCCCAAGATTATCATGTCGGGCGACAACAGCACCGAGCACTACAACGAGTGCGCGGCGATGAAGCGCTACGCGATTGCGCAGGGCGTGCCTTCCGAGGATATCTTCTGCGACCATGCGGGCTTTTCCACCTACGAGAGCATGTATCGCGCGAAAAATGTGTTCGGCTGCTCGCGCGTCGTGATCGCCACGCAGACCTACCATCTCTACCGCGCGCTTTACTCGGCGCACGCCTTGGGGGTCGATGCAATCGGCGTAGCGAGCGACTATCGCAGCTACGGCAAGCAGACCTGGTACGATGTGCGCGAGATTCCCGCCCGCACCAAGGACTTCTTCAAGGCGCTCTTCGATGTGCCCTCGACGTATGTGGGCGAGCCGATCTCGCTCGACCAATCGGGCGACGTCACGGGGTAGGTGCGGCTGGCCGGTGAAGGCGGCTGCAAACGGCGACTTTGGGAGAGCGGCGCGCGCTTATAGTTCGACGGTCTTGAGCATGTCGATGAGCTCCTGCTTCTTGTGCACGTCGAGTTTCGCGTAGATGCGCTTGCTGTGCGTGCGGATGGTGTTTTCCGACACGATGAGCTCCTCGGCGGTGCGCGCGACGGTGTACCCGCGTGCGATGTACTCCATGACCTCCGTCTCGCGCGCGCTCAGGCGGTATTGCTCGCGAAGGACTTGCGCCTGTTTGGAGAGACGGTCGGTCAGCTCGAAGTCGCCTTCGAAATTGCGCCTGCCGCGTCCGCGCGGGGCGTCTGCCTGCGAATCGGTGCCGCCGCTGCGACTGTTGCCGCCACGCTTCCTTCCGTCAGGTTGGCCGCTGTCTCGCCCGTCCACTTCCCTCTCGTTGCACATGGGTTCAGCCATGGTCGCGGGCTTCTTCGGGAAGGCGGCTTGAGGCTCGGCAGGGGAATCACCTTCGGGCGTGCTCGCAGCGCTGGCTTCGTGCTTGTCGTCTGCAGGCAACTGGCTGGCGGCGCTTTTCGTCACGCGCGCGGGAGGACGGCCATCGAGCATGATAAGCTCGATGTTCTCAGCGGACGGGTCGTGTCGAAGGACTCGCTTGAAGCCGCCTTGGCCGATGAAGAACATGAACCCTAGAAGGTATAGCGACACGAGTGCGGTCGTTGCCAAGGGGTCGATGCCCCAAATACGGACCTGTTCGGAGAAGGTACCCGCAAGAAAACCCACATCATGCAAGGTATATACGATGCCGCCGAAGAAGCCGTAGATAAAGACCGGGTTGATGCCGCGGTCGCGCGAGGCCTGAGCGCATTGGATCATCATGAGCATGATGACCACGCTGTAGACCGCGTAGAGAATCGCGGCCTGCCATCGGGCGTATTCAAGCGACGAGAAGGGCAGAAGGAGGAACGACGTGATCACGAAGGGGAACGCCACACGGTAGAGCCCGACGACGTTGAACCGCACGCTCTTCACCTTCCACAGCGCGAGCATGGTGATGGCGCCAACGAACGAAGCGGCCATCGAAAGCATGTTCACGAGCGACCCGACTTGGGGCTCGCCGATTGCGAGTGCGCGCATGATGCCGGTGCAGAAGCCGATGGCGCCGACGCAGAGGGCGCTCCGCCAGTAGTCGCGAATCACGGCGCGATACACCGCCGCGTTCTCGTGCGGCACGTCCTCGAACATCGGCTGGTCAAGGTCGATCTCGCGGCTTTTCAAGACGATGGCGAGGCCGAACAGCGGCATGAAGACCAAGGGGATGAGAAACGCGGTCACCGCTTGGGGAATAGCGTAAAGCCCGAAGTACATGATGGCGCCGTACACCGTTCCTCGGATGAGGTCGAGGTTTCCGCGATCGGAGTCAAAGCTTGCGAACAGGCGCTGCCACAGCATGTAGAAGCCGGCCGATCCGAGTCCCAAAAACGCACCACCAACGATGACGAGCGGAAGCGAGGCTCGGTCGAAGTAGATCGCGGCGATAAGGCAGCACCATCCCAGAAGGTAGGGAATGCAGGCAAGCCTCACGAGAAAACGGCGCGTCGGCCCTGGCAGGAAGTACACGCCCACCGCGCTTGCGAAATAGCACAACGAGAACACGAGCGATTGGGTGAGGAAGAACCAGAAGATGATTTCCGACGTTTGAAAATCCAGGGGAAGGAACGGGAACACGCCGCCCCAAACGCCTGCGGCATTGATCGCGAGGAAGAGCGCGTATCCCAGCGAGGCCACGTTCGGGCGTGCAAGATATGTCAGCGCGGTTCTGGCCACGTTCCTCCTCGGGTCACTCCGCGGTTGTCATTCTGGTGCAGGGACGTATGTCGATGGCGCTGCGAGTTGCTTCAGTATAGCAATCGCGGCGGAAACATCGGGCCGCAATGGCTGCAAAACTATTCTTACATGAGACGAAATTGTCACATAGTGCAGTCACATGCAAGCGTGTGACCTGCGATAATTCACAATTCGCACGTTTTATGTGACACGAGGGACAGCGAAAGAAGATATTGTGTTCCGTGTTGAGGCGCGTTCTTATGACGAGATTCCACAGCGAGAGGATGAGAGGACGCGTGCGGGAGTGGGGCGGGAGCCACGCCCGCGATTCGAAGCGAGCGCACGGCTCGCTCTTTCTCAGGGGAAGCGATAGGAAGGGAGAATGAAATGCCAAACATGAACGTAAACCGTCGCACGTTCGTCAAGACGGCGGGTGCCCTCGGTGCCCTGGCGGCCGTCGGCGGAACCGCGGCGACGGGCTCTCTGTTCGAGCCGACAACGCCGGCTTTCGCCGAGGCGCCCGATGAGATCCACTGGTCTCAGTGCAACGTGAATTGCGGTGGAAACTGCATCTTCCAGTGGCACTCCAAAGACGGCAAAATCCAGTACATGGAAACCGACAACCTCGGGAGTACGGACCTGCAGGCCCGCGCCTGCCTGAGGGGCCGCGCCATGCGACGCTGGCTGAACAGCCCCGACCGCCTGATGTACCCCATGAAGCGAGTCGGCAAGCGCGGTGAGGGCAAGTTCGAGCGAATCAGCTGGGACGAGGCCATCGACATCATCGTGGAGAAGCTGAAAACGACCATCGACAAATACGGCAACGAGGCAATCTATATCAACTACGCAACGGGAATGTACAGCGCGACGGGTCGCGTGCCTATCCAGCGCCTCCTTTCCCTGCTCGGCGGCTACGTGAACCAGGGTTACGACTACTCCACCCATATGCTTCAGGCGGTCATGCCCTACATGTACGGCAGCGCGAGCAACATCGCCGATCCGAAGACGGGCCTCCACAAAACGTTGGGGAAGAAGGCAACCAAGTTCAGTCCGTACGACAATGTGAACGCAAGCTCCTTCTCCGAGGCGGAGGCGCACTCCGACCTCGTGGTCATGTTCGGCAACAGCCCTGCTGAGACGCGCATGGGCGGAGCGAACGCCGTCTGGGATTATGCTCTCATGCGCGAAGCTGTTCTTGGCCGCGGCGGGAAAATCGTCAACATCGACTTCCGTCTGAACGAATCCTCCTCAGGTCATCCCGACGAGTGGCTCCCCATTCGCCCGGGCACCGACGCTGCTCTCGTGTCGGCCATCGCTTACGAGTGGATCAAGGGTGACAAGGTCGACAAGGAATTCCTCGACAAGTACTGCGTCGGCTACGATGACGATAGGATGCCCGAGTCCGCAAAGGGTCAGAACAAGTCCTACAAGGACTACATCATGGGCACCGGCTACGACAAAATCGAGAAGACTCCCGAATGGGCGGCACCGATTACCCAGATTCCGGCAAGCAAGATCCGCGAACTTGCCGACATGATTGCCTCGGCAAAAGCGCCGTTCATCTGCCAGGGATGGGGATCTCAGCGCCATACCAACGGCGAGGACACCACGCGTGCCATCTGCATGCTTCCTATTCTAATCGGGAAAATCGGCCTGCCCGGCACCAACACCGGCCAACGCGAAGCGGAGCCCCCGACATACCTGGTGGGCAAGATCCCCTTCACGAACCCGATCAAGACAACGCTCCCCGTGTACCAGTGGGTCAATGCGGTCGACCATGGCCACAAGATGACTGCGAAGAACGCTGGAATTATGGGCGCTGAAAAACTCGGCAGCGACCTTAAATTCATCTGGAACTACGCGGGGAACTGCCTGACGAACCAGCATGGCGACATCAACTACACCCACGAGATTCTCTCCGATGAGAGCAAGTGCGAGTTCATCTTGGTGTGGGATACCGTCATGACCGACTCCGCGAAGTATGCCGACCTGCTTCTGCCCGACGCGATGCGCTCCGAGCAGATGAACTTGCAGACACAGGGCTACTCCGAGTATTACACCGCTGTCGTCGTCGGAACCCCGGCGCAAGAGCCGCCGGGAGAGTGCCGCAGCAACTACGATGTGTGCGCCGACATTGCCGACCGCTTCGGGCTCAAGAACGAGTTCACCGAAGGCCGCACGCACGACGACTGGGTAGAGTACCTCTACAAGAAGGGCGCCCAAGCGGACGACAAGATGCCGAGCTGGGAGCAGATCAAGGAGCAGGGCGTCTACAAGCGCGCGCTCGAGCCGGCGATCGGCCTTAAGAGCTTCCGCGACGACCCGGACGAGCACCCTCTGGCGACGCCGTCGGGCAAGATCGAAATCTACTCGGAAACGCTTGCGGGCCTGAACGATACTTGGGAACTCGCCGAGGATGAAGTCATCAATCCGATTCCGGTCTTTTCTGAAGGCTTCCATGGCTACGGAAGCGTGACCAGCGAGTTCCCGCTTTACTGCTCGGGATTCCACCACAAGAGCCGCACCCACAGCTCGTTCGGTTTCATCGAGGAGCTCGAGAAGGTTGCGCGCCAGCAGCTGTGGATCAATCCCGCCGATGCGGAGCCGCGCAACATCATGGACGGCGACATGCTTGCTGTTAAGAGCCCCGTTGGCGAAATCCGCATCGAGGCGAAGGTCACCCCGCGCATCGTCCCCGGCACTGTCGGCATCCCACAAGGCGCGTGGCACAAGGCAGATATGTTCGGCGACAAGATCGACACGGGTGGATGCGTGAACACGTTGACCGCTTACAAACCGTCGCCCCTTGCGAAGGGCAACGGAACTGCTCACTCGATGATTGTTCAGGTTTCGAAGGCGTAAGGGGGTAGATGAGAATGACGCAGTACGGATTTTATTTCGACAGCACGCGCTGCACCGGATGCCGCACGTGCGAGATAGCCTGCAAGGATTACAAGGATTTGGGCGTCGATTTCGCATATCGACATGTGTATGACTGCGAAGGCGGCGACTGGCAGATGCAATCTGACGGCACCTACACGCAGGATTGCTTCGTCTACCACGTGTCGCTTGGCTGCCAGCATTGCGATGACCCCGCTTGCGTGAAGGTGTGCCCGACCACTGCGATGCATAAGGATGCGAGCACGGGTCTGGTCTCGGTCGACGAGCACAAGTGCATCGGCTGCGGCTACTGCCATATGGCGTGCCCCTATAACGCTCCGAAGGTCGATCGCGAAAAGGGCCACAGTGTGAAATGCAACGGCTGCGCGGAACGCGTGGCGGAGGGGAAGAACCCCATCTGCGTGGACGCCTGCCCGCTTCGCGCCCTCGACTTCGGCTCTATCGAGGATATTCGCAAGAAGTACGACGGTGTCGACTCCGTGCCTCCTTTGCCCGACGCGAGCTATACCCATCCGAACATTGTCGTGAAAAAATGCCCTGCCGCCGCGCGCGCTAAAAACGTCGCCGGTCTGGTAGCTAATCCCCTGGAGGTGATGTAGCATGCAGTTTTCCGTTGCTGAGCTGCCTTTGGCGCTTTTCACCACGCTGGCGCCGCTGGGTGCGGGCGCGTTCGTCGCCCTTGCGTGCGCTTTCTTCACCACGAGTTTCTCGGACGAGCAGCTAAAGAAGATCGATCGTGGCACCATTATCCCGCTCGCGATTGTGATTGTTGGCTTCATCTGCGCGTTCTTCCACCTGGCCAGTCCGATGAACGCTCCCTCGGTGTTTTTGGGCGCGGGTTCCCCGATGTCCAACGAGATCATCGCGGGCTGTGTGTTCGCGATTGTCGCCATCGTGTACGTGATCGTTACGAACGCGGGCAAGCTTTGCGGTTCTGCGCGTAAGGGCTTCGCTGCCGTCGTGGCTGTGTTGGCTGTCGTCTTCGCCATCTTCACCGGCTTGGCGTACGTCATGAGCACCATTGCCACTTGGGATACGCCACTCGTTCCCGTGCAGATGCTCGGCTTCGCGCTCGTCGGCGGTGCCGCCACCGCGGCGTTCGTGCTTGCAACCGCAGGTGCCTGGGCCGATGCGTGCAAGGGGTCCTTCAAGTCTGCCGTCATCGGGCTTGCCGTTGTGGGCGCGGTGCTCGCCATCGTGGACCTGGTCGGCCAGCTTGCCATGGCTTCCGGTATGCAAAATGCGCTCGTTTCGGGATCAGAGCTGGTCTCCGGCGCCCTCCTTCCTGCCATCATCGGCCTGGCGCTTATCGTGGTCGCCGCAGCGCTCGTCTTCGTCTCCGTGAAGAAAGAAGCTGCAACCGGCCTTGCTGCAGCGGCTGTCATCGCGGCTTTGGTGGGCATCTTCTTGGCCCGCATGGCGTTCTACGCAATCCAGATGTCGGTGGGCATCTACTTCGGGTAACGCCTTCCCAGCGATTTTGACCCGCCCGTGCGGCTCAAAATGAGCAAGCTCCGCTACCACCTTCCCAGTAGCGGAGCTTGTGCTATATTCAGGCGACAGGATAAGAGGGGGTTCGCTATGGCCGAACAGATCGACGAGATGCTCGATGCAATCGCTTTCGTAGGCGACACGCTTGCGCCGTTTTTCCTAGAAGATCCGAAGACGGGCGGCGCGCAGGCGTCCTTTTCGGCCTTTGCGGCGCTCGATGCCGACGCGGCGGCGCGCGAGTGGCCTTTCGCCGAGGCCGCCTCGTCCGCCCATGCCCTTCGGGAAATGGTCGAGGGCTTGGCGGAAGGCATCACCGACAACCTCGTTTGGGAATATCGAGCCCTTTTCGTGGGGCCAGGGCACCTCGCGGCTCCGCCGTGGGGGTCTGTCTATACCGATCGCGAGTGCGTCGTGTTCGGCGAGACGACGCTTGCGCTGCGCGCGTGGATGCGCGAGCACGGCGTCGCGAGGGCAACTGACGATAAGACTCCCGAGGACCATATCGGCCTCATGCTGGCTCTCATGTCCCACCTTTGTCGCACGCAGCCCGAGGCACTCGATGATTATCTGCGCAGCCATTTGCTCACTTGGGCGCCGCATTACCTGGAGGAACTCGCATCTGTAGCCCGCCATCCCTTCTACCACGGCCTTGCCGAGCTCACGCGCTCCACGCTTCTCGGCATCCAGGATTTCCGCGGGCTTTCCGTAAAGCTTCCGCGCTTCTACAAGTAAGGAATTGCCATGTCGACGGGATTCGCCACTGCGTTCAGCGAAATCACACTCGTGCTTTTCACGACGCTTGCACCCTCGGGTGCGGTGGCGTATGCGCTTATGTCGCTCCCTATCATTCGCGGAAGGCTCTCCGACGACGCCCACCGCCGCATCGACAAGGCGCTTTGCATCCCGCTCATCGTGTCGCTGGTGGGGCTTGTCGCATCGGCCACGCATCTGGGGAACCCAGCGAACGCGCTCTACGTGTTCATGGGGGTGGGGAGAAGCCCGCTTTCCAACGAGGTGTTCAGCGCCGTCATATTTCTCGCGTTTTCTGGCGTGTATTGGCTCTACTCGTTCGCCGTGAAGCCCCGCTGGCTGCTCCAGCGCCTGCTCGCCGCCGGGGCGTGCGCAAGCGCCATCGCGTGCATCACAGCCATCGCCTTCGCGTACTCCGCGAGCACCATCGTCACGTGGGACACGCCGTTTTCCCCGTTGAGCCTGTGGACGAACGCGCTGCTCGGCGGGCCGGTCCTCGCTATCGTGGGTTTGCGGGCTGCGCGGTGGAAATCGCGGGGGAACCGCTTTGGGCGGCTCATGCTCGTGCTTGCGGTCGTTGCGCTGGCGGCATGCCTTGTCGTGTATGCCCTTCAGGGGGTGATCGTGTTGCCGGCCGAGAACGCCGTCGCGTCCGCTGGCGATTTGGTGCCGCATTACGCGCTGCTCGTCTGCGTCTTCGCCACATTCGCTGCGGCGGGAATCGCTGTCGACGCGTTGTCGCTGTTCAGACCCTCAGTGTCGCGGGAGGGGAAGGCGTCTCCCGACGAGATGACCATCTCGGTTTCGCGCGCCTCGGTTGCGGCGCTGCTCGTGCTTGCGGGCATCTTCGTGATGCGTTTCTCCTTCTACATGATGCATATGACGGTTGGCATCAGCTTCTAGCGCGCTCGCGGCTGCAGGCCCGCAGGCGCCAGACCCCTCGCCCATGCGATCCCAAGCCGCTTGCGGCTGCTGGCGCTGGGGCTTTCGCTCACTACCACCGCCAACTGCTCATTTCCCGCTTTCGGCGGCCAGCGCGTCTTAACAGGCGCCACTTTAGCCGCCTACAGTATTTTCCCCGCGCATTGTGCCGCCGCCGCGTTATCCTGTGCGGTAAACCTACCAATAGAAAGGGGATTCCATGTACAAAGTGCACTGCTTGAACAACATTTCGCAAAAAGGGCTGGCGCTCCTGTCGTCTGACTATGAGCTGACCGACGACGTGTCGGAGGCTGATGTCATCCTTGTGCGTAGTGCGAACATGCACGAGATGGAATTCTCCGACAACTTGAAGGCGGTCGCGCGCGCGGGCGCGGGCGTGAACAACATCCCGCTCGACGCGCTTGCCGAGCGCGGGATTCCCGTGTTCAACACGCCGGGCGCGAACGCGAACGCGGTGAAGGAACTCGTGCTGTGCGCCCTGCTTCTGGCCGCGCGCGACGTCGTGGGGGGCGCCGCATGGTGCCGCCACAACGCGGACGACGCGAACATCGCGAAGAGCGCCGAGAAGGCGAAGAAGCAGTTCGCTGGCACCGAAATCATGGGGAAGACGCTCGGGGTGATCGGCCTTGGAGCCATCGGGCGCCTCGTCATCCCCGCTGCTGAGGCGCTGGGGATGAAGACGGTCGGCTACGACCCGTTCCTCGATGCCGAGCGCGCAGCTACCATCTCCCCGAACCTTCGCTTCACCGACGACCTGCTCGACCTGTGCGCAAGCTGCGACTACATCACGATCCATGTCCCGGCAACGCCGAAGACGAAGGGCATGATCGGTGTGGACGAAATTGCGGCCATGAAGGAGGGAGCGGCGTTTCTGAACTTCTCGCGCGACACTCTGGTCGACAATGATGCCATGCGCGCGGGGCTTGCGTCGGGCAAGGTTCGCCGTTACGTGACGGACTTCGCAACGCCCGAGGTCATGACGATGGAGGGCGCGCTTGTCCTTCCTCACCTGGGTGCATCGACCGCAGAGGCTGAGGAAAACTGTGCGGAAATGGCCGTGCGCGAAGTCATGGATTACCTGGAAACGGGCAAGAAGGTCCACTGCGTCAACTAGTTTTACGCATCAACGGCCTGTGAAAACGAGCCGTTGCCAATGCCGCGCCCAGCGCCCCGTCTTCCCACCTTACGCTCCCCGCGTGCGTTGCATGCGCATTCGCGGGCTGCTCGTGGAAGGCTGGGATTTGCTGGGCGCGGTTCTTTTTTGGGCCCTATCTTTCACCCTTCGCCCGCATGGCGGCCTCCACGGCGAGACGGATGCGGTTCTCCCTGTTCAGCGCCGATGATTCGGGGTCATAGTCGATGACGGTGATCGGCATATCGGGGTAGCGCCGCGCGTATTCGTGGGCGAAACCGCGGGCGTGCACATGCGCTTTCATGCAGCCGAAGCTCTGTAGGTAGATCACGCAATCGACCTTTTTGCGTGAGAACTTGTCCAGCTGGTCGAGATAGCGGACGTCCTCGCAGAAGAGCTTGTCGGGATCGGGCATCGCAACGTCGCACCCCAGGTGCTTCAGCAGCTTCAAGATGGAGTCGTTCATGAAGGCATCGAAGCAGAGGAGCGGATTGCCGACAATGCCGACGAGAACGCGTTCGGCGTCATTTTCCTTGGGCGTGGCGGGTTTTTCGATGGGTTGCGGCCAGCGTTCTTCCTCTATGATTTCTGGGCAGCTGCCGTTGAGCCGCCAAACGGTATGGGCGAGCCCGTCGAGCAGGCAGCGGTTACAGACCAGCGGGATTCGCAATGCTTTGAGCTGCGGATTTTCCTCAACTATTCGCAGAGTGCGCGCGATGAGAGCCGCTGCGGTAAAGCAGACGTCGCCTGGTACTTGGCGTTGCGCTACCTGCACATCGACGGCGGATATACCCTCGCTCATGACGTTCGGAATACGCTCGAGCTCGCGGCCCGAAGCTTCGGGGGCCTCTACGTTTCCGGCGAAGCCTTCGACTGCGGCACGCTCCTTCCCGACATGCGATGTTGCGGCCAAGGCACTGGTAGCTGGGCGGCCAATTGCGCATTCGCGCTTTTTCGGGCTCTCAGTGAGCGATCTTTGCGCGTTTCCTCCGCGGCGGCTCATCGACTCGATTCCCTCGGCCAGTGTGCGAAGTCGGATATTGAGGTGCGCCTTGTCCGAAAGGTCGTCGATTTTCAGCGCGGTGAAGGGTTTGCCTGCCGCTTCGAGGATATCGCGCGCGTCTTCGAGGCTCAGCGCGTCGTAGCCGCAGCCGAACGATTGCAGGCACACGAGGTCGACCTGCGCATTCTCGGCGGCGAATCGGGCGAGGCGCGCAAGATGCTTACCTGGTTTCCATGGCGGGCAATTCGGGTCATGCGGTCGACGCGTCGCCCATGTATCCGAGCTTGTGGGGCACAGGATGGCGAACCCCAACTTCGTAAGCATCGTATCGATTCCCCTCATAAGGCGAGGGTCGGTGTGGTAGGGGCGCCCGGCAACCACGATAGCGTGCCGCTGTGCGTCCTCGGCAAGCCAGTCGATCACCTTCTCGTTTGCTCGGGCGACCGCATCGAAGAATTCCCTTTGCGATGCAAGCGCCTTTTCAAGGGCGCGGTCGAATTCTTTGCGGGAAAGCGGCGCGCCGTCAGGGCAGAAGCTTCTCACCTCGGAAAAGAGCGTCGAGAGGTCGTCCTCGTCCTTTGCAATGCGCGCCACCTTGAACGATGAGAGGTGGGATCGCGAAAGCCGTACTTCCCCTTGCTCAAACGCGGGTACGGCATCTGCGAGCGCATCGGCGTATTCGCACGACACTGCGCAGCGTCCGATGCGGTTGAAGCGGGGCATGAAAATGACATTTGTACCTGCGTTCATCAGGTCGAATGTCCTCATATGCGCAATCTTTGCGGGAAAACATGCACCTTCGGCGGGGACGGTTGCGAGCGCCGCCTGTTCGAGTGAGGCGCCACGAGCATCGTCGGGCATGATGACGCTGAAGCCAAGCTCTGCGAACAGCGTCCGCCAAAAGGGCGTATATTCGTAGGTTTCGAAGCAGTTCATGATGCCGATTGCGCACGTCCCTCGAAGTTCGGTTTGCTCTACGCTTGCAACCGACTGCAGCAGACGCTGCTCGACGGCGATCGCGTTCGGGGCCTGGTGGGGGCGGGGGGTCGGCTCGCGATCTTCAATCGCGGCCGCCTCCGCGGCGCGGGCTTTGGGTTTCTCGTTTCGCGAAAACTCGAAGTCATTCGCGTTATTACATTTGTTTCCGCTGATGAAACGCCTGCCATGCCCGAAATCGGCAATGGCGAGAAGGCACGCGTTCGAGCACCCCGGGCATCGGGACGAGAAGCGCTCGACGGACAGCGATTCAAGCTCGCGCGCGGAAATCATCGTGCTTCGCGGCGCTGCGTTCAAGCCGCCGTCGGTGTTCCTCGCCGCATCGTAGGCTCGCTCGCGCGCGATCAGCGCCGCACCGATCGCTCCCATAAGATGGGCGGTCTCGGGGCGGATTGCCTCCACACCGCAAACCTTCTCGAACGCGCGCAGCACGGCATTGGACTTGAACGCCCCGCCCTGCACGACTATCTGAGGCCCCAGCGTGTCGATTCTCTCGGCGCCGATGATGCGGAACAGGGCGTTCTTCACCACCGAGTACGCGATACCCGCTGCCAGATTGCTGACGCTCGCCCCGATCTTCTGGGCGTGTTTGACGCGGGATGACATGAACACCGTGCACTTCGTCCCCAGGTCAACAGGGTGCTCGGAGGTAAGTGCGGCATCGTTGAACGCATGGGGGCTCAAGCGCAGCGAATGCGCGGTTCCCTCGATGAACGATCCGCATCCGCTCGAGCACGCTTCGTTGAGGATAGCGTTCGACACCATGCCATTCTTAATCCAGAGCGCCTTCATATCCTGCCCGCCGATGTCGAGCACGAACGTCGCGTCGGGCACGAGCTCCATTGCCGCGCGGGCGTGCGCCGTCGTCTCCACGATGCCTGAATCAATACCGAGCGCCGCACGCAGCAGGTCCTCACCATATCCCGTCGCCGTGGCATGTGCAACCCAGGCGGTCGTTTCGTCCGTGCCATAGACGTGGGGGAGCGATCTGTCGAAATCGAGCAGCTCTTCGGCCGCGGTGGCGAGTGCGTCGCCCTGCACCGGCGTATAGCAGGAATAAACAAGGTTACCCGCATCATCGATAACGGCCATCTTCACCGTGGTCGATCCCGCGTCTATCCCTAAGTAAAGCGGACCCTTGCAATCGAAGAGCCTCTTTCGGGGGAAATCAACCCGTGCATGGCGCTCCTTGAACGTCTCACGCTCTTCGTCGGTTGCGAACAGGGGTTCAAGCCGCATTAAGTCGTCTTCCGGCGCATCCGCTTGTCGTATGCGCTTCTCGAGTTGCCCAAGCGATGTAGGCTTGCTCTCTGGCAGCTCCCCTGCATACAGCGCGGCGCCGTGGGCGGTGAAGATGTGGGCCCAGCGCGGCCTAATACCCTCTCCGCGTTTCAGCCCAAGGCCGATTTGGAAGCGTCTGAACAGGTCGGGAATGAATTGCAGCGGCCCGCCAAGGAAGATGACCTTCCCTTCGATGGGTCGTCCGCACGCGAGCCCGGTAATCGTTTGGCGCACGACGGCCTCAAGGGCGCTTGCCGCAATGTCGCTCTTCTTTGCGCCAGCGTTCAGAAGCGGTCGTACGTCGGTTTGCGCGAACACGGCGCATCGCGATGCAATCGGGTAGATACGCGACGCCCCGCCCGCAAGTCGACTCATGTCGCTTGTGCGCACGCCGAGCATAAAGGCAATCGAGTCGATGAATCCGCCCGTTCCGCCGGCGCAGGTCGCATTCATTCGCTGTTCGGGAGAGCTCGAGAGATACATCACCTTCGCGTCCTCACCGCCAAGCTCGATGACTGCATCAGCGTCGGGGTAGAGTTCCCGCACGGCGCGCTCGGTTGCCAGAACTTCTTGCACAAATGGAAGCTCAAGCATCTCGGCGAGCGCAATGCCCGCCGAGCCGGTGACGGTTGCTTTGCCGGGAAGGTCGCCATAGCGCCAGACTAAGTTGTGCAGAATATCGAGAAGCGTCTCGCGGATGTTTGAAAGGTGGCGGCGGTAAATCGAGTTCACCACGGTGCCATCTTCGTCGACGATCACGACTTTCACGGTCTTCGACCCTGCGTCGATTCCGAAGCGATACGTTTTAGCGGGTTCCTCTGCCGTCATCTTTCGAGCGCCAACTTACGCGCTAGCGGCGCGGAGGATTATTCTCCGAGTCGTATGCCTCGCGTTTGGCGGCCTCGACCATGCTGAGAAGCTCCTGCTGCGTGTGGATATCGAGCTTGCGATAGATGTGGTTGATGTGCGTCTTCGCCGTGCTCTTAGAGATGCAGAGCTGGTCTTGAATGAACGCCGCGTTATGACCCTTCGCAAGAAGGAACATAACCTCGGTCTCGCGCCGCGAGAGAAGATAACGATCGGCAATTGCCTCGCATTGGGCATGGAAGCGGCCCTTCGCGCGGCGACCCTCCTCGGCATCCTGCGGTGTCTCCTGAGGCTCATCGGTTTCGGGAGTGGGCGCCTTCTCTGCAGTGGCATCTTTTTCGTCCAGCGCGGCGATGTGCTTTTTCAGGGCTTCCGTTCCCTGGTCGACGTTCACTCCTTCAATTGGGGCCATAACAATTGCCTTCACTTCGCGCTGACGGGGAGACAGCACGTATCCGAGAATGAGCGCGAACAGAACGAGTAGAGCGCCGGAACCGTAATCGGCTCCCGTGATCATGGAGCTGGCGTCGCCGATCGGTGTCATGGCGAAAAGCGTTCCGAAAAGAGAGGAAAGCGCAAGTGTGCCTCGTCCCGTGCCGAACACGAAAATGGGCGAAAGGCGGAACTCCTGCGCCAGGTCGGCGAAGAATATCCACATGAGCGCTTCAAAGCACATGTATCCCGCGATAAGTGCGAGGCACGCGAGAAGCGAGCTCGGGGAGTTGAGGAACGGCAAAGAAATCGCTGCGAGGGCGATAAACGGCAAAAGCGTCCGGAAGATAAGGTCCCAATGCCCCTCGTTCTTCGAAATGAAGATCGTTACGATGGTGATGAACATGCCCAAGCAGGCCGCGGCGCCCATGACGAGAAGCGTCGTTAAGTCGGCGGCGGGAAGCACGATATTGCTTGCGACGGTGCGCAGCACGCCGAGCGCGAAGCCGAAGATCGCTGTCGGGACAAGCAGGCGGGCAAGGAACTGCGCGGGCTTGACTGTCAGCGGGTGGAAAATCGGCATCTCGCGACGACGATAGTAGGGAATCGGCGTCAGGCGCCAGAGGATGAAGACTTCGGCAATGGGGAAGATGCCGGTGATGACGCCCGAGCAGAAGGGCGGCACCAAGTGAGTGAGAACCATGTAGAGGCCGATGCCGATGGCGACTGAAACCGCCGTGTTCAGGATGATAGTGCTGAACTCATAGCGTGCGAACGCCGTGCCCCACAGCACGACCATAAGACTCGATCCGATGCCCGTTGCCAAGCCTGCGAAGAGCAGGGCGAGGGTGCCGAGGGGCCCGCCGACAGGAACGAGGAACGAGGCGTAGGTGCCCAAACAGATGAGCGATGCGGAAAGCCCGAGCGCTCGCTTCGACACGTAGAAGCGCAAGAACATCTGATTGGTAACGCCAAGGGCAAGAAGTGCGATGCCGAAGAAAATCATCGAGATTACGAGAACGATGAGCGAGCAGGAATATGCTCCGTCGAAAAGCGTGGTGAAGGGCGTGTCGGTCCCAAAGAACACGCCAGCGCTGAACATGGCAGAGTAAATCCATGCCTGATGGAAGCCATAACCGAGTGAAAGCGTATTAAGTTCACCCGAGGCGTCAGCGCCGTTTTCCTTGCCTGCGACCGTAATAGTGACATGCGGAAAAGTCGAAGCCATATGTTTGTTCCCCTAAATGATGCGTTTGCGAGCTTCGTGATTATCTTCTTTTGCGCGGTAAATCTCAACCTAAGCGTTCGATACTGCGTACGCAGCTATATTACCCTACTGAAGCTAGGTAATGCTATCGAATGCGCGCAATCTTTGCTCAATTTCGTGCGCAGAATGCAGTAAAAACAACACAGTGCCTATTTTGGGGAAGGGACGGGCAATTGCGATTTGATGAGGGCAAAAGTGGACAGATTTACGCGTGGATGTCGAAATATCAACCCGTGAGGTTGATACGATATGAGCAAAAATAACCTCATGGTTTGACGCTCATACCGTTTGCCTTACGTAAAGTACCGTTTGTCTGTTCGCCGGCGTTTTTGTACCGCTGGCCGCAGGGGATAGATTGGCAATTTGAAAGAGAAGTCAGAAAGGGGGATGTGGCACATACGGTTTCTCGCAATGGATGCGAGAGGGCGCCGAAGCTTCTGCAATGGCCGGTATTGAAGAGTCACTACCCGTAGTTGCGGAATCTGAATTCTGGGGTACGTCCTTCGCACCATGTTCTTACCGTTAGTGCAAATGGGGAGTAATTGCATGGCGGTTCGCCTAAGGGATATAGGCAAAGCCGCTCCGCTTGAGTCGGGATACTCAAGCTTCTCACTTAAAGGAGGGACTAATGAACGGTAAGGAATTCACCGTTTCAGAGGTTGTAGACCATTTGGGAGTTAACGGCCACACGTGGCTTATGTTCTTCCTCATGATCTTCGCTATGATTTTCGATGGTTACGACTTCATGGTCGTTAACACCACCAACCTGTTCGTTGCACATACGTTCTGGCCCGACAACCCGAACCCGGGTGCTCTCATGGGCTCGCTCACCACGTGGGGCCTGCTCGGCATGGTTCTCGGCGGCGCAGTCGGCGGCATCCTGTCCGACAAGATCGGCCGTAAGAAGATGCTGACCATCGCTGTTATCTTCTATGGTCTGTTCACCCTGCCCCAGGCTTTCGCGAACGACCTCGTGTTCTTCGCAGCATTCCGCCTGATCGCCGGTTTCGGCGTCGGCTCCTGCATCCCCATCGTCACCACCGTGTTCTCTGAGACGATTCCGTCCAAGCAGCGCGGCGTCTTCGTGACGATCGGTATGGCGGGCATGGTTGCTGGCTGGGTTCTCGCTGGTGTTATCGGCAACCCGATCTGCAACACCGCAAGCCCGATTCTCGGCGGCTTCACCAACGAGGTCACCTACCTCAACGCTGATGGTTCCTCTGCCACCATGTACGCCAACTGGCGCCTCTGCTACCTGATCGGCGCTCTGCCCATCATCTACGGAATCGTGCTTCACTTCTTCATGCATGAGACCCCGCACTGGTTCGCCAATGCCGGTCGCATGGAAGAGGCTTGCAAGGCTCTCAACCATCTGCAGCGCTCCGCTGGCCAGGAAGAGACCCACTTCGACCCGAAGCTCCTCGTCGTTCCGCCGAAGCCTGCCAAGACCTCCCCGAACATCCTGTTCTCCAAGAAGTTCATCGTCCCGACCGCTGCTATCTGGACCGCTTACTTCGTTGGCCAGTTCTGCGTGTACGGCATGAACGCATGGCTGCCCACCTGGTTCAAGGGCATTGGCTACACCCCGTCTGAGGCTGTTGCTCTCCAGACCTGGAACAACGTTGCTGCTATCGCCTCCAACTGCTGCGTCGGCTTCGTCGCTGACCGCATCGGCCGTAAGCGCAACCTGGCGTTCTCCTGGATCTTCTGCATCGTCGCGATCGTCATCTGCTCCGTGTTCGTTGTCCCGAACAACTTCGGTCTGTCGATCGCCCTCATGCTCCTCTTCGGCTTCGCTCTGAACTACGCCATCACCGCTGTTCAGCCGCTGATGCCTGAGTCTTACCCGACCGCAATCCGCAACACCGGCGTTTCGTGGTGCCAGGCGTTCGCCCGCTTCGGCGGCTCCGCCTCCTCGATCGTCCTCGGCGGCATCGCTGGTATGGCTATGTTCCAGACCGCTGAAGGCGCTACTAACTGGTCGTCGGTCGTTCTCGTTCTCATCGTTCCGTTCGTTCTCGGCTTCATCTGCTGCCTCCTGTTCGTTAAGGAAACCGGCGGTAAGTCTATGGACGAGCTCGCTGGCGACGGCAAGACCGATGCTTCCGACACCGGCATGACGAACTTCATCATCATGCTCATCGTGATTGCGTTCCTGTTCGTCACCTGCATCGTGTGCCCGCTGGCCGTCTCCGGCTGGTCGAAGAACCCGGTTGCTCTGCCCCTCATGGCTGTCGGCGTTCTGCTTCCGTTCGTCTACTTCTTCATCTTCGCTACCCCGTATCGCAAGGCTTACTTCGAGAAGTAGCGCAAGCTTGAAAAGTAACCCATTCGGTTGCATCGAGAACCCCCGCTTCGGCGGGGGTTCTTTTGTTGTTGGATCGATTCCGCATGCGTTGCGCATCGGAGCCGTATTCGACGACATACAAAAAGGCGACCTCTAAACTAAAATTCGAGGTCGCCTTAATCGTTCATCAGAACTTGCGTCGTGTCTCTTGACGCTGTTGCTAGCCGAGGGGATTGCCCTCCTCATCGTAGAGCTTCTCGTAGGGAACGCCCTTGGGCTGGATGAAGTCGAAGAACTTGCCGAAGGTGCCGCGTTTCTTTCCGCCGCGCTCGTCTTCATCAGGGTCGCTTAAGCCCTTGTACTCCTCTTTGATGCACATGGCCACCGTGGCCTCGACGGCAATGCGCAGCGTCGCCGTGTCGCGAGCAGTCACCTCGAAGCACTCGCCGTGGTCCTTGAACAGCGTCTTGCGAACGTGGACTTCGTTTTTCTTCTTTTTGATCTGGAAGAAGTCGACCGGTGGTTTGCTCACGCTGCCGTGGATGTCCCACAGCATGCCCTCGACGTAGTAGTGTTCCTTGATCACGCGGGTTTGGAACTCGTATTCGAAGCGATCGTGGCGCAGGTAGTAGTTGAGCGCCTTGTTGTCGGGTCTGATTTGGCCGATTTGGCCGCCCATGCGCCCGATCATCGCAATGCGGTCGGACTCTTTCTCCCAAGGGCCCTCGAAGCGCAAAGCTCGTTCTCCGTCGCTATACCAAACGTCGAAATCCTCGTGTTTCGCGATAGCGTCGACGGGGAAGTACATCTTGTTGAACTTGGGCATAGAGCTCCTTCGGTAGTGCCGAAAACATTACTGAAAAGTATAGAGCAAGACGGGAAATTGCCGCTTAAAGGCTCGGCAATCCCATAGATTTAGCTTTAAAAGCTACCGTTATTCTTGCTTCTCGATTTTATCATAGGAACGCCCCATATAATGGATTATGTCCTATACGTTTTCCCTGATAAGATGAGGAAATTCAACCTCGAAGGATGATGGTGAAAATATAAAGACATCCCATTGTGATGATGCAATTCCCGCTTCGACCTATAAACTAAAGATGCTTTGATAACAGAGCCTAGTTGGCGACTGCTCAATTTACGGATTGGGAAGGTCCAGAGCAGCCGATGGCTACGTTCGGACAAAGCGGAAGGTAATCGAAGCGTCTATCCGGCGGGGATGGCGTTTTGAAAAAAGGATGCCCGAAGGCTCGGTATGAAGCTGATTCTTTGGGAAGCTACAAAGGAGGATTGTTATGTGTTTTCGTCCTGCAGACGCATCGGCTGGCCCGAGCAAGTGCCCGCACTGCGGCAAGGCTATCCAGGCTATGGGTGGCATGGTTCTCAAGAACTGCCCCTTCTGCAAAGGTGATCTGACGGCTGCTGCTCCTGGCGCTCCGGCTGCTCCTGGTGCCCCTGCTGCCCCCGGCGCCCCCAAG
>JAUNWQ010000085.1 GCA_030540225.1 Coriobacteriia bacterium | reverse complement strand
TTTTGCTTTGCGCGCGGGGCGGCAACGAAAAACAGAGCGGCTTGCGAATGAGCCGATCTACTCGATCGCCTTCTGCATGTTTTCCCACGAGCTTTTCGTGAGCACCGAGACTTGCTGCGTGCGCACCACGCCCGTAACAGGATTGGTCGCCTCCTCGAGGCGCACAAGCTCGAAGCCGAGCTTGTCCTTCGCGCGGGCAGATGTCGCATTTTCCACGAAGTTGCAGACCCAGATTGCGGAAAGCCCGCGCTCGCCGAATCCGTAGCGCAGCATCGCGCCCGCCACTTCGGGAGCGATCCCGAAGCCCCAAAAGGGAGCCGCCAGCCAGATTCCCATTTCCCGATCGCTGTCTTCGATCGCGCAGTTGGCATGGTCGGGCTTGACGAGCCTGATACTGCCGATGGGGTTCAATGGGGCCGAAGCCACCTTTTTGCGCTCACGCAAGAACGCACGACCCGAAAACCCACGCGTCATGTCGCCGAAATCGGCTGCGCCCTCAATGCGCGCAATGGCGGCCCCGTCGAATTCTTCGGGGTGCTTTGCGCAGATGGCGAACGTGTCGGGCGCGCAGTACACGGCGTGTAGAACCTCGCGGGCGTGCTCGACGCTCACGTACGGCGCCCAGTTGGCGGGAGGCCCCACCCGCGGGTCGCTTGCCCAGCGGAAAAGCGTCGGCGCGTCAGCATCGCACCAGGGGCGCAGTATGAACCGTTCTGTTTCGAGCATGGGAACCTCCTTGCCAGTGAGGGATTCGAGCAGACGCGACGCCCGAAGTCGGGGGGAGCGGCTTCGCGGTTCGAGATGACCTCTGTACAAAAACGACGATAAGTTGTGCCGGAATCGTCTACTTAACAGATTATCAGCATTTTTGCCCAAGAATAATCCCCACTATCGTCCTATTTGGGGAATAACTCGCTTAATATTTGGTAGATTCCTACTTATTTTTGCGAACTATCGTCAATCTTATACAGGCAGGGAAATGAGACGAGGGCTTGGCGATCCGTCTCGTTCCCAAGCGCTGCTAATCGGTCGAAAAACACGCGCACCTTTCTCAAACCTGATTGGAAAGACCGAGAGTATTCTCGGTCCTACGCGGTCACTTTAACGCTATGTACAAAATCCAAACATTCGGAAACAGATAGGGTAACACCTATCAATTCGTATTGAGGCGGTGTAGCATTTGCGGTATACGCCACGGGCGATGGGCCCACGGCTGGAAATCCAAGAAGGGGGATTCAACATGTCCAAATACGCTGGAACCCAAACCGAGAAAAACCTGCAGGCTGCTTTCGCTGGCGAGTCGCAGGCGACCAATAAATACACGTACTTCGCGTCGGTCGCGAAGAATGAAGGCTACGAGCAGATCGCCGAAATCTTCCGCAAGACTTCGGCGAACGAGCAATATCACGCCAAGATGTGGTTCCGCGAGCTCGAAGGCATTGGCAACACGGCGGAAAACCTTGCCGCTGCGGCCGATGGCGAGAACTTCGAGTGGACCGACATGTACGACGAGTTCGCCAAGACGGCTGAAGAAGAGGGCTTCCCCGAGCTCGCCGAAAAGTTCCGTCAGGTTGGCGCCATCGAGAAGCACCACGAAGAGCGTTACCGCGCGCTGCTCCACAACGTTGAAACCGCCGCTGTGTTTGAAAAGAGCGAGGTCAAGGTGTGGGAATGCCGTAATTGCGGCCATATCGTCGTAGGCACGAAGGCTCCGGAGGTGTGCCCTGTCTGCAACCATCCGCAGGCATACTTCGAAATTTCGGCTGAAAACTTCTAAACCGAAATCGATCTCGAAAGCCAATATTGAGCACCGCAAGAAAGCCGCCCGAGGGCGGCTTTCTTGCTGAGATTCCCAGCCACTCGGAAGCTATTCGCATAGCTGAAAATGATAGACCTCTCTACCGTTCCATTTAAGGGATAATTCGCTGAATATTTACGAGGTTCCTGTCTATTTTTGCAAACTACCGTCAATCTCGTGCGGACAGCGGAAAATGGGGCGCAAGGACTGGGTGATTGGTCTCACTCCCGAGCGGGACAGGGGTCGGGTGCTTACCTCGCTCCCAGCAAGCCCATGCAACACACGTCGCTAATCGGTCGGGAGCGGCGTCGTCGTCGAGCGCTTCCCGAGGCGAACCTGCGCGATGCAAACTCCGGCGAGAATGATCGCCACGCCGAGCCATTCAACAGCGGAAATCGGCTCCCCGAGCACAAGCATGGCGAGGAGCAGACCCGCCGGCAGCTCCGCCGAGGTCATGATGGTCGACATGCCGGGCGTCAGGTGCGGCGTCCCCAAGCCGAACAGCAGAACCGGCAGCGTCATGCCGAATAGCCCGCACACGAACGCATACGGAGCGAAGCCGTCGAGCAGCACGCCGGAAACAATGAAGTCGGGGCACACCACATGCGACGCGACGACCACGCCCGCGCACACGATCATCCCGCGCTGCTCGTTCGAGCAGGGAGCCTTCACCCTCCCTGAAAACGTCACGAAGCACGCGCAGCTGATGGCCGCGCCAAAGCCGCACACAAGCCCCAGCGGATCGTAGCCCGCGATGCCCGTTTTGTAGACGCCGCTCGCGAACACGGTCCCGACAACGACGACCGCAGCCGCGATGACCTGGGAAAGCGCAGGCGGTTTGCGCGTCAAGATGATCTGGAGCACCGTGCCGATCCAGGTGAACTGGAACAAAAGCGTGAGCGCCACCGAAACGGGCAGAACGCTCATCGCATAGCAATAGAGTATCGAGGTGCAGCAGGTGATGCATCCCAGCCCCATGAGCGAAAGCGCAGAGCGGGCACCAACGCGCTGCCAGCGTTTTCCGCGCGCCATCGACACCGCAAACGCTATTGCAAACAGGATGAGGCCGAACCATCCTTGACCTGCGACGACTTGATTCGAAGTGAACCCCGCGGCGTAAGATAATTTGTAGGAAGTCGCCATGAAACCATAGCTTGCACCGCCGAGAAACACTTCGAGCGTCGCGATTGCGCGCACTTTGGTCGCTTCGCTTGGGGCAGTCTCGTTAGGGGCAGTCGCGTTCGCCACCGACATCGCGGCGGGCATGTCGTTCGTTTTCACCATGAGCTCCTTTTGCACATCGGCGCCCGAGGAGCGAGAAGAAAAACCACGCAACCGAGCGTTCGGTTACGTGGCGAAAAGTGACGCGCCGCAAGGCCAAAGGAGAAGACGGCTTCCCGTCGCCATTCCTTCGAGGAAGAAGCCTTCTTGCCGCGCGCGCCCAAAAAGTCCACGTGAGGTTTTAGCGAAAGAGATGATACCAAGTTGCGCGCGCAAAAGCGAGCGGGGGCTAGCGGGCGGGGGCGGGAAGTCGAGAAGCGAGCGGAAACCAAGCAGCAGGGACCGAAAGTGGGACAGGGACCTCGCAGACGGAAAGCAAGGACAGGAGGCACCAGACGCCTCGCGGGCGGCTGGCGCAAGGCGAGTCGAAGCGGACGCAATGCTCGGCTTTCGGGAATCTAGCGGGCGGCTAGTGCAAGGCGGAGCGAAGCTGAGACCGGCAACCCTGCCGCAACGCCGCTTGAGAGATAGCCGTCGCCCAACATGTACGCGCACGGCGACCAACTTAGGTGTACCATTGCCCCAACAAGTTCGATGCAGGGGTGCCCATCGTGCGACAAACGCGCGGTTGGCTGAGAGGGCGCAAGCCTAACCCTTTGAACCTGTCAGTTAGTGCTGGCGTAGGGAGCATCTCAGGTTCTATCTGGGGCGCCCGCTTATGCTGGCGTCCCATTTTTATGCCACGCTCCGCAGATGGAGCGGGTCCTTGAAAGGAATGCGCATGATTGAGATGATCCAGTTGCAAAGCGGAATCGTAGAAGCGGCGAGCAAGGTGCGCGCCAACAATCCCATGGCGGGGTCGATCACCAACAGCGTGACCATCGACTTCGTGGCGAACGCGCAACTCGCCGTCGGAGGCTCCGCTGCCATGGTCTACTTGCCTGACGAGGGCGAATGCCTCGTCGCCGCGGGCGGTGCCGTCTACATCAACATGGGAACGCTGCTTCCCGTATACGAGGAGACGCTTCCCCGCACTGCCGCAGCAGCGCACGCAGCGGGCAAGCCCTGGGTGCTCGACCCGGTCGGCATCGGCATCGGCAACCTGCGCACCGAGCTTCTGCGCGGCTTCAAGCCCTACAAGCCCGCCATCGTGCGCGGCAACGCCTCCGAGATCATCGCGCTTGCGGGCCTTTGGGATCTGGAAGGCGACGCGAGCGAACTTTCCCGCGCCCGCGGCGTCGACACCACCGACACGGTGGCAGCCGCTCGCGACGCAGCCGTGGCCCTTGCGCGCTACACGGGCGGCGCGGTGGCCGTCTCGGGCGAGTCAGACCTGGTCACCGATGGGTCGACCGTGGCATATTCCACGGGAGGAAGCGCTCTGATGGGCAAGGTGACGGGCTTCGGGTGCTCCCTCGGCGGCGTGGCCGCGGTCTACGCCACGCAGGCCGATCCCTTCACCGCGGCGCTTGCCGCCGTCGCTCACTACAACGTGGCGGGAACGCGCGCGGCGGCTGCGGCGGACGCGCCCGCGAGCTTCAAAGTCGCCTTCATCGACGAGCTCTACCGCGCGACGCCCGACGACATCGCGAACAACCCACTGCGCATCGAGGAGGCCTAGCATGAACACACTCATCGCCGTGGCAATCGCGCCTTTCGGCGTGGGAGACGAGCTGTCCTCCGAGGTCGCCGAGGTCGTGAAGGTCATCCGCGAATCAGGCCTTCCGAACCGGACCTATTCCATGTTCACCGAGATCGAGGGCGAATGGGACGAGGTCATGCGCGTCGTGCACGACGCTACGTTCGTGCTTGCCGAGAAGGGCATTCGCACCGAGGTCATCCTGAAGGCAGACGTGCGCCCCGGCTTCTCCCACATGATGGACGAGAAGGTGGCGCGCGTGAACGCCCTTCTTAACGACGGGGGCGCGCAGGATGCTGGCGACACGAACGGCGAGACCAGCAAAACCAACGGGAGCAACCCTAACAGCAGCTGCGATCCAAGCGGCAAGTTCGCAGCCAGCGAATGCGAGGAGGTGCGCGCATGAGCATGAGAGATGCGCTCGATATTTCATCCTACCTGGTCATTGGGCCGGAGAACACGTGCAGCCGCCCCGTGGGCGATGTCGTTTCGGCGGCGCTTGCAGCCGGGTTCACCTGCGTACAAGTGCGCTCGAAGGTATGCTCGGCGCGCGAGCTCATGGCCTGCGCCGACGAGGCGGCCCGCGCCATCGAGCGCGCGGGTGCGAGCGAGAAGGTCGCGCTGCTCATCGACGACAGGCTCGACGTGGCCTTCGCCGCGCGGGAAGCGGGCGTGAAGGTCGACGGCGTACACGTCGGGCAGTCCGACGTTCCCGTCGAAGCGTGCCGCAAGCTCCTCGGCCCCGATGCGGTCGTGGGACTTTCCGCGCGCGCGGATGAGATGCTCGAGTATGTGAAGACCGCGGACATGAGCCTTGTGGATTACCTGGGCGTTGGCCCTTTGCACGAAACGCCCACCAAGCGCGACTGTGGACTCGCAGCCGACGGCACCATCATCACGAAAAGCATCGATGACCTGCGCGAACTCGCCGTCGCAAGCCCCGTTCCCATCGTGGTGGGCGGGGGAGTGAAGGTGGCGGACATTCCTCTCGTTGCGCAAACGGGCGTCGACGGGTTCTTCGTCGTGTCCGCCGTCTGCGGCGCGAGCGATCCGGAGACGGCGGCGCGCGAGCTGGTGTGCGCGTGGCGGGAAGCGAAGGCGAGCTGAGTCAGCCGCAAAGCGCGCGCAAGGGTATAATGGGCGAAGCCGATGTTGTGTCGGCTTCTAATCAGCAGCAACGCGCAACACAGCGCACGAAAGGGGCACGCGATGACTTACATGGTTCGCATCAAGGAATTCCATGGCACGGATGCGGTGTACACCTACACGTTCGACAACCTCAACGATGCTCTCGCGCGCGTGTCCCGCTTCCTCACACCCGGAAACCTCTTCGACGAGCGCGTTGAGGTTGATCCGACCGGCTTCAAGGAGACCATCCGCATCGAGACCATCCAGGTGTGGCTGGGCGAGGCCAACGAAGAAGGCACCGAAATCGCGAAGGATCTGGGCTACTGGAAGTTCAAGTCCAAACTCGGGGAATAGCTTTCGGCGGCCCACGGGACCACACCAACTCTCCCGAGGGCCGCCGAAGAGTCCGCTACATGAACCGCAATAATAATCACGCAGATTGTTTTTTGCTACGCTTCCTTCAGGAAAAGCGAAATGCTCGCTTATTGCCAAGCGAGCATTTCTCGATTTTATCGTTTAATATTCAGAGCTTAACAGGAAGTCCGCTATGTGCATCGTCTTGATGCCTTCGTAGTTACCTCCCGAGAATTCATCCGTTGTGAGAACATATTTGGGATAGTTATCCCGAATCTCCAGTAAACGGTCGTATTCTCGTTTTTCAGTTTTCGGAGAACTAAGTTCCTGCGTTACCTGCACATAGAGCTTTTCATTTTGCCGAACTGCTACAAAGTCGATCTCGCCACTCCCGAATTTACCGACATTGACAGCGTATCCCCTGCGACAAAGTTCGAGGTACACGACATTCTCAAGACTGGATGCCACGCTGTCGGAGTTGTATCCGAGAACGCTGTATCGCAGGGCAGTGTCTGCAAGATAGAACTTTTCCTGCGTTTTCAGGATTTCTTTGCCCTGCAAGTCAAAACGAGAACAACGGTGAATCAGATACGCATTTTCCAGTTTCTCCAAGTAGCTATATACCGTTTCGTTGTCCAGCGAGCGGCGCTCTGCTTTCAAATAATCCGAAATGGATTTTGCCGAAAAGGTATTGCCAACATTGTTGAAGGTGTATTTGACCACACGCTCCAGCTGGTCAATCTTTCTCACCTGATTGCGTTTCACAATATCCGAGAAAATCGTGGAATTGTAAATATCCCGCACGATAGTGTAGACCTCATCCTGAGAATATGCCTGCAAGTGTGTCGCCGGGAAACCGCCCAAACGTACATAGTTCGCAAGCTCGGCTTTCGGCTCTCCGACTTCGGCATATTGGCGTTTAAACATCAGGTACTCGCCAAAAGACAAGGTGAATATGCGAAAAGACACATACCGTCCCGTCAGATAGGTCGAAATCTCGGAAGACATCATACGGGAATTCGATCCTGTCACATACAGGTCCACATCGAAGTCCGATGCCAGCGAATTGACGACTCTTTCCCAGCCCTTGATTTCCTGCACTTCGTCGAGAAACAGGTATGTCTTTCCCCCTGACAAAAGGCGCTCTTTCAGCTCTACATACATCTGCTTCGCCGTCATACCCTCATATTCCATCGAGTCATAGCGGCAACTAACAATGCGCTCCTCTGGGATATTCCGCTGCGTTTTCAACTGTTCCATAATCATTTTCAGAATTGTTGACTTACCACAGCGGCGTACTCCCGTAAGGATTTTTACAAATGGCGAGTCAACATAAGACATAATCTTATCTACATATAAAGGCCTGTAAATCATCGCGACCACCTCCATTTGCAGTTAATATACCGCAAATTTCTTTGATAATCATTAGTTTTGCGGTTTCAAACCGCAAAACTTTATGAAAATAATTATTGTTGCGGATTGGCCGTCAAGAAGCGAGGGTTAATCACCTTCACTCAGTTTTACAGCCATCAGCTTGTCGGATTTTGCGTTCTTGAAGCTTATTGGCGAACAAAGCAAGCCGCTGCATATTCCGTACTGGCCCATGACCTTCAGTACGCTCAATCAAATCGGTCAACCTCCGCAAACACGAATTGAGCACGGCGTAAAGTTTTTGGGGAATGAATGACTCCGATTCGGAGGGCGGGCCG
>JAUNWQ010000084.1 GCA_030540225.1 Coriobacteriia bacterium | reverse complement strand
TGCCGTCACCTTTGTTGGTGCCGATTTCGGGCTGGACGGGAGGCGCGCCTGCGAGAACGACTTTGATGGTGTTGATCCAATAGACTTGGGAGTTCGACGTGACCTGGCCCGACCCGGTCGCTCCGAAGAGCAGGCGGAAACAGGCGTTGTCGTTCATGTCGGAGTAGTCGGGATCGATTGAGTCGCCGTACTTATACCAGCGGAAGTTCGACTGCACGGCGAGCATTGGGGACACGGGGATGCCCCCCTGAACGTTGCCGCCCGCGTCGTATTGCGGGAAGTAGTAGCGAATCGAGCCGAAGAGCATGTTGTAGCTCACTGCCGTGCCGAAGTCGGAGGACCCCACAGGGGTGTCGGCGGTGACGAAGCGAAACTCCTTGATGCCCTCGAGGTTCGCACCTGCGGCTTCGAGCACCGTGGAGAGCAGGACGCCGCGCCCGCTTACCGTGGCAAAACGATTTGCTGAGCCGATGACGGTGTAGGTCTGCTCGACCATGCCCATTGCCTCGACTTCGCCGCGCGAGAACGTCTTCTCGGAAACGACTTTGTCGGGGGCTTCTTCCCACACGACCTTCACGGTGAGGGAATCCTGCGGGCGTGCCACGGGGTCGGGCTTTTCCTCGGCCGCGGTGCTCACGCACACCTTGCCCGTGACGGTGGCGCCGCCAAGGCCTGCCGTGGAAGAGGCGCTCACCCAGACGTTTGCCTCCTCGGAGGGGCGATAGACGCCCGTCGTCGGCTCGACATAGCCGAAGGTGGAGTCGTCGACGCTCCAGGAGAGGTCGGCGATCGCGCCGTTGGTCTGCTGGCTCAAAAGCCCGTTCGAGGTGAGGTAGTCGGTCGTCGTGCCGTCGGCGGGGTTCGCCACCGTCACGCGCGCGACGAGCTGCAGCGTCTGGTTCGTGTTGTAAAGGCGTGCACCAGCCTCGGTGTAGGGCTCGCCGTTTTCATCGCAGATGACGATGTTCTCCACGTAGAGCTCGTTGTTCTGCCCGCTGACATCGATTATGTAGGAGGTCGAGATGCCGTCGCAGGTTGCCGTGAGTGTGACGGTGCCATTGGCAAGGGCTGTCACCTGGCCGGATGTGCTTACATGCGCAATCGCCGGGTCGCTTATCGACCAGCTGGTCATGTGCCCGGTGTCACCCGCCCAGGAAGTCGATCCGTCGTTCCACACGAGTTGCACCTTGAACTGGAGCGACTCGCCCTTCTTCGTGAGCTGGCCGTGCGTCTCGGGGGTGTTTTCCCAGCTGTTCGAGGCGACCTTCCAGCCGCTTCCGACGTAGGGCGTCTCGTAGAAAAGCGAGATGCCCTCGACCGACTGGGTGGGGGGCTGCGGGGTGGGATCGGGATCGGGGTCGGGTTCGGGCGCAGGGTCGGGGTGGGAGGGCTGCTCGGTTGAGCTTCCTCCATCCGACTCGCCTTCCGCAAAGGCGGCTCCCTGCGCGTAGAACGTCAGGGAGAACGCAAGCAGGAAGACGAGCAGGCAACGCAGTGCGTCGCTGACAAGTCGTTTGGCTTTCATGGTTTGGCTGTGCATCGCTACTGCTTTCCGTAGGGCGGATACGAGTTGCCCAAAAGCTCGCGCGCATCGTCGTCGGTGATGTCGACCCAGTAGAGGAGCGAGTAGAAGTTCTTGACTTCCTCCACCATGTCGACGTCGTAGCGGTCGGGGTAGAGCATATTCGCGATCCATTGGACGCCGAGGAATCGGTTCACTCCCGGCGGGCGGTCGCACCATGCGAACGGGGCGTTCGGCATGGTGTAGACGCGGCCGTTTTTCACGGCGGAGATGTGGCTCCACTTCTCGTCGGTACGGATGATCTCGTCAGCGCCGCCGCGGATGACGTCGTCCCACGCGATGATGACCTCGGGGTCCCAGGCGAGCACTGCCTCCAAGCTCACGTTGGTCATGCCGATGCCTTGGGTTTCCTCGACGGCGGAAACGTTGTTCGCGCCCGCCACGTCGAAGGTGAGCGCGTGCAGGCCGCGGTCGGGCTCGGTCTGCAGGCCGAGCGGGCCTTCGGCGTAGTAGAGGCGCACCTTCTCGCTATCCGGGATGTCGGCGGTTGCCGCCGTTACGTCGTTGTAGACGCGCTCGAGGTACTCGGAGATCTTTCCCGCGCGCTCCTCGGCGCCGAGGATCTCCCCGAGGAGCTTGTAGGCGGTGCGGATGTTGTCGAACGACCCGTCGATGCACAGGGCGGGGATGTTCGTCTGGCTCTCGAGCTTCTCCGCGGTCGAGACGTCCGCTGCGGAAAGCGTCGTGCCCGAGCAGTCGATGATGAGCTGGATGTCCTGCTTGAGCAGCATCTCGCGGTCGATTTCGCCGCCACCTGAAAGCGAGCCCATGTAGATGAGGTTCTCGGTTCCCGCGGGCAGGTAGCGCAGTTCCTCCTCGGTGTACTGCATGCCCGTGCCGCCGAGCAGCTGCGGTGCGAGCGTGAACACGAAGATCTGCGCAAGGGCGCTCGTGAAGTAGACGCGCTCGAGCTTGTCTACCGTGGGGATGGTTCGCGTACGGCCCCAGGAGTCGGTGAACTCGCGGGTGCCGCGGAACGTCGCGTCGAGGCCCGATTTCACCCCCATGTTGTCGAGGGCCCCCGTCACCTGATCTGCCGAGCAGCCCGACAAAAGCCCGCTTCCCGGCAAAAGCACGGTCATCGCCGCAACTCCGCCGAATTGCAGGAACTTCCTGCGGCTCATCGCCTGATTGTTCCCGTTCTCACTCTTCGTCACGATAACTCTTCGCTTCCTTCTCGTCCTTTACAACGGGATGCACACGCGCTCGGTGTGGCCCGGTTCTATCTCAACGTCGATCACATGGACGTTCGTTCCGTAAATCTGCCGCAGCGTATCGTTGGTGATGACCTCGCCCGCCGTTCCCTCGTTGATGACGAGGCCTTTCTCCATGACGATGACCTTGTCGGCGCAGAACAGCGCATGGTCGGGGTCGTGCGTCACCATGACCACGCCCATGCCCGCCTGCGAGAGCGACTTCATGCGCGAGAGCACGAGCTGCTGGTTGCCGAAGTCGAGGCTTGCGGTCGGCTCGTCCATGACGAGCAGGTCGGGCTCTTGCGTGAGGGCGCGCGCGATCAGCACGAGCTGCTGTTGGCCGCCTGAAAGCGCGGTGTAGGGGCGATCTGCCAAGTGCTCGATCGCCATCTGCTTCATGGCGCGCCACGCGATGGCTCGGTCGTCGGGTTTCACCACGGCGAGCCGGTTCACATACGGGGTGCGCCCCATGAGCACGACGTCGGCCACGTTGAAGGGGAAGGGCGGCGTGTGCGCCTGGGGGATGTAGGCGAAATGCCGCGCGAGCTCCGGCTCGTCCATGTCATGCGTGCTCTTTCCGTCGATGAGCACCTCGCCGGCGGTCGGCTTCATAAGCCCCAAGACGGTCTTCAAGGTGGTCGTCTTGCCGCAGCCGTTCGCGCCGATGATGCAGACGAACTCGCCGTGCTCGACGGTGAACGACACGCCGTGGACGATTTCGGTCTTGTGGTATCCGCCGTGGACGTCGCGCACTTCCAGAAGATGGCTCATCGTTTACCACCCCTTCTGGTTGCGCTTGAAGATGAAGATGAAGAACGGCACGCCGAGGATGGAAGTGAGGATGCCGATTGGGATTTCCACTGTGGCGAGCAGTCGTGCGAGGTTGTCGACGAGCAAGAGGTAACTTGCGCCGATGACCATCGACGCCGGCAGGAGCGCGCGGTAGTTGGGGCCGACAAGCGCGCGGGCGAGGTGCGGGATGACGAGGCCGACCCAACCGACGATGCCCGATACCGCGACCGAGCACGACACGATAAGGGTCGAGGCGAAGATGACGATGAGCCGCACTCGCTTGGTTTTGATGCCCATCGAGCGCGCCTCCTCGTCGCCGAACGAGAGCACGTTGAGTTTCCAGCTTTCGAGCAATAAGAGTAAGAAGCCGCAGATCATGGGTATGATGACGGCTTTCATGTCGCCGTCGCTCACGCTTGCGAAGCTGCCCATGAGCCAGAATGTGATGGTGGGGAGCTTGTCATTGGCGTCGGCCATGAGCTTCACGAGCGACGTGCCCGATTGGAAGAGCGTCGATACGAGGATGCCGCCTAAGATGAGGCCTAGGATTGCGTCGGAGCGGACCATGCGGTTGAGCCACACGGCGCACGCCACGGCTACCATGCCGCCCGCGAACGCGAAGACCTGCACCATGTAGTTCGGCATGTCGAGCAGAAGCGCCAAACAGGCACCGAAGCTTGCACCGGCGGATGCGCCGAGGAGGTCGGGGGAGGTGAGGGGGTTTTTGAACATGCCCTGATAGGCGGCGCCCGCGACGGAAAGGGCAGCACCGACGAGCATCACGACGACGATGCGGGGTAAGCGGATATTGAACAGGGCCGTGTTCGCCGCGTCCGAGATGACGATGTCGGGGTCGTTGAACAGGTTGTACACGCCGACGGTAATCTGCGCGGCGACGTTTTTCACCAGTTCGTCGGGCGCGACGGGGTATTTTCCGAGTGCGAACGAAGCGAAGAGCATGATGACGAGCACGGCGACGATGCCAAGTTTCACCCCGAGAGGGATTTTTTTATCGAGCGCCTTTTGTGCCTCGCGATATTCTTCGCTGAAGTCGGGCGCAGTGACGCTCCCCGTCCTGTTTTGCATCGTACTTGAATTCCCCTAAATCAAAATATTCACAATGCCAAATAGAGCTAAAAGAGACTATACCAGAACTAGAACATCTGAATACAAGTATTATACGAAATATAGGCAATATGTTCGATTTAGGATAAAAACTGACGCAGGAGGTGAAGGAAAAGGAAAGCGCCCTCGATGGGGCGCTTTCTGGTGAGGCTAGTTTGTTTGCCTTGGCTCGCCTTACGCGGCTTCGACATCCTTTCCGGGGGTGAAGTCGCGGCCTTCCTTTTTCCATTGGCTGTATTCTGCGGAGGCGGCGAAGAGCACGTCGGAGGAGGAATTGAGCGCGGTCTCGCAGGAGTCCTGAATGACGCCGATCACGAAGCCGATGCCGACGACCTGCATCGCGATGTCGTTGCCGATGCCGAACAGCGAGCAGGCGAGCGGGATCAGGAGCAGCGAGCCGCCGGCGACGCCCGATGCGCCGCATGCGCTCACGGCGGAGAGGACCGAGAGGATGATCGCGGTGGGGATGTCGACCTGGATGCCCATCGTGTGCGCCGCCATCATGGCCATGACCGAGATCGTGACCGCAGCGCCGCCCATGTTGATGGTCGCGCCGAGCGGGATGGAAAGCGAGTAGTTGTCCTTGTCAAGACCCAGCTTGCGGCACAGCTCCATGTTCACGGGGATGTTCGCTGCGGAGCTGCGGGTGAAAAACGCGGTGAGGCCGGAATCCTTCAGGCAGCGAAGAACAAGCCCGTAGGGGTTCTTGCGGAAGCACGCGAAGGAGAGAATCGGGTTGGTGACGAAGGCGATGAAGAGCATGCAGCCCACGAGCACGAGAAGCAGTTGGCCGTACTCGGTGAAGATTTCCAGGCCGTTGGTGGAAACCGCCGTGTAGATGAGGCCCAGGATACCGAAGGGGGCGAGCGAGATGATCCAGCGGACGACGGTCGACACGGCGTCGGAGATGCTCGTGAACACGTCTTTCACCTGGTCGCTTGCGCGCCTAAGGGCGATGCCCAAAACGACGGCCCATGCGAGGATGCCGAGGTAGTTCGCGCTCATGAGCGCCGTGACCGGATTGGCGACCACGTTGGTGACAAGCGTTGCGAGGACTTCCCCGATGCCGGAGGGCGAGGATTGCGCCTCGGCGGCGGCGGAGAGCGTGAGGTCGACGGGGAACAGGGTGCTTGCCAGGACGGCGACGGCGCCGGCAATGAAGGTGCCCACCAGGTACAAGATGATGACGAGCTTCATCTGCCCGCCGCCCTTCGCGTTGCACAGGGCGCTGATTACCAGGAAGAACACGAGGATGGGGGCGACGCTTTTCAGGGCGTTCACGAAAAGCGTGCCGAGCATCTCGATGATCTCGTTCCCGGGGATGACGAGCGCGAGGATGGTGCCGATGACAAGACCCACGATGATGCGCTTGATGAGGCTGATCGAGTTCCAAGTTCGCCCGATCTTCTTGATGGTATCCACTGGCGGTCCTTTCAAATATAAAAGCTGCGCAGAAAGAAGCTGGGGGAAGGGTGCAGGAAAAGCACCCTTCCCCCAGCTGGTGCGGGCGAAAGGACTTGAACCTTCACGGGGGTTGCCCACCAGAACCTAAATCTGGCGCGTCTGCCAATTCCGCCACGCCCGCACACTTTGCTGCTCGAAAAAACAGCGGACACATAATAGCAGAACAGAACGCAATCGATGCGCGCAAGTTTTCGATTCGGCGTCGGTGGCGCTGAACGCCCAAGTGGGTGGCGATTTGGTCTTCGAGGAAAGTCTGAAATCCTTTCGAACCTTATTATATGAGTCTAGCGAATTAACGGAGAACCAAGCTGCTAGCTGGCCTGCGCCCGTGCGTAACCGAAGGCGTTCCGTGTGGATGTCTTTGTTTGGTTGGCACAACTTGGCCATATGTGCGATAATTCCTTCTTGGTGCGCATTCGGGCCGATGTACGGCCGCGCTGTCCGATTCGGCCAGATTCGATTGCGTGCTGCACGAATCGTGCGATAAGCGAACGATGGAGGAAAGTTAGTGGAAACAAAAGTAGAGGCATTGCAGGACAACAAGGTCAAGGTGACCGTCACCGTCGATGCCAAAGAAGTCGACAATCGCATCAAGAAGGCTTACAAGGACTTTGCGAATAAGTACAATTTCCCCGGATTCCGCAAGGGCAAGGCGCCCCGTCCGATCATCGACAACGCGCTCGGCGCCGAGGCTGTGCCTGCTAGCGTCACCGATGACATCGTGAACGGCTGCTATCCGCTCGCTATCGACAGCTGCGATCTGTACCCCGTCGGCGAGCCCGAGTTCGGCGAGCCTGCGCTCGTCGAGGGTGGCAAGCCCTACGAGTTCTCCTTCGAGGTCGAGTGCAAGCCGACCTGCGAACTCTCCGATTACGAGCCGGTCGAAGTGAAGCTTCCGGCCGAAGGCGTGTCCGAGGCCGAGATCGACCAGCAGATCGAGGCGCTGCGCGACTACTACCATGAGTTCGAGAACGCCAACGCCAACACCAAGGTGAAGGCCGACTCCTACGCCGACCTCAAGATCGCCGCAACCGACGAGAACGGCGAGGACGTGAGTGCGCTGTCGAGCGAGTCCCGTATGTGCCTCATGGGTTCCGGCATGTTCCCGGCCGCCTTCGACGAACAGGTCATCGGCCTGAAGAAGGGCCAGACCGCCAGCTTCTCCGTCAACGTCGAGGACGCGAAGGATGCGACCCTCATGGCCTCCCTCGAGGGCAAGACCAAGACGGTGAACTTCGAGGTCGAGGTTCTCGCCGTGAAAAAGCAGGTGCTCCCCGAGCTCACCGACGAGTGGGTCAAGGACACGCTGGGCTTCGATGACGTCGCCGACCTGCGCGAGCGCGTTGCCGACAGCATCAAGGAGCAGAAGGAAGACGTCCTTCCGCGCATGAAGGAAAGCGCCTGCTTGATCGAGCTCGCCAAGCGTCTCGACGTCGAGGTCCCTGCCGCCGTGCAGGAGCAGACCGAGGCCAAGCTGCTGCAGGACTTCTTCTCCCAGCTGCAGAACCAGGGCGCTAGCTTCGATATGTATCTCCAGCAGAACGGCATCACCGCCGACCAGTTCAAGGCTGACGTGAAGCAGCAGGCCGCCGACACCGCCAAGCAGGACATGGCGCTCGACGCGTGGGCAGCGCATTTCGAGCTCAAGGTCACCGACGAAGAAGTTCTCGAAGAGTTCGAGAAGTCCGGTGCTAAGGACCCGAAGGCTCTCCTGAAGGAATGGCGCGAGGGCGGTCGCCTCTACCTGGTCCGCGAGGCTCTGCTTCGTTCCCATGCCGTTCTCGACGTGATGGAGAAGGCCAAGGTCACCGAGTACGACCCCGCCGAGGA
>JAUNWQ010000083.1 GCA_030540225.1 Coriobacteriia bacterium | reverse complement strand
CTCTTAGGCATCTCGCCCCACCCGTAGACCGTGCCGCTATCCGTCTCGGTCACGTACGGCGTCAGCGCGCCGTCGGGCAGCTTGATGAGGTACCAGCTCATCCCTGTTCACCCGCCTTCGCAAGCGTCTTCGCGCGGCGCACGAGGTCGGCCATCATGGACGCGACGCGCTCGGTTTTCTCGGGGTTCATGCCGCGCTTCTCCAGGTAGGCGCGCGGCGCAAGCTTCGCGTCCTCCTCGATGCGCTCCCAGCTGTCAGGGCGCTCATGGGTCAGGCGCGGCGCGTCGACCGTGCAGTGCGACAGGTCGGTGTTCTTCACCGTCACCGAGCAGTATCCGCCGCCGACTCCGTTGATGCAGGTCACTGTGAGCGGCTCGTCCTCGCCGTCGCAGTACACCGTGTCGCCCATCTCGATGGGCGCGCCGTCCGCGCCGAGTACTCGGAGCTTCGGGCGCTTCACGCGCTCGCCGTAATCGCCCCGCCCGGTCACCAGGTCGTAACCGCGCTCAACATTGAGCGCCCAGCATTCGCCGCGAAGGATGGCGCAGCGAACCTTCCACGTCTCGCCCTCGAACTCGACCTCGTCTCCAATCTTCACCAGCTCCCCGTCCTCGAAGCGCGGCCACTCGATGCCCTCGGGCAGCGCCCGCTCGGCGTCGATGTGGTCTGCGACGGCTGTCATCATCTCGGCCGTGCACTCCCGGCACGTCGTGTCCCCGCATTCGATTCCGAGCAGCTTGGCCATGAGGGAGCAGCTGGCGGGCGATTGCTCGGCCTCGTACTCCCCAATGATTCCCCGCAGCCATTCGGCCGCGCTCTGCTTCCCATCCGTCATTAGATTTCCTCCCATCTCCCGCACGTTCCGTCCTGGGCGTCCACCAGGTTGTCGGACGCCCACCCGACCACGCGCATCGCGTCCACCCAGCGGGGGTCGCTCCCCGTCACCAGTGCGCGCGACGCCAGCCTGAGGTCGCGCTCGCAGACGCCGTAGTCGCAGCAGACCTCGGCGTAGCTGGCGCACGTGCCGCACGTCCTGCCGTCCAGCGACGCGATCCGCGACCTCTCTCGCAGCTCGCTTGCGATTCCCATTCGTATCTCCTTAATGGGCGGCCCATGAAAAGCCGCCCGTCGCTATTAACCTCAGAACGGGATGTCCTCGTCGTAGCAGGCTTCCTGAGCCTGCGGCGCGGGCCGGTAGCCCTGATGCGCATAAGCCTGATGCTGCTCGCCGTCTCGGCGGCTCATCAGCTCGACCTCTTCCACGATCACGCCGAGCTTCGAACGCTTCTGGCCGTCCTTCTCCCATGACGAGTAGCGCAGCCTGCCCTCGACGGCGACCTTCGTCCCCTTGGACAGGTACTGCTCCAAAGCCTCGGCGCGCTTGCCGAACATCGTGCAGTCGACGAAGTTCGGGTAGTCCTCCCACTCGCCGGTCCGGCTGTTCTTGCGCCGCTCGTTCACGGCGACGCCGAAGCCCATGACCGACGTCCCGCCCGCCGTGGAGCGAAGCTCAGGGTCTCGGGTCAGGTTGCCCGATATGCAAACTCTGTTGATGCCCATTCGTGTCTCCTTAATCGAGGAACGCGTCGCCGCGCTCCGAGTAGTCGTCTCCGGCCATGCGCCGCACGCGCCGGCAATACGCCTTGCAGCAATTCCGCGCGCAGCAGCCGCGCAGCGTCAGGTTCTCGCACGCGAGCCGCAGCGCGCTCGCCCTGTACCTGTCGCGCTGCGACCGCGCGATGTTCGCCCGCTCGGCCTCGAGCGCCAGCAGGACGGTCAGCCCCGCCGCCTGGTCTCTTGCCAGCGAGATCGGTATAGCCTCTTCTCTCATGATTCCCCCAGGATCGCGTCCACCATGGCGATGCGCTCGCCTATCCACCTCATGACGGGGACCGCCATGCTGTTGCCGATCGCCTTGTAGCGCGGCCCGTCGGGGCACTCCTCGGCGGGCTTGCCCCTGTACGGGACCCGCGTCCACCCGTCGGGGAAGCCCTGGAGCCGCTCGCACTCCGTGGGCGTGAGCCTTCTCACTTCCATGTTCCCTCCTCTGTCGTCGAATAGCGTCTGGGTGTTCGAGGTTGCGAGGGTCAGGGACGACTCTTCGGAGACGAGCGCGCCCTTGCCACCGCCCTCGCATCCGCACCTCACCAGCAGCGTGCAGCTCACAGCGCCACCATCGGCGCGGAGCCGCCGCACTTGAGCGTCCCCGACACCTCAGCGTCCACGGCCGCCTTCGCGTTGTCGTCCGACAGGCACACGATGTTCTGCCCGCGGTCCGCGCAAGGCGAGCTGTCGTGGCGGGCGGTCAAGGTGCCTGCCATCTCCTCGCCGTATTGCGTGACGTAGGTCTGCTGCTTCGCCCATTGCGTTGCGGTCAAGGCTCCCGTAAGGCTTCCGTCGCCGCCTATAAGGCGCACTTCGTCGCGGCTGTTCTGCGCGAAGCCGAAGACGGCGGGCGCGTGCCAGTCGGCGGTGAGCGTGTTGGTCGACTCCTCCTCGTAGCCTAGCCCCTTGGCCGCGCTCCCCGCGCTGTACTTGAAGCCTGCGACCTGAGGGCTTCTTCGAGCCTCGTCGGCAAGGGCCTGCCTCTTTTCTCGGCTCGACTCAGAATCCCAGCGCAGGCTCTCGGGCTCAAAGAGTACCGCCGCAGGTGCCCCCCCCGGTCCTCCAAGATGTCCGACAAGAAAGACACGGCGGCGTCGCTGGGCCACTCCGAAGAATTGAGCGTCAAGAGTTCGCCATGCAAGCGAATACCCGCATTCGGCCAGCTCCCGCTGGAGCGTGTCGAAAGCATCTCCGTTCGACTGCGATAGCACTCCGGGGACGTTCTCCCAGAGAAGCCAGCGCGGGCGAAGGTCGCGCACAGCTCTAACGTACTCGAGCATGAGGCGACCTCTCGCGTCCAGCATTCCCTTTCGCTTCCCCGCAACCGAGAAGGCCTGGCAGGGGCTTCCGCCGACCACAACGTCAACTGCTCCAATGACACTCCAATCCACTTCCGACACGTCGCCGAGGTTCGGGACGTTCGGGTACCTCTCTTTCAACACGGCGCAGGGGAACGGGTCGATCTCAGCGAACGCGACGGGCTCCCACCCGAGCGGTTCCCACGCGACCGACGCCGCCTCGATCCCGCTGAACAGGCTCACGTACCTCATCGGCTAGCCCCTGACCGGCATGACGGCCGCCGTGTAGCCGTCGCGCTTGACGAGCATCGGCGCGTTCGCTCCCTGCGCCTCGAAGACGGGCGCGCCCTCGCCGTCGGGCATCGACTGCACCGCGTCGAGCAGAAGCCTCGGGTTGAACCTGACCTCGGCCTCCCCGTCGCATTCCGCCTCTATCTCGTCGGTGAACGCCACCTTGTCGCCCTTCACCTCGAAGTCCACCGCCGAGCCGCCGAACGACACCTTCACGCTGCGCACGTCGTCGGACGCGGCGGCCTCCGAACGCTTGAGCGCGCCGCGCATCTCCGCCTGGTCGAAAGACGCCCTGCCGACGACGTTCCCCGCCTGCAGGATCCTCTCCACGGGCGGGAACCTTCCCTCAAGGCAGCGGGACGTGATGCGGTACACGCCCATGTCGAACGTGACGCGCTGGCCGTCGGTGACGAGCCTCGCGTCGCCTGCCAGCCCCGCGGACGCGACGGCCTGCGCCATGGCGATGGGGACGACGCACTCCACGTCGCCATCGCCGCACTCGAACTCGCGCTTGTGCGCTCGGTAGCTGTCGGTGGCCGCGAGGGACGCCTTGCCGCCCGAGCTCTCGAAGCGGATGCCGCTGAATACCTTCGTCTCGTCCTTGCTGACCGCCGACTTCACGGCGCCGACCGCCTCGGCGAAAGCCTCCGCCCGCATGGCGCACCCCGAGCCGTCGCGTATCTCCGAGAACCCGGGGAAGTCGGCGGGGTCGAGCGCCTTCATGTCGAACACCGTCTTGCCGCACGTGACGGTGCAGCCGTCGCCCTCCGCCTCGATGGAGACGGCGGCGTTGTCGAGCATGCCGACGTACTTCTGCAGCTGGTTGAAACCCACGAGCGCCTTGCCCTGCTCCTCCACGAGCGCGGGGAACTCGACGAAGGTCGAGGATTGCATGTCTGTCGTCTCCAGCGACATCGTCTCCCTCGCGTCGATGAGCACGCATTGGAGCGCGGTCATGCCGCCCTTGCCGACCGTCGAGGACACCGCCTTGAGCGCGTCCTGCAGCTCCGATTTCGCGATTGTCAGCCTCATTGATGGTTATCTCCTTTCATATCGAACAGCGTCGGGGCGCTTGCCTCTGCCTCCGCCGACCTGAGGTTCTTCACGGCCTCGCGGAAGTACGACGGCTTGAGCTCGATCCCGACGTACTCCCGGCCCATGAGGATCGACTGGTACCCTTCGCTGCCGATTCCCCCGAACGGGGAGAGCACGACGTCGCCGGGGTTGCTCCACAGCCCGACGCAACGCTCGATCACGTCCAGTTGCAAAGGGCAGATATGTCGCTCGTCCTCGTCGTCCCCGGCATTCCTCCCGTTGAGAGTCCGAGACGGGTTTACATCCATCCACACGGGCGACGCCCATTCCTGCCACTTGGACACGGGAAACTCCTCCGACGTGTGGCTTATCGGCTCGGGGTTGTCCCCGGGCTTGCGCATCACCACCACGTAGTCAGGCACGCCCTGGCGGCTCATGGACGAGTCCTTGCGGATGGTCTTGTGCAGCAGCCCCAGCGCCTTGGTGCGCTGCATGGCGGTCACGGGGTTCTTCCATATGGTCACCTCCGAGTGGTAGACGAACCCGGCGCGCTCGAACGCGCGGATGACATCCCCCCGGAAATCCTTCAGGCCGATGACGCCGTCGCGCTGCTTCGATTTGGGCAGGTTCATGCAGTGGATGCAGCAGGAGCGGCCGGGCATGAGCACGCGGTAAAGCTCGTCGATGAGGAACTTGAACTGCTCCCAGAACTCGGCGTCGTCCTTGCAGTTGCCCATGTCGCGCTCGCTGTCGCTGTAGGTGTACAGGCTCGCGAACGGCGGGCTGAACACGGAAAGCCCGAACATGCTGTCGGGGAACTCGCCCAGGCGCTCCACGCTGTCGCCCAGAAGCATCTTCCATCCCTTTCCTTCGGCGTCGGCGTACGCCGCGTCGGGGACGTCGGAATCGGCGTCGCCCGCTATCTGGCGCTCGGTCTCCTCGGCCATGGCGGCGATCATGCCGCGCTTGGTTTCCCGCATCTGCTCCTCTTTCCGATTGATCGCGTTCACCGACGACGACTCATGCACGGTCGTGAACACGTGCGCCTCCACTGGATTCTCCTGGCCGAAGCGCCAGCAACGGCGCACGGCCTGGTAGAACTGCTCGTAGCTGTAGGACAGGCCGCAGAACGCCATCAGGTGGCACTGCTGCCAGTTCATCCCGAACCCGCAAATCGACGGTTTGCTCACGATCACGCGGTACCTGCCGTCTGCGAACCCGAGCATCGCGTCCGACTTCTTCTCAGGCGAATCGCTGCCGCGCACCTCAACCGAATCGGGGATGGCCTTGGCGAGCGCCGCCGACTCGTCGTTGTAGTCGCACCAAACGCACCACTGCTCGCTCGATGCGTTGACCATGGATGCGATGCTCTCGACCTTCCACGCGAGCCCCGCCTTCCTGGCGCGGCGCTGGCCCGCAAGCCCCTCTTCGGGCAGCGCGAACAGCGCGCCGTCGGGGACGTACCCCGAATCGCCCGTATGGGTTCTGATGTTCAGTTCGGGGAGCTCGTATCCGTCGTCGGGGTAGCCGATGTCTCCGGGGCGCGAGATCATCACCGCCCAGGTCGCCATCCACCGGTAGAAGTCGGCGGCGGCATGGTGCTTCAGCCGCCATCTCGACGTGTCGCCGCCGTCGTGCGTGAAGAACATCGCCAGCATCTCCTCGCGCTTCATGGCGCCTACTATCTCGGCGTGCGTGCCGAGCTCCATCTGGTCGTTCGGGGCGGGCGTCGCGGTGCAGCACAGCACGTACGGCGTTTCCCGCAGCCGTTCGGTCAGCTCCGTGCGGGTCTTTGAGTCGTGGGCCTTGATGATGCTCGACTCGTCGAGCACCACGGCCGCGAAGTCTGAGATGTCGAAATGCCCGACCATCTCGTAATTGGTCACGTATATCGACGGCTCGGAGACGGCGGCCCCGCTCCTCACGTACTTCGCGCTCATGCCGAACTTCTCGGCCTCCAGGACCGTCTGATGCCCCACCGTGAGCGGCGCGACGACGAGCGCGCTTCTCCCAGCGCGCTCCACGCATTGGCGCGCCCATTCGAGCTGCATCGCCGTCTTGCCGAGCCCGCAGTCGGCGAAGATGCACGCCCTGCCGCGCCGACACGCCCATCGCACGATGTCGCGCTGCCAGTCGAAGAGCATCGCGTTTATCTGCCCTGGCTCGAACCCAGTCGGACGGGACCGTTCCCGCTTGCTTCTCAGGAAATCCCTGTATTCCATTTCTTCTCCTAAACGAGAGACAGCCGACACGTCCCCGCATCGGCTGCTCCGTGTTTCTGTATGCCTTTAATTCTTGGAAGGCGCCAGGACGACGCCGGCGACCAGCAGGGCGCCGACGGCGCACGAGGCGCTAATCATCGAGATCTCCCGAATCGACGTCGGGCATCAGGATCGCGCACGAGGCGCAATCGGATGGCGCGTTGACCTTGTTCACCGCGTATATCGTTCCCGCGCCATCGTAGAAATCGACCTCGCACCCGGCGGGAATCATCATCAGCTTCTCTATGAGCTCGTATACCTTCATGACATCTCCTCGTAGTTCTCGCACCCGATGTCGGCGGGGCTTCCGTCTGGTTCCGTTAGCCACGGGTCGGCGGGGTCGAGCAGGCAGACGCAGACCAGCGTCTCGCCGCCGCACGCCGCGCATGCCGTGAACTCGGAGAACGCGTGCGCGCACCTCATGCAGGTCGCACGTCCCAGCCGACTCTTCTCGGCGTCTGCTCGCTCGTTGTCGTGCCTCGCGTAGGCGTCCGCGCCGCCGTACCTGTCGAGCTCCGTGCTCATGCGAGCCTCCATCCTTCCATCTCGGCAGCCTCCTCGTATCGGCACGGCTCGTCGGCCAGGATGTAGGCCCACCTGCCGTACCCGCAGCCGCGCAGGCACTTGGGGGCGATGTCGCTGTCCGTTCCATCGTGCCACCAGAGCCACAGCCTGTGCGTCTCGGCGGCCCCGTGGTGGAGCAGGTTGCCGCGCCCGCAGAGGTCGACGACGGGTCCGTTGCCGCCGCCGAGCGACCTCGCCACGACGTGGTGCCCCTCGGGGTGGGGCCTTCCGCAGATCGCGCAGTAGCCAGGTCGGTAGGACAGCCCCCGCATGTTGTGGGCGCTGAAGCGGCTCATCATGGCGACGCCTCCTCCCTGCACGCGTCGCACCACCAGCCCGTGGACGAGACGCTCGTCGCCGAGAGCGGCGAGCCGCACTTCGGGCAAGCGGCGGGCGGCGCGGCACCAGCCGCAGCCGCGTCGCCCGACGCGCAAGGTTTTTGGTTTGGTTTATCCAAACCAAAACCTTTCTTTTCTTTTCTTTTATTAGCTTTGCGCCCGCTAACCGACTCGGTTTGCGCTTGGTTCTCGTTCGGTTTCGGCTGGGTTTTCCGACCGCCCTTCTTCCCGTTCTGACGTGCGGTTTCCTGCTTCGCCTTGTACGCCTCGATGTTCGCCATCGCGCGCTTGCTCGTTACCGCGTTCGGGTTGTTCTCGTCCGTTTCCAGCAACCCTATGCCGAGCATTTCCGAAACCCACGATTCGAGCGTTTCGGAGTCGATGCACAGCCAATGGCTAACCACCTTGGTTAGGGTTCGGTTGCCGTCTTGGTTCGCGAACAGAACCAAGGGGCTTTCGTCTCGGTAAATCTGCTCGATGATGCACCAGTAGGCGGCTATCGCGCCAGGTCCGCACTCGATGCAGAGCTCCGTCATCTTCGGGTCGCTCATCGCGCCCGTGTCGTGGTCGAAGTAGATCAAAAGCTCACCTCCTCGCCGTCCTCCTCGGGCGGCTTCCCGGGGTCCTTCATGGAGTCCACGAGAAGCACC
>JAUNWQ010000082.1 GCA_030540225.1 Coriobacteriia bacterium | reverse complement strand
GGAGACTGATAAGAAGGCGGAGCCGATTGGGCAGTGCAGCCTATCCCGCCTTCCCTGTGGGATACCTCGGTTTTCGTGCAACTTCTGAGCAGAAAGACAACGCCAAGTGCGCGAAGAAAGCGGTTTGGGACTATATCAATCGCCTCCGCATCGACGAAGGATACGAACGCAGGGAGCAACACGATGCATCCTTCCTTGCAACTGCCGAGAACGTGATCAACGCTTTTGCGGGATACGGGGATGACGATTCCTCGTTCGGGTTCGGCAATGCGCAAAAACTCATCAACATGACCGCGAAATACATTGCCCTGGGTATTTACATGGATGATTGCAGGGAGGACTTCCAATACTGTCATTGTCCTATGGATGGCATAATGGTGGATAAAGTTGCCAAGCTCGCAGGAAGGTTGGTGGACGAGGGGGGAAGAAGGACTCCGTGCTTCGCTGGAGAATTTCGCATACAAGCGCCCACGTGCCCACGACTGGGCGGCCAAGAACGAAGTCCGTTGGAGCAAGCTGGCCCTCGAGAACCGAAAACCATATGAGGGTTTCCAAGAAGTTGTTCGGGCTCTAGCGGAAAGAGAGGGGCTATCCCCGCTTGAGCTCGACTTTTGCGTTTGGGGCAGTGACGGAGATGAAAGATAGTAGCTCCGTGGGCGATTCTACTGCTGGGATTTTTACAGAAATCCCAGCAATGTAGCATCCTCGAAACTCAAATACCGAGCCCATTCGTTTTCATCCCCCGGATCGAAGGAGGTCGGGTTTGCGCCCAAGAGCCTTGCCGCTCACGCCCGACGCGACGCAAGTCACCCGACCCCTGTCTCACCCCGTCTCGCACTGGGTTCCTCGCTGTTTCTTTCTGACGCAACCGACGCAAAACCGACGCAAAATATTTCGTCGGTTTTGCGTCGGGCGAAAAAGCAGCCCCCGTCGCCTTCCCTTACGAAGCTTTGAAGTTGTAAATTGGCCTCATGACGTCGATGATGTCCACCGCGTCGGCGATGGGGCCGATGATGTCCTCGATGGGCTTGTAGGCGCCTGGAGCCTCGTCGATGGTGCGCTCGTTCACCGAGGTCGAATAGATGCCCTCCATGGCGGTCCGGTATTCGCGCAGGTTGAGCGTTTCCCTTGCCTCGCGGCGCGACATGACGCGGCCCGCGCCGTGGGGCGCCGAGTTGTTCCACGCCTCGTTGCCGCGCCCTTTCGCGATGATGGAGCCGTCGCGCATGTTAAGCGGAATGAGCACGGTCTCTCCCGCGTGCGCAGCGATGGCGCCCTTGCGAAGAACCATCTCATCCACGTCGATGTAGTTGTGGACGGTATGAAACTCCGACGAGGCGTCAAGCCCCGTTCTCGTCAGAATCTCCACCAGCATGCGCACGCGGTTGCGGGCGGCGAAGCGCTGGCAGACATCAACATCGTGCAGGTAGTCGTCCGTGTAGCTGCCGTAGAGCCAGCACAGGTCGGCGGGCGCGTCGGGTTCGGCATCCTTGTATTGCGCTGCGAGCTCCTTGAGCGCCGCCTGGATCTCGTCGCGGCGCCCGGCCGACTTGTACGCGTCGATGATCTCCTGCTTGCGCTCGAAGAAGCCCTCCTTGCCGCTGTGCAAATCGACGGCGAGGCCTTGGTAGTAGTTCGCCACCTGCAACCCCAGGTTGCGCGAGCCTGAGTGGATGACCAGGCGCTGCATGCCGTCGGAGGCGACGTCGATCTCGATGAAGTGGTTGCCGCCGCCGAGGGTGCCCAGCGAGCGCTTGAGGCGCTTGACGTCCCTGAGCTCGCGGTAGCAGCGCAGCTCCTCGAAGTCGAATTGCTCCTTGCGCCCATCCCAGACGCGGGCACCCGAGGGGATCTCGTGGCACGCCTCGTCGAAGGCGGGCAGGTCAATGGGCTTGTGGCCCAGGTCAGCCGTGAGCATGCCGCATCCGATGTCGACACCCACGAGGTTGGGTACCACAGCGTCCGTGACCCTCATCGTGGTCCCGATGGTGCAGCCTATCCCGAAATGCGCGTCCGGCATGATGGCGGTGTTTGCGCCCTCCGCAAACGGCATGCCGAGCATCGTGCGGATCTGCTCGACGCACGCGTCCTCTATGTTCGTCGCGTAGCACGCTGCCGTGCCGTGCGTTCCCTCAATCGTGAACATGGCAATCCTTCCTGCACCTCGGCGGCTTCTAGGAGTCTGACGTGATGCATCATAGGCGCTTTTTATGAAGTGACTGTCCCCTTCTTCGGACAGGGCTCATGCGCGATGAGGTCGGGTTGTCCTAGCATAAATTGCATTCTTGGTGATTGGCCCTTTCCCAATCACTTTCGGGAGTCACTTCTTTGGAAGAGTAGTCTTGCTTGACTTGCTATCGGCTTGCAATTTAGGCGGCGGTGGGAGAAGAGGAAGGGAAGGAGTGAGAAGGGGAAGGGAGATACTCTGACGATAAAAGCGATAATGGCGATAATCGCGAAAGGCCAGGTGGGAGCAAGGGGGGAACGAGCAAGGCCAAAACTAACACGTTCTAGCCAATGGCAAGCGCTGATCCACCTGCGCTTGCCGGGCCCAATCAGAGATTGGGCAGAAGATAATCCCTAGTATTTCTGGGCTTCCTTGAGCGCTTTGAGGTAGGTGGCGTAATGTTCCACCCGATGGGCGTCGCTCGCAAGGTAGTCGACCAGCCCGTTCTTGAGCAGCGCTGTTGCAGTGCGCCGGCGCGGGTTGAAGACGCCCCCCTCCACGAAGTTCGCGGAAAGCTGAAGCCGGCAGCCCATTTCCCTCATCTCGCGCGCGACGTCGATATCCTCCTGCACGGGCTTGTAGCGCTCGGGGTGGGCGATCACGATGTCGACGCCCTCGCCCTGGATGGTGTAAATCGCGCGCTGCCAGTTCGCGGGCAGATGGCTGTTCGAGAACTCGAGCAAAAGCAAGTTGGTGTCCTCGATGCAGAGGCTGGGCGCCGCGTCGAGCCCCATGTCGGCGAGCTTTTTCCAGTGCACCTCATATCCCAAGCTCAGGCGCACGCCGTTCTTCTCCGCATGCGCCTTGAAGGCCCGATAGCGCTTTGCGATAAGCTCTGCGTCGAAATCGGAATGCTTGCAATGCGGGGTGCACACGATGTGGTCGATGCCGGCGTCCCGCGCGGCAAGCAGCATTTGGTGGGACTCCGCCGGTGTGCGCGAGCCGTCGTCGACCCCGTTTAGGATATGGCAATGGATATCGAACACGGCGGCCCTATTCCTCGCTTCCCACCTCGTGGTAGTACACGTTGAGAACCGTTTCGTACACGTTTGTCTTGTTCAGGTAGAACTCCGCGAACTTGTCCCCCTGCTGCATGGTGCCCTGAAGGGTGGTCATGTCGACCGATGCGATCCCCGTTGCCAGGACGGAGCTTGCCAGGTAGCTGAACTCGTTGAGCCCCAAGTTCGTCACGGCATAGTTCGAAGCCGTCGTGTACAGGTTGACCAGCGTCCCGACGTTACCCTGGGCGCTCGAGAGCGCCTGCTTGCAGAACGTCTCGACGAACTGCGACTGGCGCGTCTGGCGGTCAAGCGACGACGTTAGCACCGACGTGTCGCGCCACTGCACGTACTTGAGCGCGTTGCTCCCGAACAAAACGGTCGGCTCGCCCTCGACGATGTTGGTACCGGGAATCGACTGCGTTGGGGTCAGCGACACGCCGCCGATGGCATCCGCGAGCGCTCCGACGCCATCCATATCGAGCGAGAAGTAATAGTTCACGGGCATGTTGTACAGCACGCGAGAAACTGCGGAGGCGGTGTATTGGCTGCTCAACTCGCCGCCGTCGCCGTACGCGTAGGCCAGGCACAGCTGCATGGTCGAAATGCCGGTGAAGGTGTCTCCCATGAACTCGCCCACCTCGACCATCGAGTCGCGAGGGATGCCGATTCCCGTCGTTTCGCCGGTGTCGAGGTTCACGGCGAGCACCATGACGGCGTCCGCCTGCCCGACGCTCTTGCCCGGCACGACCTCCTCCGTCTGGCGATCGTAGCCTATGACGGCGACGGAAACCATGTTCTCGTTCAGCGCGTACGTCTTCCCGTTGTACTCGACGGTGCGGCCCTCATCGTAGGTTACGGCGCCATCGTCCGCCTGGATGTCGTCGGCGGTGTTGGCCTGCTTCACGGCGCTTTCGCCCGACTTCATGAAGGCAAAGGCGGCGACAGCGATGACGACCGCGATCGCCACGAGAATCCCCACGACGATAGCGACGCGCTTCAAGATCTTCTTGCGACGCGAATGATGGCGCTTCTTCTTCCTGATGAGGACCTCTTCCTCCATCGTCTGGGGCGCATCGGAGGTCGCGAGCGTCGGGGTCCCCTCGGAAGCCTTGGTGGCTTCGGGAGCCTCGGGCGTCGAGGTTGTGCCGCTGCCCGCCTCATCCAGGGCGTTGTCTTTCGTTTCGCTCTCTTCCAAAGTGCTTCGTCTTTCGCGCTAGTAGGTCGGTTGGTCGCTGACGAGAACCCCCGTCACGAGGTATCTTCTCACGATGTGGTTGGAATCGCCGGTGCAGGTGCTCAGCTGCACGATTTTATCGCTTGATGTGAGGGTCGTGCCTTCGCGCACGTTCTCGACGAGCGAGTCGGGGCTGAGCACCGAGTCGAAGTACTGCTGGACGATGGTTGGGTCGGAGAAGTTGAACGAGTTCAGGATGTGGCGGTTGTCGTACTGGTATGCGGCGATGACGCGGTAGGTGAGGATGTGTCCGTCGGTGTAGACGTACATGTCCTCGTGGGAGTCGAAGAAGTCCTTGTTCTCGAAGCGGTGCAGCGTGGTGAACATGGTTCCCTGTACGAGGTTGTGCCCGTAGATCACTGTGACGGGGTCGGAGAAGTCGGTTTTGTTCGCCAGCTGCGTGTAGATGGCGCCCTCCTCGGACCACTCGCCGTCCTTGTTGTGTTTCAGGTAGAACGTGTCGTCGGTGGGATGCTGCACTACCGGGTAGTTCACGTCGGTGCCGGGGATGTAGATCCAGGCGTAGATGTCGGGGTTCTCCAGGCGAAGCGACGCGAAGTCGATGGGGTTTTCTACCCGCGGGTCCGCGGCATCTTGCGAGGTGGTGGGGGCGTCGGGCTCGGGGGTCGCGGCTGCCTCCTCGGCCGATTTCGCGATCTGGGTGTTCTGCCATACAAGGTACGCGCCGCCGGCGACTGCCGCGCACATCAGGACGACGAGCAGCACGACGAGCGCCGCAATCTGCGTGCGCTTCTTGCGGGAGTCATCGCTCGAACCCGATGCGCCGACGCTCGGCGCCTTCGCGTGCTTGGGGGCTGTGTCCTCTTCGGTCGGTTTCGTCTTGTCGTTTGCCATGAGTTCCTTACAATGATGCTGGTTAGCAAGCTGCTCGCGCGGGTTGCTAACAGTGCCGCCGTTCGGAAGGCACGTGCGGGCCGCCGTGCGAGCCTCCCTTTTCACTGGCCGAGTGCCTCTTTCCCGCAGGCCGTTTGAAAGCACGACGGGAAGCCACTGTGGGACTCCCGTCGTGGGCTCTGCATTAGATCCTCGTGTTCTTGTGGCGCGGTGCGCGGCCGTCGGCACGGCGTGGTACCGCCGGCTTGAAGGCGCCGCGCGGGAATTGCTCGTCGCCGTTCACCTGAGCGGCCCTTTGCTGGTTTGCGGTCGGGGACATGCCAGCACCCGCATTAGCGTTCGGGTTCACACCCGCGCCCGCGCCCGCGCCCATGCCCGCATTTGCACCTTGGCGCCGCGGTCGCGAGCCAGCTTCCCTTCGTTCCGCCTGATTGGGGTCGATGCCTGCCTTGCGCGCCCACTGGCCGATGTCGTCGGCGGCGAGGTCGCGCGCGTTGGGGTTCTCCATCAGCTGCTTTTCGCGGTCCTTGCGGGAGACGCGCTTCCCCTCGGTGTTGTAGTAGGCGTAGTAGTAATCGTTGTTCGCCTCTTCACGCGAGAACGTGATGACCGATCCCAAGATGCGCGCGTTGGCGGCCTTGAGCTGCTGCACGCCGGCGACGACGTCGTCGCGCTTCGCCGCGCGCTCGCGGATGACGTACAGCGTGCCGTCGACCAGGTTCGATATGATGGCAGCGTCAACGAAAAGCCCGATGGGGGGCGAGTCGAATATCACGTAGTCGAACATCTCGCGCAGCGTGTCGACGAGCGCCGAGAATCGCTTGGTCGAAAGGACGTCGGGAGGCGAGGGGATGTTCGGCTCGGAGTCCATGAAGTACAGGTTGGGGCGGTCGGTCGGGTAGATGGCGCTCTTGAGCGGCGCCTGCCCGACGAGCACGGAATACAGGCCGCATTCCGTGTGGATGCCCAGAAGCCCCGCGATGCAGCGGCGGCGCATGTCGGTGTCGACAATGAGCACCTTCTTGCCGGAGCTGGCGATGGCGCAGGCAAGGTTGGTGCTGACCTGGGTCTTGCCTTCGTCCATGCCCGTCGAGGTGACCACGATCGTCTTCACCTTCTCGTCGATGGAGACGAAGCGGATGTTGGCGAACAGCGTCTTCGAGGCGTTGCTCAGAAGCGGATTTTGGAACTGGCTGGGGCGCTTGCGGTTTTTCTTGGCCATGTTACCTCGCCTTCTTCGGCTTGGGCATGCGGCCGAGCACGGGAATCCCGAGCAGCTCTTCGGCGTCATCGCCCGACTTCACGGTGGTGTCTAGCATGTCCTGCAAGACGATAATCGCGATGGCGACGAACAGCCCTGCGAGCAGGGCAACCGCGGTGTACATGACTCGGTTGGGGCCGGAGGGCTTGTCTGGCACGCTTGCCCGGTCGATGATGTTCACGGCGTCGAGCTTCATCGCGTCGATGGCGGCCTTTGAGGTGCGGTCGGCGAGTTCGTTAGCTACGCTCGCGGCACCTTCGGGGCTTTTGCCCGTGACGGTGAGCGTGATGACGCGGCTCGTGGTGTCGGAGGTTACCCCCACATCGAAGCCCTCGAGATCGCTCATGCCGAGGGCGCTCGCGGTGGAGCTCATCACGGTCGACGTCTTCGCAATCTTCGCCAGGTCGTTCGCGAGTTGCTGGGAAGCCGAGGTGTCGGAGCTGGTCACGCGGCCGGATCCGTCGGTCGCGTTCGTCGTTTGCGTCAGCACGTAGAGCGACACGTTGGCGGTGTAGTTGTTGGTCATGAAGCCCCAGCAGTACGCCGCGGTCGCGCCCGCGAACACCAGGGGGAACACGAGCACCAGGTACCATTTCTTTCGAAGGAGCTCGAGCAGCTCAAGCAAGGTCATTGAAGCGGTTCTCCTCAAATTCTTCTTACAACAAAGAAGAGGGCGGCTGCGCCCTCTTCTTTTTCAACATGCGTGCGGCGCGGCTCTTAGTGACGATCTGCCGCACGTACCGGTGGCGCTATTCGGCGAGCTTCTTGCGAAGTGCCACGCCCACGCCCACGGCGGCGATGGCGCACGCGGCGGTAGCGACGGCGATGCCGGTCATGTCAACGCCGGTCTGCGGAGAGGTGGCGCTTGCGTCGGTGGTGGCGCCAGTGACGGTGGAGGAGTCAACCGCGATGGTCACGAGCGAGAGGCCATCGGTGGAGATGGTCACATTGCCGTTGGAGACGGTCGCCGTCTTCGTCTCGGTGCCGAGGTTCGCGTCGCGGCCCTGGTGCTCGATGAACACGGTGGCGGTGGCGCCGTTGTACTCAGTTCCCACGTTGAAGGTGAGGGTGTAGGGGCCGTAGGTGCTGCCCTCGGGCACGTCGTAGACCTTGAAGGTGCCGACGATCTTCTGGGTGGTGCTGAGCGACACGTTGGAAGCCTGATCGGAGGTTGCCTCGACGACGAGCTTGCTCGTGGAGTCGTCGGTCTTGCCGCTGACCGTGAGGGTCGCGCCCTGGGATGCAGTGCAGGTGTTGGACGTCACCTTTTGCGGGCTGTTCGATGCCCATGCCAGAGTCGGCATCGCCATGGCGAGAGCGAGCGCGCAAATCATGGCAGTAAGCTTCTTTTTCATCGTTTCCTCTTTCACTTGAGCGAATGCATCAATGCTGATGATGTGCTGCATCATAGCACATGGGGACGGGGACGCGCGCCTCCGTCGGGCAAACAGCGGGCGGGAGCCCCATTTTGCGGCGAATCAACGGCAACTTGC
>JAUNWQ010000081.1 GCA_030540225.1 Coriobacteriia bacterium | reverse complement strand
ATCGATGCAGAGCGCACCTGAGTACTCGGGGATATCGGATAGCTTCGCGGCGGCACTGCCTGCGGAAACTTGCTGTGAGCTTGTCGCATTGCCCCCGTTCGCGACGCTTTCGATGCCTGCGCACCCGCTAAGCGAGGGAAGGCACAGGCTCACTGCCAGAAGCAGGGCGGCAAGCGTGCGGACAAGGCGCTCGCGTGCGGGGGAGGTGGTTTGCTGCGTTTGCAAGGGAGCGTCCTTCCGATAGTGGGGCATGCCGTCAACGGCGTGCCACTTTCCCATGATACCCGATATAGGCTGCCCGAACGCGAGGGCTGTTCGCGGTTTCCGCCCTCGCTTCTCGTCCGCGTTGCGAGCGGCGGCGAGGGGGTGCGGGAGGCGCTTCGGAAAACTCTTCCAGTTGGGCTGCGACTGTCCAAAAGCATGGACAGACTGGTTCGTACGCACGTTCTATAATGGCGCCAATCGAGAAAACGACGGGAGGCACACGCATGGCATTGCAAGGCGCGCATCAGCTCTTTGGCGACACGGACGAATCGTCGTGCGTTCCCGATGCGGCATGCTCACCCAGGAGGTCGGGTGCGCGCGGGGTGTCGGACGAGCCCGCCGTGCCCGATGCGACGTGCGCGATTGGGATGTCGGGCGAGGCTTGCGAGCTCAAAGCGTCGTGGATGCTGGGTGCGTCGCCTTCTCCCGAGGCTTTCCCCTTGGGCGATGATTTGGCCGACGCTTTTATAGCCTGGGATTTCTACGCTGACGCGCCGATTTCCGATGCGCCTTTCGTCCTGCGTTTCTCTGAAGGGGATCTCGTGGCGTATCGGGCGCTGAACGGCAAGCTTGCCGTCTGCGCGGGAGCGGTGGACACCTCGCTTCCGCCTGCCAGTTTGCAGCGCGACGCAGAAGCCTGCTGTCCCGCGTGGGTCGTTGCGGGACCCCTCTCTTGCGCGTTCGGCCAGCGAGCTTGTCGGGCTTTCCGCACAGCAAAAGATGAATACGTCATCGAGTTGGAAGGGTGCAGTATTCGCCTATCGCTTGAGGGCGGCACGGTTCAAGCTGCTGTTCGCGAGCTCGACATGTTGGCGGCAGGCGCTTATTCTTCGAGGAGGAAGTGCAGGTAATCGCGATATTCCTCAACGAGGCTCTGCGGGGCCGCGATGCTCACGGCGCGGCCCATGCTCGCTACCCAGCCGAAGAATTGCTGGCTCTTGCACACCTTCACCCGCGCCCGTACCTGCTGCCCGTCGAAGGGGAGGAAGGTCGCGCCCTTGCCGAAGCGGTCAGTGATGATCTCGACTTTATCGGGGTCGACGGTCAGCTCGCAGGCGACCTCCTCGCCGTTAAACCGCCCGAACATGACGGCTTTTCCCTGGTCGAAGGCGTAATTGGCGATCTCTTCGTTGCGGGTGGCTGGCATGTCGCGTTCGACGCTCACCTTCGCCATGCGGTCGAGCCGGTACTCGGTGAGATTGGCGTGGTGGTCGTTCCATGCGGTCAGGTAGTAAAACCCGTCGTCGTAGGAGATGGCCACGGGAGTCACCTCGTGGCGCTTGCCTTCGCGCGTTTCGTGGGGCTTGCCGTCCGCGCCGATCTTGCGGTAGGCGAACGCCACCTTGCAGCGTAGACGAAGGGCCTCGTGGATGGCGTCGACGGTCGAGAGTACGCTTTCGCTTTTCGACTTGATGCGTCCTTCGACGTGGATGCGGCGGTCGAGAAGCGCCTGCTCGCGGTTAGTGGCGAGTTGTTTGATGTTGGTGATGAGCATGCGCGCCTGCCTCTCTGTGATGGCGCGGCATGATTGAACGGCGTCGACCATGAGCATGAGCTCTTCGAGGGTGAAATCGCGTCGCTCGATGGCATATTCCACGGGGTTGCGCTGGTAGGTTTTGATGTCGATGTCGAAATCGCGCAGCGTCTTGATGTCGTCGTAGATGCTTTTGCGCTCGGCGGATATCCCGTATGAATCGAGCCGCTCGAGAATCTGCGTCATGGAAAGGCCGTGCTCGGCGTCGGTTTCCTCCTGAAGGATCTTCCAGAGATAGAGAACCTTGAGCTTCGCCTTGCTGTTGTACGCCATAACAGTCGCTTTCTCGAGGGGCGCAATAACGATATGCATCCTCATTGTAGCAGATGGGAAGAAGAGTGTCCCATAGTTTCCATGTCCGATAGCAAGGACAGGCGTATTATGTCGGCCCGATAGAATGGCAAGTGTATCGAGGGGGACTGAAGAAAAATGGAAAGGACGGCTGCAATCATGAGCTCGAGTTCTCGTTACGTCGCGGATTTCAACGTTGCTGGCATGCGCTACTGGGATGGTGCAAAGGTGATTTCCAAGCTTAAGCCGGGCAAGAAGCTGCGCCTCGTTGCGGAGCCGCACAATCCGGCGGATCCCAACGCCGTCGCCATCTATCGCAAGGACGTGAAGCTCGGCTACATTCCGCGCGATCAGAACGACCTTGCGGCTCAGCTGCTGCGCTTCGGCCACGACGATGTGCTTGAGTGCCGCATTCTTAAGGTTGACAAAAAGGCTGAAACCTGGAATCAGGTTCGCGTCGGGCTTTATATGACTGGCAAGGCCAAAGGGGAATAGCGCAAGGCGAGGTGTTCGGGAGAGGGGCTTGCCGCCTTGGGCTGTCGATGACGCGACGGCCCTGGTTTCTGCAAAGTAACTACTTGGATTGCATCGACGGCATCCTATAATGTCTGCAGGAATATAAGCGCAACCAAGGAGGTTTACCATGGAGAAGGAGCTGTTCGATTACGTTGCCGAGCGCGCGGGCATCCTCGCCACTGCCGACACGAGCAAGCAGGACACCAAGGACGCGGCTGCTGCCTGGAAAGACGCTGTTGCCGCCGATAGCAGCGACGCCGCTGTTGAGGCTGCGACCACCAAGCTGCTCGACTTCCTTGAGGGGCGTCCCACCACGATCGATGGCGTTATCGCGTTCGCCCAGGGCCCGGCGAAGGAGATGATGGGCGAAGAGGCTGCCGCCAAAATGCTCGAAGCGCAGCTTGCGCGCAAGGAAGCGGGCGCCAAGTATTGCAATTGCCCCTCCTGCGCCGCCGCCTCCGAACTGCTCGCGAAGTTCGGCCGCATCGAGCTGTAATACATCTCACGTCGCAAACTATGCATCGAGCGCGCGGGTCCTTTAAGGTCCGCGCGCTTTTGCTTTGGCGCACGATGGGGGGATGCATGCGAAAGCGCGAGTTCGAAACCGAGCGCGGGACGCCGCGCTATTGGGTGTCGGAAAACGACGAGGAAACGGCGCAGCTTGTCTTCCTGCTAATGCAAAACAGGCCGCGTGTGCGGGACACGCGGCCTGTCGAGTGTGCCTCGCGGGTAGCTGCGAGGCGGCTTGCTTAAAGGCGAAGTTTAAGCCTGGGTAACGCGATGAAGCGTTACACTTCCAGATTCTTGAAAGCCTCGGGGACTTCCTTGTAGCCCTTCGATTTCACGGCACCGATGATGAGGCCGATGACGAGCCACGCGATGCCCACGATGTAGGTCGGCACGTCGAAGCCGGTGAACACGTACAGCAGGATGAGCACGCCGAGAACCGGGCAGACCAGGTACTTCACGACGTCGCCGAAGCTGTTGCGCTTCTTCTCCTTGATGAAGAAGAAGATGAACACGGCAATGTTCAGCAGCACGAACGAGGACAGCGCGCCGAAGTTGACGAAGCGGGACAGCGTCGCCATGTCGAGGAACAGCGGCAGAATGAGCGAGACGCAGCCGATTGCGATAGCGGCGAACCACGGCGTCTGGAACTTCGGGTGCACTTTGCCGAACGCGCGCGGGATCACGCCGTCGCGGCCCATGGAGTAAAGCAGGCGGGCGGACGCGGTCTGCGCGTTCATGATGTTCGCAATGCCCACGGCAACGATGTTCACGATGAGCAGCAGCTTGTAGAAGACGGGGCCGCCGCAGGCCAGAGCGGCGTCAAAGAAGCCCATCTCGGGGTCGATGTTCTGCCAATCGGGCTGGATGAGCGCGGCGATGTAAGTCTGCGCGACGAACACGACGACCATGATGCACAGAGCGATGATGATGCCCTTGCCGATGGTCTTTTCAGGCTTCTCGGTTTCCTCGGCGAGCGTGGACATACCGTCGAAGCCGAGGAACGACAGGCACGCGATGGAGCAAGCCGCCGCGATGAAGTGCACATCGACCTTGCCGGGCTGATAGATCGGGTCCATGGTGAACTCGCCGGAGCCGCCGCCACCTAAGATGAAGTTCGTGCCCAGGGCGATGAAGGCGATGACCGCGAGGATCTCAATCGCGAAGATGACCCAGTCGACGCCCTTCTGCATGGTGATGCCGCGGATATTGACGATCGTATTAAACGCCACGAACACGAGGACCCACAGATACCAGGGGCTTCCCGGAATGAGCGCTACACCCCAGTTCGCCACCATAACCAGAAGAAGCGAGGGGACGAAGATGTAGTCCAAAAGGATTAGCCAGCCGGCAACGAAGCCGACATGGGGGTTGATGCCGCGCTGCACATAGGAGTACACGGAGCCCGCGATGGGGAAGCGCTTCGACATGTGCATGTAGCCCATTGCGGTGAAGCTGATGGCGATGAAGCCGATGATGTACACCAGCGGGGTCATACCGCCGGATTCCTGCTGAATCTCGCCGTAAATCGACTGCGGCGCGATGATAACCATGAACAACACGCCGTAGAGAATGACGTCCTTCAGCGTGAGGCCGCGGCGCAGCTCCTGCTTGTAGCCGAAGGCCTCGATTCCTCCGCTTTCTGCGGAGACTTTCTGCTCTGCCATTTCCCTTCCTTTCATTATCTCGACAGGAAAAAGCATTACGCAGAGCCAGAAGCGCTATCCGGCTCTGAGTAATAGGGCAGACTTTAGCACGATAAAGCAATGGATTGTTCACTAAATAGCGAAATGGTTGCCGATTCGAACGGAACGGCAACCATTTCTTCGTGAGCGGTCAGTTTTTTGCGCTCTCGGCCTTCCTCAGCGTGCGCTGCGGAAGCGCGAAACCTTACGGCTGGGGAATCAGCACGGGGAACTGCGGCAGCTTCGGGGTGCCGATGCGCAGCGACACGTCGACCTCGCACGGCTCGCAGCCTTGGTTCACTTCGACGTCGCTTTGCACTGACATGTACATGTAGGTTTCCACGGCATCCCAGCCCGTGACGCGCATCAGCAGGCGCTGCAGCTCCTTCGAGCCGTTCATGAGTGCCTGCTCGTAATGCTCGCCGCAGCTGTTCACGTACCACTTGCCGCCCTCGCCGAAGGTTTCGAGCACCGGCCAGTTCAGCTCGAAGTCCTTCACCAGCTGCACGCGGCAGGTGATTTCCGCCGGAATCTCGATGCCGGTGCCGCACAGCTCGGCGTCGCCCATCGTGGCGTGAACGTCGCCCATCTGCAGGAGCGCGCCGGGGACGCGGACGGGGAAGTACAGGCGCGTGCCCTTGGTGATCTTCTTGTTGTCCATGTTGCCGCCGTGGCTGCCGACGAAGCCGTCGATGACGTCGGGGCCGGAAGGCGCCGTGCCGATGACGCCGATCATCGGGTCGATGGGGAAGCTGACCTCGTTGAACGTGGCCATGCCGTCTTTGATGGGAATCTTTTTGGTGCGATAGCCCGTCGTCTCGAAGAGCGGACCGCAGTGGTCGTCGGTGGCGATAGTTCCCTCATCGGCGACTTTCACGTCGAAGATGTCGACAACGAGCACGTCGCCGGGTTCCGCACCTTCGATGTAGACGGGGCCGGCGGCGGGATTTGCAAAGCCGTAGGAGTAATCCAGGTCGGCCATCGTCGTCTGCTCGTCGGGGATGCGGTTGCTGAAGCAATCGAGCGTCTTGAACAGCAGCACTTCGCCCGGCTTAGCGGTGGCGCACGGCTTATTGTCCTTCGAGAATACGGTGACCTGATCGGTGATAACCTGCATGATGCTCATCCTTTCGTTGGCTGCATGGCATCGTGAGGTTGTGCCGCGGGGCTGCCGTGGGGCTTTCCGCTTGCGACGCCGATGCCGATGAGGCGATTCTACACCTTATCGGCATCGCGGCGCGTATCGCCTCGGCGTGGGACGGGATGGGTGGGGCAGAGGCCGGAGCGGGGCAGGTTATAAGGCCGGGGCGGGGACAGAGGCTGGGCGATTTGCCTCGCCTCGGAGGTGCTGAGTTCCCGCTAATGTAGTGCGTCTCTCTATCGATGCAGGCGCGCCTTGTTGGCCTTCAAGCAGAAGAAGATGCCGAGAACGAGCACCACGGCAATGGCGGCGGTAAGCGCCATCGAGTCCGACAGATGGAACATCGGCATGCCGATCAGCACTCCGACGGTGTACGGGATCAGCCAGAACAACCACACGCAGATGCTCAGGCGATGGAAGTTCGCCTTCGAGCGGTTGTTGCCGCGAATGACGACGATGGTGGCCCACACGGCGTGGAACAGCATGAGCGAAAGCGCCAGGCCGCCGGTGATTGCATGGAGCTGCGATCCTGCGCCGGTGTTCGCGCCTGCGACGAGGGTCATGACCGTGGTTCCGGCGGTGTCGAAGACGAAGCCCATCCAGAAAAGCGCCAAGTGCTTCGGTTTCAACGTGCCTGACCGGCGCTCGGCGAAAACGCCGATCGTGTAGAAGACCAGTGCCAGGGAAATCACCGCTGCGGCGAAGATTACCATCCCCATGCTCGAACCCATTTGCATACCCATAGCTATACGTCCTTTCAAGATTGTTTCCTTGGTGGCGAACCCGTTCGTTTCGCCGAAAAGAATCTTGAAGGAGATGGGCCTGAACATCTACGGGCAGATGTTCAGGCACGGGTCGCAGCGCCGAATCAGGAGGTCAGGCTCGCTTAGCTTGCCAGGTGTCCCTGGGAGCGTTTGCGCGCGGGCCGACGCCTCTGGATTGGGCGACCGCGCCAGATGGCGGAGCCGGGTTGTGGTGCTTGCTACTTTTCATAGAGGGCCTCGTCGAGCATGGCGAACAGCACCGAGCAGTCGGGCTTCTCGCTCTTTAGCTCCGCGAGGACGTTTCTCAAGGTGAATTCGCTCACCGCTTCGGCGCTCAGACATTCGGGGCGGTCGGGCCTGATTGCGGCGTCGTTTTCGAATATGGTGACCAGGCCGTCGCGAATGTGGCCGAAACTTTTTTCCTCGCGAAGGTGAGCGGCGGCCTTTTCCGCTGCGGGAAGCGAATCAGCCCCTTTGAGCCAATGGATTCTGAAGTGCTCGAGCGTCTTGACCATGCTCTCGAACATGCGCACGCAGTAATCAAGGTAGCGCTCGCCGTTGGAGGGATGGCAAAACTTCTCGAAGAAGGCGCGCTTGAAGAACAGCTCAGCGGTGGCGGTGGTCAGCTCGATCTTGGAAGAGAAGTAGTTGTAAATGGTTCCCACGCTCACGTCGCATTCCGTTGCAAGGCCCCTAACTGAAAGCGAGGCAAGGCCGTATTTTTCCGCGGTTTCGTAAGCGTGTGCGAGCAGTTCCTCGCGGGATATCGATGACTTCATCGGGCTCCTTCCAGGTGGACGTATGCGGGGTGCGTGCTTCCCCTGGGCGAACAGGGACGCGCGTCGAGCACTCCAGGTGGCATCGCGTTGCCGAGTGCTCTCCTGGGCGAACAAGGGCACGCCTATTCTAATTCAAGCGGCGAAGAGGGGCGCGCAAAACTGGGGCGGGAATGGGGACCGCCGCGTGCGAGGGGGACGGGGCAGGGTGATTTGCCGCGCTGGGCACATTGCCGATGGCGGCTCGACCCCGCAAGGCGGCCGAGCCGTCCCCGCGCCCTTATCGCCCCGATTCACCGAGCCGAATCGGGGCCCCTGTACGAAAATGACGATAAGTTGCGAAGGGATTGTGGACGACTCCTCAAACGCCATTCGATTGTGGATTATCTCGCCTCGTTTTCCCCTTAACTGCGACATCTTTGGTACAGGCGAGGCGATATATCGGCCAACTTCACCATTCCTTCACAACTTATCGTCAATTTTGTACAGGCATTCAGGCTGGCATCGAAAGCGCCCTCGGAAAGGGGGTGGGTGCCTCTTCTCCTGGCTTGTGCCAGGTGGGACAAGCCATCCGACCTCTTCCCCATTGGCATCGCGTGCATTGTCTTCCGACCCTTGCCTCATATCCATCAGGGGATCGCCGTGCTCGAGTGGGACAAGCATCCGACCCCTGTCGCGCTTAAATCAAGCGGGGCGAAGAGGGGCGCGCGAAACTGGGGCGGGAATGGGGGCAGTCGTGCG
>JAUNWQ010000010.1:38088-43646 GCA_030540225.1 Coriobacteriia bacterium | reverse complement strand
TAGCCCTTCGCCTTTTCGATAGCAGCGGCGAGCGACGCGTTGTTCTCGGGGTTCGGGTCGCCACCTTCCTTCGCAGCAACAGTGATGTTACGGGAAAGCTTGGAGAACAAAGCAGAGCGCTTAGCGTCCTGGGCAGCCTTGCGGTGCTTCGTTGTAGCCCATTTTGAGTGACCTGACATATACGTCCCTTCCGATAATGCAAATACCAGCCGCATAGTTTAGCACAGAGGGCAAGCTACACAAATACCCCACGCCCCACTCGCACGCAATTTGCAGAAGAGAAAATTGTCATCAGCGCGACGGTGATCACCCACCCGAAACAAGAAGGACCTCAAAACCCGCCTAAGCGCCACGGCCGCGCGCTTGCGTTCTCGGGGCGGCCTCTAGTGCTCGCCTTCCAACTTCGAGAGCAAACCGCGACACCCGGCGACGATGTCGCGATAAGTCGCGTCGAAATTGCCGGTGTACCACGGATCGGCCACGTCCTTGCCGTGGCGGGGGTCGTCGTCGGGAAGAAAGTCGAGCAGGCGCACGAACTTCTTCTGCGGGTCGCCGCCGAAGATAGACTCGAGGCCGTGCAGGTTCTCCCCGTCCATGTAGACGAAAAGGTCCCACTCGCCGTATTCGTTCGCCCTAACCTGCCGCGCATGATGGGCATGCGTGGAAATGCCCTGTTCGCGAAGCTTTTTCAACGTGCCCGGATGAGGCAGCTCGCCGATTTCCTCGGTGCTCGTCGCCGCGGAGTCAATCGAGAACTTGCCTCCAAGACGAGCCTTGCGCACCATGTCTTCCATGACAAATTGCGCCATGGTCGACCTGCAGATATTGCCGTGGCATATAAATAGGATGCTATACATAAGCCCCCCCTCGCCAATTCTTCGAGACGCCAGCCAAGGCTAATATGGCTCGGCCAGCAAAACTTAATCATAAGAGCCTTCCGTTGCGAGAAGGTTAACAAGCCGAGCGCGGAAGAGAACCTGCAGACAAAGCCCGCACGCGGGAAAGTGCGGGGCCTAACCGCACGAGAAGCATCGGCGGAGGAGTTCCCACCGGAAGACACGAAGCCCCACTGCACGAGAACCCTACCAGCAAGAAAGTGCCCGCGCACGCAAATAGTACGGGCCCGAACCGCGCAAAAAAAGCACGGACGGGCCCGTCAGCCGACAACTCAGTTAAGCAGTCGGCGCCGCTTGCACCCTTGCTACTCGGATTCCCCGCGAAGCCACAAGCCCGTCTTGCCGCCATCCTTCTTGAGAAGGCGAATCTCGGAGATTTCCATCCCGCGGTCGACTGCCTTGCACATGTCGTACACGGTGAGGCACGCGACGCTCGCCGCCGTGAGGGCCTCCATCTCGATGCCGGTCTTGCCGGTGACGCCCGTCGTCGTGGTGACGTGAATGCCCACGCGGCCGTCTCCGCGCTCGCCCTCGAGCACCGGCGTGCATTCCACCTTGGCTTTCGTGATGTTCAGCGGATGGCACATCGGGATGAGCGTGCTCGTTTGCTTGGCCGCCATCACGCCCGCCACGCGCGCGCACGCCAAAACGTCGCCCTTCGCAGCCTTGCCTTCCACGATGAGCGCCAGCGTCTCGGGGTGCATGGAGATGAAGCCCTCTGCGACCGCAACGCGCTCGGTGTCCGGCTTTTGGGACACGTCGACCATGCGGACGTCGCCCTTCTCGTCGATGTGCGTCAAATGAGTATCGCCACTCATGGTGAATTCCTTTCGAAAAGCCTCCGTTACGCCCGTGATTCTAAACGATATGGCAAGCTGGCGAAAGCCGTACGGCACCGAAGTGCCGCACGGCCTTCTGAAAAACTAGCCGCCGATCTGGCTCATACCGCGCTCGGTGCCCACCTTGTCATGGTGTTCATCGGGCTTCGCACCAAGGGCCTGCAGGAACACGGCACGCTGGTCTTCCTCAGTGCCCTCGCGCAGCGCGGTGCGCAGGTCGTATTCCACATCGGAGAACAGGCACGGGCGTAGCTTGCCGTCGGCCGTCAGGCGCAGGCGGTTGCACTTGCTGCAGAAGTGGCGCGACAGCGGGCTGATGAAGCCCACCGTGCCCGCGGCGCCGGGGAAATGATAGTACTCTGCGGGACCCCAGCCGATCGGTTTGTCCTCCCCCGCCGGAACGAGCTCGCCCAAACCTTGCGCTCGAGCGCCCTCGTTGATGATGCTGAACACTTCCTCGCAGGAGATGACGCCGTCCTTGCCCCAGCTGATGCCGTCGACCTCAGAGACATCGCCGATGGGCATATGCTCGATGAAGCGCACGTGCAACGGACGGTCGATCGAGAGCTTGGCGAAATCGAGGAAGCCGTCCGCAAGCGAGCGGAGCGCGACCGCGTTGATCTTCACGGGGTTGAAACCCGACTCAAGCGCCGCATCGATGCCGCGAAGCGCGTCGTCGAGCGATCCGCAGCGCGTGATCTTGTGGAACTTCTCGGCGTCGAGCGTGTCGAGCGATAGGTTCACGCGCGAAAGCCCCGCCGCCTTCAAATCGGCGGCCATGCGCGGCAAGAGCACGCCGTTCGTGGTCATCGAGACGTTTTCAATCTCGGGCATTGCGGCGATGTTGCGCACCAGGTCGACAAGACCCTTGCGCACCGTCGGTTCGCCGCCTGTCAGACGCACGCTTTTGATGCCAATCGTCGTCGCGACGCGAACCGCCTGCTCAACTTCTTCGATTCGCAGAATATCGAAATGGGAGAGCTGCTGCACTCCCTCTTCGGGCATACAGTACACGCAGCGGAAATTGCAGCGATCCGTCAGCGATATACGCAGGTAATCGATTACGCGGCCATGGCCGTCCTTCATATTCCCCTCCTACAAGTTCATTCACAGTTGCCTAGTATACTCCAAGAAGGCAAAACGCCGCGCAACTGTTGTCGGGGCGCTACCATATAAGACGATTCGAGGGTTCTTGTCACGCAGCAGCACTTGCCCGAACGTGCGCCCCCAACCGCGGGCCCCTGGGCGTGGCGGCGTGCCCCGCGCGCAGTTCCGCAGCGAAGCGAGGACTGTTTGAGCACGGGGCATGCCGCCGCGACCGGGGGCGCCGCCCCTGGTCAAAGCTGCCCCGCGGCAAGGGGCGCCGCCGCAGATTGAAGCTAGCCGATTGACGGATGACGAACTTGACGCAAGAGCCCCACAAAGCGCAGGCAACAGTAGGCAAGCCCCACCAGCGCAAGAACGCCGCCCACATACCCGATGAGTCCGATCCCCGCGTTCGCGGTAACCATACCGCCAAGCCATGTTCCCGTGCCGATTCCAAGGTTGTAAAGCCCCGAGTACATCGACATAGCGACCGAGCTCGCACCCTCGGGAGCACATTTGATGACAGCGGCGTTGAACGACACGTTGAACAGCGACGCCGCAAGCCCCCACAGCACGCACACGAAACACGACGACACCTCGCCGCCCGCAGCCGCGGGAGCCATCAGCAAGAGTGCCGCCGCGATGCCGGCGCACGCGAAGCGGATGAACGTCGCGAGCGTCACGTGCCCCAGGCGGGCGAACAGCAGGCTCCCCACCAGGCCCGCCGCGCCGAAAAGCACGAGCGCGAAAGTGATCGCGTCGTCGGGCAGGCCCGCGACCTGCTGGAAGAACGGCTCGATGTAACCGTAGCCAGTGAAGTACGCCGTGATCACAACGATGGTGACAAGATACATGCTCAGAAGCGAGCGCGTGCGCAGAAGGCTCGGCAGCTTCCCCAGCGTGAAGGGTTTCCCCGCGTCGAGCTTGGGGAACACGAACGCAAGGCATGCGACGATGGCAAACGACACGATTCCCACGGTAAGAAACGTCGCACGCCACCCGATAGCGAGGCCGAGCATGCGCCCGCATGGCAGGCCGAAGATCATAGCGACCGACGTTCCCATACCCACCATGGAAAGCGCGAGCGAGGCTTTCGAGGAGGGGGCCACACGCACCGCGAGCGGCGTGATAATCGACCAGAACACTGCATGAGCTGCGGCAACGCCAATGCGCGCCGCCATAAGCATCCAGAAGTTGACCGACGCCGCCGAAAGCAGCTGGCAGATGCCGAACAGGATGATCACGCCGAGCAGCAGGCGCTTCGGCGGCACCTTCGTCACGCAGAGCATAAGCGGCAGCGACAAGATCATGACCGCCCATGCGTACACGGAGATGAGCATGCCCGCCGCCGACTCGGTCATATTGAAATCCGCGGCAATGTCGGTGAGCAGGCCGATGGGCATGAACTCCGACGTGTTGAACACGAAGGTCGAAAGCGTCATCCCCACAAGCGGAACCCAAAACCTCATCGACACGAGCACCACTTCCTTTCCGAGGGCGTCCCAAAAACGTCCATCTTCACTAAGCCGACACAGCTTACTCCATCCACCGAACAGGTCTGCATATTTTTCTTGTGGCGGCGCGAGCGGCGTTATTATCGTGCGGCACTTTTTCTAGAAGCACATCACCTGCACGGAGGCACAACTGGTATGGACGGCGAATTTCTCAGCATTCTCGGCACGATGGTCATCTTGTTCTTCGATATATCGATTGGATATATCGCGAAGAAAGCCCATGTCATGGACAAGACCATCGACAAAGGCCTGTCAAAACTCATCTTGAATACGGCGCTGCCGGCGATGATTCTGGGCTCGGTGCTCACCGCCGATTCGCTTCCCGGATCGACCGAAATCCTCATCACCATGGGGCTGTCGATCGTAAGCTTCGCCATCATGACCGCGCTCGCGTTCCTCGTCACAAAGCTTCTCGGAGTCCGCGACGGGCACAGGGGAGTATTCCGCTTTATGCTCACATTCGGCAACGTCGGCTTCATCGGGTTCCCCGTGTTGTCGGCCATCTTCGGGCCCTCGACGCTGATTTACGGCTCGATCTTCAACCTGCCGTTCAACTTCCTCGTGTTCACGATGGGCGTCTGGTTCATCGCGCAGGACTCCGGCCGCGGCGCAAAGGTGAAGATGGGGCTTAAAACCTTCCTCACCCCAGCGAACATCGCTTGCGCGATCGCTATCGTCCTCACGCTTTTAAACGTGCACAGCGTGCCCATCATCGGCGATGCCGCCGAGACGCTCGGTTCCTTCACCACGCCGGGCGCGCTTCTAATCATCGGCTCGTCGCTTGCCGACCTGCCGGTTTCCAAGCTCATCGGCGGTCCGCGCCTGTGGATCGCGTCCCTCGCGCGCCTCATCGTCTCGCCGCTCATCGTGTGGGCACTCTTCCGTCTCGTGCCGGTCGACCCGATGCTCATCGACATCATGGTGGTGCTATGCGCGATGCCGGTCGCCACGAACGGCACGATGCTGTGCTACCAATATGGCGGCGACTCGCGCACCATGGCGCAGGGAACCTTCGTCACGACCGTGCTGTCGATCATCACGATCCCGATTCTCGTCATGGTCATCGGATAGAAGGCGAAGCACGGGAAGACGAGGCGCGGGAATGTAAGGAGCCTGGCATTCTGCCGCCCGAACGTGATGCCGACCCCCGCGTTTGGGGGGGGGGGGGAGGGCCCGGGCTCTCACAAACACCCCCCCGGGCGGCCGGCGGCCCCGGGCCCCCC
>JAUNWQ010000010.1:0-38078 GCA_030540225.1 Coriobacteriia bacterium | reverse complement strand
TTTGGGCGCAGGGCATAGCCCGTGCTCAGACAGTCCTCGCTTCGCTGCGGAACTGCGCGCGGGACACGCCCTGCGCCCAAACGCGAGTCACGACCAACCGCACACCCAACGTGCGGCAACGCTACCGCGACACGAGGTAGACGCGATCCTTCGGGATGCGGATCCACAGTTCCTCGCCCTCGCTGGGAAGGCTCGCCTCATCGGCCCGCAGCTTGTCCACGCGCCAGAACATGTGCTGGTGCAGGTACTTCATCTCGTCCTCATTGCGATCGAGGATTTCCCGCTCGTCGCGGCAAGCGTCCACGAAACCCAGAAGCGCCGTGCGCTCGAAGCGCGCGTCGCTCACGCGATCGACCCGCACTCGGTAGATGTTCTCGCCAGGGCCGTCAGCTCGCTCGAGGTAGAAAGCGCGCACACCCAGGCATTTGACGTCCCGGGATACCTCGCGGGACGTCTCTACGGTGATGCCCCAGCGAGGCAGGCGCACGTGATGGACGTCCACGTATTCCGCCCGCGTCGCGTTTTTGCACCCCGAAAGCTTAATACCCGCCTGGCTCTGCGGGTTGTTCACCAAGTCGTCACCCGTGCCGATCTCCATGACGTGGCCATCCTCCACCACAGCGATGCGGTCGCAGAAGCGAAGCGCCTCGTCGATGTCGTGGCTCACGTACAGGATGGTGCCGTCGAACGCATCGAACAAGCTCACGAGGTTCTGCTCGAGCACGCTCTTCAGGTGCGCGTCGAGCGCGGAGAACGGCTCGTCAAGCATGAGAATTCCCGGACGCGCCGCAAGCATGCGCGCCAAGGCGACACGCTGCTGCTGGCCGCCGGAGAGCTGCGCCGGATAGCGCTTGTCGAAGCCTTCGAGCCCGAAGCGCTTGAGCTCGCATGCCACGGCGGCATCGCGGTCGGCCGCGCTCACGTCCTTGCCGATGCCCGCAGCCACGTTCTGAGCGACGGTCAGGTTCGGGAACAGCATGTAATTCTGGAAGAGAAGCGCGGTCTTGCGCTGCTGCGGCGTCAGGTCGACCTTGGGCTTCTTGCCCGGCGCCCTGTCGAAAAACACCGTGCCGTTCACGACGATCTTCCCCGAATCAGGCCGCTCAATCCCCGCGATTGATCGCATAGTGAGGCTCTTGCCGCAACCGGATGCGCCCAAAAGGCCAAGCGTCTCCGTGCCTGCAGAAAACGCGTTATGCAGCTCGAAGCCCTTGAACTTCTTGCGAATGTCTACTTCAAGGCTCATCTACTTCTGCTCCCTCTTGCGGTACTTCGTGGTGTGGTTAGACCACAGGTTGATGAACACGATGACGATCAGGCTGAAGACGATGATGACAAGCGTCCAGAACCACGCGGTGGAATCGTTGCCGTTCATCCATTCGAAATAGATGGCGATCGGGATGGTTCGCGTGATGCCGATGTAGTTGCCCGCCATGAACAGCGTCGCGCCGAACTCGCCGAGCGCGCGGGCGAAGGCGAGCACCATGCCCGCCGCAATCGAGCTCCACGACAAGGGCAGCATCAGCTTGCGGAAAATCTTCGCGTTCGACCAGCCAAGCGTGCGGGCGGCGTCGAGCATGTTGCGGTCGAGCCCCTCGAACGCACCGAGCGCATTGCGATACATGAGCGGGAACGCCACGACCACAGCCGCGATGACGCAGGCTACGGGACTGAAGATCAGCGGGAAGCCGATGTCAATCCAGAACTGCCCGAACGCCGTGTTCGAGCCGCATACGAACAGCAGGATGAAGCCGCACACCGTAGGCGGCAGCACCATCGGGATGGTGAAGATGGCGTCGAAGATGCTCTTCGCGCGCGGGGAGAGGTTCAGGCAGAAATACGCCGCCAAAAGACCTAAGATGACGATGAACACGATGGCGATGCCCGTGGTGCGAAGCGAGACCCACAGAGGGCTCCAGTCGAGGTTCGAGAGGAACTCGCCCACAGCGGCGAGCCCCTCGGGGGCCTTCTCGATACTCACCGCGTCAGGCGAGGTGAGCTTGCCGAAGTCCCCGAACGACGGCTTCATGTAGAGGGAATTCTCCGAATCGGTGAGGTCAGACCCGTCGATGCCGATGACGCTTGCGTAGACATTGCCATTGATGACCTGGTCAAACGTGAAGCGAACGCCATCTTTGTCGAACGTCGTGTCGCTTGTGAAGTACCACGTGTCGTACTCGGAGAGCTTGGCCGACCCCATGGCCTGCCCCTCGTCGAGCGCGACGAAGTAGCTTTTCAGCTGCGCCTGGTCGGATGCGCTCTGCACGTCGAGGCCGAGCTTCGCAGCCGCGGCAGCGGGAACGTAGGCGACGACGTACTTGTCAGCCGCAACCACCTGCACGAATGCGCCCTCTTCCTGGCCAACCAGGTAAGAATACCCGTAATACGTGCCGTCGATCGCACGGTTCGATCCCTTCTGAGCACGTGAGAAATCGCCTATCGCAAAGCTTGCCCCGTCCTTCAGGGCCGCCGAGCCCTCCCTCGACACTTCGACGCCGTCTGTCGTTGCCTCGGCGTCCGACGCAGACTCACTCGAAGCCGGATCGGCAGCGCTCGACGTTGGCGTCGCCGCAGTCGGCGTTCGCGGGCTGTCGACATCGCCGAGCGCGTCATCGGCGAACGCCGCAGCCGGCAGCGCACCCACCGCAAGCGCGGCCGACAGAACAAGACTTGCGATAAACTTTCTCGCGCGCATGGAACCCCTTCTCCTTGCACCCCATGGACAAGAAAGGGGATGAGCGATTCGCGTCGCCCATCCCCAGATTGCTACTCCAAGACGAACCTTCTTAGCGAAGATTATACTACGCCAACTCAAAGCCCCAGTCCTGCCAAATCTTCTGGGCCTTCTCGCTATTCAGGCACCAATCCAAGAATTCCTGGGTCGCCTCAACGTTCGTGCAGTTCTTGGTGATAGCGCCAGGGTACACGATATTCTTGTGGGTGTCGGCCGAAACGGTACCGACGACCTGCACACCACCGAAGCGATACACGTCGGAGGTGTACACGAACGCGATGTCGACGTCGCCGGACTGAGCATGCTTGCACACGTTGCCAACAGAGGTGTCCAGAACGACCTTGCCGTCCTTCACCATGTCGGTGTTGTAGGAGCCGCCCTTGCCGGTGATGTCCTTGCCGGTCTTGCCCTCGTCGTCGCCAGCCGGCGCGTACACGCCAACGGTGGAGAGAGACTGAGCAGCGTAGTTGCCAGCCGGAACGGAGTCGTCGCCGACGCAGATGGTGTACTTGCCATCAGCGATGTCCTGCAGCGTGACGTCCTTCATCTCGGCGCCTTCCTTAGACACCATCACGAGATCGTTCTTGAACATGTCGACGCGCGTGGACTCGTCCACATAGCCCTTGGAAACCGCGGTGTCCATGGAGCCCTTGGAAGCGGAGATGAGCAGGTCGGCATAAGAGCCGGCGCCAAGCATCTCGTTGAGCTCGCCGGAAGACTTGTACTGGGTGTCCTTGAAGGTGACGTTGTCGTGGCCGTCCTCGATGTAGGCCTTCTGGATGTCTTCCATGGCCTTGGAGAGCGAGTTTGCGGCGAAGACCTGGAGCTCAACCGGCTCAGCCTGTTCGGTCTTGGCGGCATCGTCCTTTTTCTCCGTAGTGGTGTTGCTGCTGGAGCAGCCGAACATCGCAAACGCCCCGACGAGCGAGAGCGCGAGCACGGCGGACAGCACCAAGCGTACCTGCTTCTTCATGTGTTCCTCCCATTAAGTGGTCGAATACGAGCCCCGCCGAAAGGCGAAGGCCGCAGTACATCGTTTTACGAAGCAGCTCCAGCTTGCACGAATCCAAACCAAGCATGCATCGTCATATCCCTTTTCGATGTACCGATACTTAGGTTATTTATTTATAAGTATATAGTCAAGGAAAATCGTTGTCGTTCAGCTATATTCGCAAATATTTTTATTCTGAACGGCGGGAATCAACAACATCATGGAGCATAAAAGCCCCGCTTGTCCCATATTCCAACAAGGGACAAGCGGGGCTGCGGGGACCGCGGTATTGGGCTGGGTTACCCTTCGAAGCCCACGAGAACGCCGCCGGGCTCGCAGTAGTAGGAGCACAGGCCGCGGTTGGCGCCGATACGGATGTCGCATGAAGGCCAGATCTCGCGAATCTTCGCCGCGAGTGCCTCGGCCATCTTCGGGTTCTCGGTGTGCCTGATGCGCACGCGGCCGCCGACGAAACCCACGGTCTCCATGTTCTCGAAAAACTGCTTGAGCGCACGCTTCTCTCCGCGCGCCTTGTTGAGCACGCCAAGCTCGCCCTCCGCGCTCGCCTGACCGACGATGCGCACGCCGAGCACGCCCGCGACCTTCGCGACAATCGGGCTCACACGCCCGTTGCGCACGAAGTTGTCGATGCGCTCAAGCGAGAACATGAGATGCGTGCGCGAGGCGTAACGGCGCAGCTCATGCGTCAGATCGTCGAAGTCCATGTCACTTTGCGCAAGCTCATTGGCGCGTTGTGCGAGAAGTTCCAGCTCGGGGCCGGTCGTCAAGGAATCAAGCACGAACACCTTCGCCTCGGGGTGATCGAACAGGTAGTGCTTCGCGGCGGCCTGCGCCGAGTTGTACCCGCCCGAAATCTTACTCGTGAGGGCAAGAGCGACGATCTCGTCCGCGCCCGCGAACGCGGACGTCCATTCCGCGATGTTCGGGCACGACGTACTCGATTCGGCTGCCTCGTCCGAGAACGCCTCGATGAGCTCACCCACGTCGAGGTTCTCGTCGTCGGGAAATTCCCTCTCCCCCACGCGCACCTTCATCGGAACCGACACGATATCCTGCGTACCTGCGACGAACAAATTCGCCGAAGAGTCGACGACGACCCTGCGCACCATAGTTCCCCCTTGCCGCCCATGCGCGCCTGATGCCGACAGCGCTCGGTGGTTTTCCGTAGCTTATCTGTTTCGCATTAAAGGTACGCCAAACCGATTGCTGCAACAACTACAATGCCCGACAGAATGTCAGTTACTTATACAGTTACGACGTAATGTGAGGTCGATATGGATAAGCGCGTCGTGAAAACCAAGCGCACCATCAAGCGCACGCTCGTCGAATTGCTCGTGACCATGCCCTTCGAGAAGATCACCGTCACCGAGCTGTGCCGGGCCGCCGACGTAAGCCGCATCACCTTCTACACCTATTACGACGACAAGTACGCCCTCGCCGACGAGCTGTTCCGCGACGACATGGCGAAGGCCGAGGAGCGCTATCGCGAGCTCCAGGCGGAGAACAATCCGCGAAAGATTCCGACCAACAGTTATCACAACCTTTTGACCTGCATCTTCAGCGTTTTCGAACAGAGAGACGGTATCTTCATCCACTGCTCGTCGACGAAGAATCCCTACTTGCATTCGGCATGCTTCAACCATGTGGTGCGCGTCGTGGAGAATTACGTGCAGAATCACCGCAACGCGCTCGAGCCGAAATACCCCTCGCCGCTCACGGCGGCGCTCGTGTGCAACGGGTTGTTCGGCATGTTCAGCCAATGCCGCGCCCAAGGAATGCCGCTTCGCGAAACGAAGAAGGTCGTCTTCGCCGCGTTCGACGACCTTCTCAACTCGACCCTGTTCTTCCACAGCGCCCTCATCGGGTAGCGGGAGGGGTCGGGAATTTGCCGCCCCTCGCACAAGAGCCCCGAAACGCACAGCGGCGACAGGGGCCGCAACCCCTATCGCCGCATGAAGGCTCAGTTCGCAAACGTCAGCCGTGCTCAGTCGGCAATCTTTAGTCGACTTCCACTTCGATCGTCATCCTGAAGCGATCGGAGGCGTGCTCGTAGCCGGTCTTCTCGGCAACGTGGCGCATCGTCGCGTTGCGCGTCTCCACATAGATCGCATCGACCCCCGCGCGCATCGCAACGAGCGGCCACGCGCTCAACATGGCAGCCATATGCCCGTGACCGCGGAACTCGGGACGCGTGTAGCAGGCAACCACCGTCGCCGTGCGCTGCACGCCGGACACGCCGCCGAAGGTCGGCAGGCGATCGAACACCTCGACGCCGGACATGGACGCAATCTCGCCGTCCTCCTCGACGAACAAGAACATCACGCGTTCGCCGAGCGTACGTCTGAGATGAGCCTCGGTTTCGCTTCGGAAATGGGCGAGCTCCGACTGGCCGGGGTTCACCCCCCAGTACTCGAGCGATTGGGCGACGCGCAGGTCGCAGATGGCGGGAATGTCCTCTTTGGTGGCGAGGCGAATCGTTGCTCCCTCACCCGCGAGAGACGAGAAATCAAGTGCAGTCATGAAAGTTAGAATCCTATTTACCTATTTTACCGTCAGAACGGGAACTTCCGTCGAGCGCAGAAGCCCGAAGCTCACGCTTCCGAGCATGCCGCGAATGGCGCCCAGGCCGCGTCGGCCCATGACGATCAAGTCGCAGCCGTTCTTGTCAGCGTAGCGCGCAAGCGCCTCGGCGGGGGCAGTTCCTGCAACAACATCGATGGTCACGATGTCGGCGATGTCCTCGACGAGGCCCGCCAGGTTCTCCGTGACCTTCTCTTTCGCCTGGTCAAGCGCTGCCCGAACCACGCCCTCGTACTGCTCATAGTTCAGCATGCCGAACGGAACGCCGTCAAGGGACCCCTCCGTGCCGATCTGGTCGACGCCCATGACGCCCGAAGGCACCACGTGCACAATCGCGATCTTCGCATCGGAGATCGCCGCGAGGCCCTTCGCGTATTCGAGGGCATGTTTCGCGTGCTCGGAACCATCGTAGGGAACCATAATCTTGCTGTACAGCATGAGGTGCTCCTTTCAAACGACCGTTCGCGCAATGCTCGCACGCGAACCCTGCAGCACCATTATACGCCGAACCGCTTGCGCGAAGAGGCTAGTTCACCTCAGCGATCACTTCGACTTCCACAAGCGCGCCCTTGGGGAGCTTCTCGACCGCCACGGCCGAGCGCGCGGGGCGCACCTCGCCGAAGGACTTCGCGTACTCGGCGTTGAAGGCGGCGAAGTCGTTCATGTCGTTTAAGAAGCACGTCGTCTTCACCACGTGGTCGAAGTCGGTGCCGGCCGCCTCGAGGATCGCGGCCACGTTCTTCATGACCTGCGCAGTCTGCTCCTCGATGGTCGAGCCCACAATCTCGCCCGTCTCGGGGTCGAGCGGAATCTGACCGCTCGCGAACAGAAGACCGCCCGCGATGTTGCCCTGGGCATAAGGACCGATCGCCGCCGGCGCGTTTGTGGTGGAGATGGTTTTCATATTGTGCCTTCTTTCTAAAGTTCGCCATATTCGGAAAATGTTGCGCGGTTTTCTCGCATGTGACGATTATAGTGATGGACGCTTATGAACCATTGAGAAATGCAAGGAAAAACGATGTCGGACGAAGCTCAGGAAATGCTCACCCTGCCCGCCTTCGAGCAGGCGGCCCACAAAGTTCGCGAGGTCACCCAGGAGACCAAGCTCATCGAGAGCCCGCACTTCAGCGAGATCGCGGGCAATCGCGTCTTCTTCAAGCCGGAGAACATGCAGCGCACCGGCGCCTACAAGGTGCGTGGCGCATACTACAAGATCAGCACGCTCTCAGACGACGAGCGCAAACGCGGCCTCATCACCGCGTCGGCCGGCAACCACGCGCAGGGCGTGGCCTACGCGGCGCAGCGCTACGGCGTGCCCGCCACCATCGTCATGCCCGCAACGACCCCCTATATCAAGGTGGAGCGCACCAAAGCGCTCGGAGCTGAGGTCGTGCTCGCAGGCGACGTGTACGACGAGGCCTACGCCCGCGCGCTCGAGCTGGCCGAGGAGCGCGAGCTCACCTTCGTGCACCCCTTCAACGACCTGGGTGTCGCGACCGGCCAAGGCACCATCGCGATGGAAATCGTGCAGGAGCTGCCGCTTGTCGACTACATCTTGGTGCCCATCGGCGGCGGCGGGCTTGCAACGGGCGTGTCGACCCTAGCCAAGCTCTTAAACCCGCACATCAGGGTGATCGGCGTGGAACCTGCGGGGGCCGCATGCATGAAGGCCTCGCTCGAGGCGGGGCATGTCGTGAAACTGCCGCATGTGAGCACCATCGCCGACGGCACCGCCGTGCAGGAGCCGGGCGACAAGATCTTCCCCTATCTCCAGCAAAACCTCGACGGGATCATCACGGTCGAGGACGAGGAGCTCATCGTGGCGTTTCTCGACATGGTGGAGAACCACAAGATGATCGTGGAGAACTCGGGGCTTCTCACCGTCGCCGCGCTGCGCCACCTCGACTTCACGGGGAAGAAGGTCGTGTCGATCCTCTCGGGCGGCAACATGGACGTCATCACGATGTCGTCGGTCGTGCAGCACGGCCTGATCCAGCGCGACCGTATCTTCACGGTCAGCGTGCTCCTGCCCGACCGCCCTGGCGAGCTCGTCAATGTCGCCCAGGTCATCGCCGAGAGCAAGGGCAACGTCGTTCGACTCGATCACAACCAGTTCGTCACGACCAACCGCAACGCCGCCGTGGAACTGCGCGTGACCATCGAGGCGTTCGGCACCGCGCACAAACGTCAGATCGTCGAGGCGCTCGAGGCGAAGGGCTTCCGCCCACGCGTCATCCAGGCGCATCTGTAAGCGCAGGTCGGGCGAGTGTTGCGTCCCGCCCGCAAAGCATAAGGCACCACCCCACGACAGGGGCGAACCTCTCGCTGGTTCGCCCCTGCCTGCTTTTGGAAGGACAGTGATTCGAAAGCATGGAAGAAGTCATGTTGAAGGTGGCGGCGTTCGTCGCCATTATCGTCGCGGGCCATCTGGCGGGAAGGTCGCGGGCGCTCGGTCCGCGCCCCGAGCAGTGCGTGAGCAAGATCGTGTTCACCTTCACCCTGCCCTGCGCGATCGTCCACGCGTTCGGCGCGGCGGAGTTCACCCATGACTTGCTCATCCTCGTGCCGCTCGGGCTCGCCTGCGCGCTTATCCCCTACCTCGCCGTGCTCGGGCTCACCCGCCGCTCCGAACGCCGCGACCGCGTGTTCTACCTGCTCAACTGCTGCGGCTTCAACATCGGGTGCTTCTGCTTGCCCTTCGTGCAGACGCTCTTCCCCGCACAGCTCGCGGTGACCACCTGCCTGTTCGATGCGGGCAACGCCATCATGATGACGGGCGGCTCCTACGCGCTCACCGGCCTCGTCGCGGGCAAGGGACCCGTCGAGCATCCAGTGAGGTTCGTCACGAAGAGGCTTGCGAAGTCGATCGCCTTCGATGCTTACATCATCCTCATCGTGCTCGCGGTGGCGGGAATCCACATCCCCGACGCGGTCGTGCAGTTCACCGCGCCCATCGCGAACGCGAACTCGTTCCTCGCGATGTTCATGCTGGGTCTCATGATCCGTTTCGAGGTCAGCCGCGAGAAACTCGCGAAGGTGGCGCGCCTTATCGGGCTTCGCGTCGTCGTGTCCATCGTGGCAAGCGCCCTCGTCTTCGCGCTTCTACCCTTCGACGCAACCACGCGCATCGTCATCGTGATGCTTCTCTGGGCACCGGCAAGCGCCATGGGGCCGACGTTCACGCTCTGGTCAGACGGCGATTTCGGCCTGGCGGGGCTCGCGAATGCGATCACCATCATCCTCGGCATCGTCGCGACGACGGCCATCGTCCTTGCAAGCGGCGTTGCGGCATAAAGAAGCGCCCTGCCGACGATAAGGTTGGCAGAGCGCAAGCAGATGCAGTGCTCAGATCGCGCTCAGGCAGAGCGCCACAAAGCGAAGCGCGTTAGAACTTCATGATACCGAGCGACTGGGCAAGCGCGGTGACGAGGATGACCACCACGAGAACGGGCGCTATGTACTTCACCATAACCGACCAGGCTTTGGCGGCCTTGAAGGGCGCGGAAATGCGCACCTCGTCGATGATCGTCTTCGGCTTGATGATCCACCCGACGAACACGCAGGTCAAAAGCGCAACAATCGGCATGATAACCGAGTTAGAAATGAAGTCGGCAAAGTCGAGCAGCGAGGAGCCTTCGCCTAAGGGCTGGATGAACGAAAGCACGTTGTAGCCCGAGTTGATGAAAAGCCCGACCACCACGATGAACACCACGGTAATCACCAGAGACTTGCGACGCGAGAATCCCGCGCCATCCTGGATGATGGAGACGCAGGTCTCGGTGAGTGAGATCGCGCTGGTAAGCGCCGCGAAGAACACCAAGAGGAAGAAGACGAAGCCCACGATGGTCGCCACTTGGCCCATGCTCGCAAACACCTCGGGCAGGATAACAAACATGAGAGAGGGACCGGAGTTCTGAGCGACAGCGTCGCCCGAGCCCATCGCGACAAACGCGGCAGGCACGATCATGAGACCGGCGAGGAACGACACGCCCAGGTCGAAGAAGCCGATGCGCGTGACGGACTGCGTCAGGGACGCCTTCTTCTCGAGGTAGCTGCCGTAGGTGATCATGATGCCCATAGCGAGCGACAGGCTGTAAAACATCTGCCCGAGCGCGCCGATGACCAGCTCCGGCGAGAATTTCGAAACATCCGGCATCAGATAGTACGCCGCGCCGTCGAGCGCTCCGGGGAGCGTCAGCGTGAAGATGGCGATCGCGATGGCCATCACGATAAGCGCGGGCATCAAAATGAGGTTCGCCTTCTCGATGCCGCCCTTCACGCCGCGCGCCACGATGATGAAGGCAGCAGCCATGAAGATCAGCATGAAGATCGAGCTGTCGACGCCGTCGGTGATAAAGCTCGAGAAGAACGTGCCGCCATCCGCCATAGCCGCAGGTCCAGCCGCGATATAGGCGAAGGCATACTTCGTCACCCAACCGCCGATGATGCAGTAATACGGCACGATGATGAAGGGCACGACCGACGCCAGCACGCCGATGAACATGAACTTCTTCCCGAAATGGCGGAACGCGCCGATGGCCGAGAGGCCCGTCTTGCGGCCGATCGCCGTCTCAAGCAGCAAGAGCGACACGCCGAACGTGAACACCAGCACCAGGTAGGTGATGAGGAACGTGCCACCGCCGTACTTCGCCGCCAGATACGGGAAACGCCACATATTTCCCAAGCCGACCGCCGAGGCGGCAGCGGCCAAGATAAACGCCCATTTGCCTGACCACGACGAGCGCGATCCGGTTTTCATTGATGCCATACTGTTCCCTTTTCCAATCAAGAGCGCAAGCAAAAGCGTTGCGCAGGCTGAAGCCCTCCAATTCGCGTTATTTTACCTGAATGAAACGAATTCACGCACGAGAGAAGGGTATTCGGCACTCCCCTTCGCCCAGCTGCGGTATAGCAAATGCAAAAGAAGAGCCCGATAGGTCCCTCGAAAAATGACGGGAACCTGGCAAAGCGCGTTGCATATGGCTAACTTTTACGCTATAAGTTAGCTGAATACAACCTTAAAGGGCTACGTGGGCCCTTTTTCGAGAAAGAAAGACCATGGCCAAATCAAATACCCCCTACCTCGTCGTCGAGGGTCTTGCCAAGCACTACGGCGACGGGGAAGCCCGCGTGCAAGTGCTCGACGGCATAACCACCACCGTGAACCGCGGCGAGATCTGCGTCATGCTCGGCCCCTCGGGCTCGGGCAAGTCCACCTTCCTGAATCTCATCGGCGGCCTCGAGGGCGCCGACGGCGGCACGATCTCAGTCGGCGGCTGCGAGCTCACCGCCCTCTCAAGCAAGGACCTCGGCGAGTACCGCCGGCGCGAGCTCGGCTTCGTCTTCCAGTTCTACAACCTTGTGCCCGATCTCACTATCAAGGAGAATATCGAGGTCACGGCACACCTCTCGAGCAATCCCCTTCCCATGGAGGAACTCCTGCGCTCGCTTGGCCTCTGGGAGCACCGCAACAAGTTCCCGCGCCAGGTGTCCGGCGGTCAGCAGCAGCGCTGCGCCATCGGTCGCGCGCTCGTGAAGAACCCCGGCCTTATCCTGTGCGACGAGCCCACGGGCGCCCTCGACTACAAGACTTCGAAAGAAGTGCTCGAGCTCATGGAGCATGTAAACCAGCGGTACGGCTGCACTCTCGTAATCGTAACGCACAACGCCGCCATCGCCCGCATGGCCGACCGCGTGCTGCGCCTGCGCGACGGACGCTTGGCCGAAAACGAGGTCAACAGCTCGCCCGTGCCCGCCTCCGAGCTCGATTGGTAGGCGCGCGATGACCCCCTTGGCCAGACGGCTCCCTCGCGAGCTCAAGAACAACATCGGCAAATACTTGGGAATCTTCCTGCTCATGTGCGGCGCAATTGCCCTCACGTCGGGCTTCTTGCTTGCAGCCCACTCCATCGGCAGCATCATCGACGAAATGCGTGACGAGTACACCATCGAAGACGGCCGCATAGTGACGGCGTTCGAGGCGACCGACGCCCAGATCGACGCGGCCGAAGGTGCCACGGAAGACGTCGGCGGCGCTACCTTCTACAGGAATTTCTCCATAGACGCCACCATAAAGCAGCCCGTCGGCGGCGACGGCACCAAGCGCACGCTACGCACTTACGTGCACCGCACCGAAGTCGATATCGCGTTCTACTGCGAAGGTACCGAGCCCCAAGAAGACGACGAAGTCGCCATAGACCGCGTTTTCGCCAAGAACAACGAGCTCGCTGTCGGAGATACCGTCGAGCTCAGCGGCCGTGCCTACACTATCTGCGGCATCATGACGCAGCCTGACAGCCAAGCCCTCTTTCCCAACAACTCCGATTTCACGGTAAATACCATCACTTATGGCGTGGCCGAGGTCACCGACGCCGGCTTTACCGCCCTCGAGGACGCCGGCGGCGCGCCCACCTACACCTACTCGTTCGTCTTCAACGACCGAGACCTCTCCGTCGCCGACCGCACCGATGCCGAGGAGGACATAGTCAAGGCCTTAACGGACGCCGACGCACGCGTGGATGATCTTATCGATGCCGACTCCAACCAGGGCATCGGCTATGCCCGAAACGACGTGGACGGCGACTCCGCCATGTGGACGACGCTGCTCGACATCATCATCGTGATCATGGCCTTCGTCTTCGTCGTGCTCACCAACGCCACCATCGAGGAGGAAAGCGCCATCATCGGCACGCTTCTCGCCAGCGGCTACCGCAAGCGCGAGATAGTCCTTCACTACCTTGCGTTACCCGCTATCGTGGGAATTCTCGCAGCGGGCCTGGGATGCGCGCTCGGCGTGGCGTTCTTCACCGAGCCCATGCGCAGCCTCTACTACGGCTCCTACAGCCTGCCGCCCTTCCACGTGTACTGGAGCTGGGAAATCTTCTTCAAATGCGCCGTGGTGCCCGCAGCTGCGCTCATCCTCATCACGCTCGTGGGGCTTCTCCGCAAGATGGGCAAGACGCCCCTGCAGTTTTTGCGCCACGAGGCCAGCGGCAAGTCCGGGACCAAGCGCGGGTTGCGACTGCCTGAGCGCATGGGCTTCGTTGCGCGCTTCCGCCTGCGTATCTTCCTTCGCAACCTCGGAAACTTCGCCACACTTTTCGTAGGCGTCGCCTTCGCCTCGCTGCTTTTGCTCTTCGGCCTCGCGATTCTCCCCACGATGACGCACTATGCCGACAACCTCGAGACGAGCCTCGTAGCCGAGCACCAGTACACGCTCAAAGCCCCGCTCGAGCTCGAGGGCAGTGCCGAGGAGCGCGAACAATGGGCCGCTCTCGACCGCCTGCAGTCCGTCGACGGCGCGCTTCTTTCCGCCGCCGAGGACGCGGAAGACGAGCTCGGGGACGCAGCCGACGCGGCTCAGGCGGCGGCCGATGCCCTCGCAGCCTCGCCAAGCGCCGAGGCCATGCAAGCGGCGAGCAACGCGCTCGATGAGGTCCAGGCCAAGAAGGACGCCCTCAGCACGCGCCTCGACGCCCTCGCCGACGCCCTTGACTGCAACCGCAATGAGGTCGTCGACCTTATCGACGACGCCTCGAACATCGATACCGACAACGACGACATCCACCCCGTCAACACCACGGACAACGGAGCGGGAAAGATTGCCCAGACTGAAAAATACGCCATTTACCAGCTACAATACGACCGTGGCGAGGGAAACGGCACCGAGACGGTGTCCATCTACGGTATCTCGCCCGACTCGCGCTACTGGAAAGACCTCGACGTCGGCGGCAACCGCGTCATCTTCGGCCGCGGGCTTCTCGATAAGTTCGGCTGGAAAGAAGGGCAAAAGGTCGAGCTCGATGATAAGTACGAGGAGAAGGACTACTTCCTCGAGTACGCAGGCGACGACTTCGCGTGGGGCACGAAGTCGGACATGAACGTCTACATGAGCATTGATGACTTCAACGAGCTCTTCGGCAACGACGCCTCCTACTTCAATGGCTACGTGAGCGACGAGGAGCTCGACCTCGACTCGCGCTACTTCTCCGGCGATACCACGCCCGACGACATGCGCGCCGTCGGCGACCAGTTCATCGACATGATGAGCAGCCTAATCGGCCTGATGGTCGGGCTCGCCGTATTCATCTTCCTGCTGTTCATGTACCTGCTGACCAAGGCCGTGATCGACCGCAGCGCCCGCTCGATCAGCTACATGAAGGTCTTCGGCTACCGCGACGGCGAAATCTCGCATCTCTACATCCGATCGATCACGCTGTGCGTCGTCGCCTCGCTCGTGCTGTGCGAGCCGCTGATCATCGAATCGCTCGCCGCGATCTTCCGCACGATGCTGCTCACCTACAACGGCAACATCGAGATTTACGTGCCGTGGTCAGCTATGGCCGCGTGTGCAGGCATCGGGTTTGCGACCTACCTCGTCGTGGCGTTTTTGCACACGCGCTCCATCAAACGCGTCAGCCTCGCCGAGGCCTTAAAGGTGCAGGAATAGAAAACCGCGGGGGGCGTCTTCCGCAAAGGAGGCGCCCCCGCACATGGGTCGTCTTCAGAAGGAGGCGACCCTACAGCCGCCAGGAAGCCGCGGCTTTCTGGAGCTCGACCATGTGCGCGAACTCGCCGCCCGCAGCCTTGAGCTCGGCGGGCGCACCCTGCTCGGCGACCACGCCTTCCTTCAGAACCACGATCTTGTCGGCGTTCTCTACCGTGCGCATGCGGTGCGCGATCACGATGACGGTCTTGCCCGCGAGCAGGCGGGAAAGAGCCTCCTGCACCACGGTCTCGTTCTCGACGTCCAGGCTCGCCGTGGCCTCGTCCAAAAGGACTATGGGCGCGTCCTTGAGCAGCGCACGGGCGATGGAGATGCGCTGACGTTCGCCGCCGGAGAGCTTGGATCCGTTCTCGCCGATCAGGGTGTCGTAGCCCTGCGGCATGCGATTCACGAACTCGTCGCAGTTCGCGGCGTGCGCGGCAGCCAGGACCTCCTCGTCGGTGGCGTCGCGACGGCCGAGCCGGATGTTGCCCATCACCGTGTCGTCGAAGAGCAGCACGTCTTGGAAGACGATCGCGTAATCGCGCAGCAGCGCCTCGGGGTCCACGCTCGCAACATCAACGCCGCCCACGGTGACCTTGCCGGAGGTAGCGTCCCAGAAACGCGCCGCCAGTCGGCTCACCGTCGACTTGCCCGAGCCAGACGGGCCGACGAGCGCCGTGACCTCGCCTTCCTTTGCGGTGAAGCTCACGTCAGCCAGGACCTTCTCGCCGGCGCGCCCGTCTTCGCCCGCGCCGTATCCGAACGCCACGTGGTCGAACACCACGTCATGGCCCGAAGGCTCGAACTTCTCGCTTCCCTGCGCCACGGGCTCCTCCATGATGGAGCGCATGCGCTTGGCCGACGACTCGGCGGCAAACAGCTCGGAAACGAGCATGAGGGCCTGGTCGAACGGCGCGTAGATGCGGCTCACCATAAGCAGGAACGCGAACATCACCATGAAGTCGACCTGGCCGGAGACGACCATCGCGGCGCCCGTGACGAGCGTAGTGGCGATTCCCAGACGCAGGATAGCGAATGCCGAGTTGACCAGGAGCCCGTTGGCGAGCTCGCCGCGGGTTACCTCGCGCTCCTCGCGGTCGATCACGGCGTTCAAGCCCGCCAGATAGTGCGCTTCCTGGTTGGTGGCGCGGATCTCGCGGACACAGTCGAGAGTTTCCTGGACGGCCTCGGTGACCTTGACCTTCTCGGCGCGGACTCGGTCGAACACCGGGGTCATGGGGCCGCGCGTCAGGCACAGGACGGCAAACGCCACGGGCACGCTCCAAAACGCCGCGATGGCAAGCTGCCAGCAGAAGAACAGCGACCCCGCGAACACGATGGCGCTCGCGATGACGGCGCCCCACAGCTCGCCCAAAACATGGCTGTAGGCGTGTTCCATGGCCTGGGCGTCGCCCATGATGGTCTCGGTGAGGTCGGCGAGGTCGCGGCGGCCGAAGAACGAGAGCGGCAGCTTTCGCAGACGCTCGGCGATCTCGACGCGCTGGTTGCCGCACTCCTCGTAGAAGATGCAATAAGTGTAGTAGTACTGCTGCCAGTTCGAAGCGAAGAGCAGAGCAAGGAAGACCACAAGGCCGGCCACGATGGGCAGGGCGGCGGGCAGGTCCGCGCCCGTCGTCAAATGGTCGACGAACCCTGCCATAACCAGGAACAGAAAGCCCATGCCAGCCATGGTGACCAGGTTGGTAATCGTGGTCCAGAAAATCCCGCGCTTCACCCCCGCGATGCCTTTATCGGACAGAAAGTACTTCTTTTTGAATGAGGAGAACATCTAGGCCTCGCCCCCTTTCGCGGCGACGGCGTCTGCGGCGGCATCGGCAGCCGCAGCGGATATTTTCCAGCTGGCCGCCTGCTCGTAGTCGGCCCACATCTTTGCATAGAGACCGCCCTTGCCAAGAAGCGCCTCGTGCGAGCCGATCTCGGCAACGCGCCCCTGGTCGAGGACCACGATCTGGTCCGCGCCCACGACGGTCGAGAGCCTGTGGGCGATCATGATGACCGTGCGCCCCTCAGCCAGCCGCGTGAAGGCGCGCTGGATAAGGGCCTCGTTCTCCGGGTCGGCAAAGGCCGTCGCCTCGTCGAGCACGACGATGGGCGCATCCTTGAGGATCGCGCGGGCAAGCGCCACGCGCTGGACCTCTCCGCCGGAAAGATACGCGCCGCCGGCCCCGAGCATGGTGTCGATGCCCTGCGGCAGCTTCGCCACGATGTCGTCGCACTGGGCGGCGGCGAGGGCCTCGCGCACTTCTTCATCCGTGGCGTTAGGCCGCGCGGCACGCACGTTGTCGGCGAGCGTTTGGCGGAAGAGCTTGTTTGTCTGGAACACGAAGGCCACGTGGTCCATAAGCTCGTGCGGGTCGATGTCACGCACGTCGACGCCGCCCACGAACACGCTGCCCGAAGTCGCATCCCAGAAGCGCGGGATGAGCGAGGCGCACGTGGACTTGCCGCCGCCCGAGGGGCCGACGAGCGCGAGCGTGCTGCCGGCGGGGACGTCGAAGCTCACATGGTCGACGGCGGGACCTTCAGCCCCCTCATACGTGAAGCTCACATCGTCGAAGCGCACGCTGTTTCCCGCCGGGCGCTTGGGCGCAGGCGATACAGCGAGGGGTTCGGCCTCCATAATGCCCCTGATGCGGGCCAACGAGTCGGCGCTCATCTGCGAGGCCTCGCCCACGAACATGAGCTTGGTCATCGCGGTGGGCACCACAGCAGAGAAGATCGAGTAGAACGCGAAGTTGGCAACGAACCGGGCAAAATCCGCCTCCCCGGGGGCAAGCAGCAGCGCCACGGGCAAGAAGAACGCCACGAGACCGTTCAGGGCCGTGAGGTTTGCGACCTGAGGCGCGCGACAGAACGTGCCGGCGTAGTCCTGCGCCATGCGCGCATAGTCGGCGATGGCATCGTGGAAGGCCTTGAACGAATGGACCGTCTGCTGGAACACCTTGACCACGGGGATGCCGCGCACGTACTCGGTGCCGCTCTTGTTCATGCGCACGAGCGCGCCCATGTAGGCCTTCATGAACTCGCCACCCTTGCCGCTCATCATGGTCGCCATCGCCGCAAACGAAATGACGACCGAGATGAGGCAGGCCGCGCCCAGGCGCCAATCGAAGGCAAAGAGCAGCACGAGCAGGCCCGCGACCATGGCCACGGCACCTGAAATGTCGGGCAGCATGTGCGCGAGCAGCGTCTCGGTCGAGGCGGCGCATCCGTCAACGATGCGGCGCAGCTCACCGGTGGCGTGCGCGTCGAAGTAGCCGAGCGGCAGCTTGAGCAGGTGCTCGCTTGTGGTCTTGCGGATGTTGGACGCGCAGCGGAACGCCGCCAGGTGCGTGCACATAAGGCCCGCGAAGTAGACCACGATGCTCGCCAGGGCAAAGCCCACGGCCCACCAGCCGTACGCCGCGATGTTTGCAGCCTCGCTCCAGTTGGGGGCCACAGCAATGAGGTCGCGCGCCACGAACCAGATGCACACGTAGGGGCCGAAGCTCAAGAGCTGCGACACCGCCGACAACCCCATCCCCAGGTACGTGAGGAGCTTGCGATCGCCAGCGTACGCAAGCAGCTCGCCGATGCCCCCACCTTCCTTTTTCTTCTCCTTTGCCATGAGATTCCTTTCTAATGGCTTGATAGTTAACCTCAATAAACTTATCATTCAGATGTTAACCTCGATTCATCATGAGGACAGAGTCGGACGATTTCGTAAAGGAAAGGGACACTTTCGCAAATGCCGCGGTCGACCACCGACATAACCGAGCTCTACGCGCCACAGTTCGAGCAGTTCGGGCTCGAGCTCAAAAGCAGGGGCGCCGTTTTCACCGGCGAAGTTGCGAACGCCCGAGCGCACGGACGAGCGTGGATCATGCCTCTTTCCCCCACCTGTCTTGTGATGGAGCACTTCATCACCCCCACGCGCGATATGCACCTCATGGAGTACACCCCCGAACCCTACGCGTGCGTAAGCGAAATCAGCGGGCCCACGCTCGCATGCATGCCCGACGCCGGCATCACGCCCGCGAACCTCAAACCGATGCATGGCCCATGGCCGAACAGCGCGATGTGTAGCTTTATTCAGGACAATTGCGGCGAAGAGCTGAGCCCGCTCTTTGCGGGACAGCTCTATCACTCGCGTTCCGTGCTCTTCCTGCCTGGGTTTTTCAAGGAGTTGGAGAGTCGCTATCCCACCGAGTTCGAAGGGCTCTTCGAAGCATTCGCCGAACCGTGGCACGAGGAAGCGGCGTCTGCCATCTGCCGTACGCTTCGTCGGCTCAACGAGGAGCGCGCCCGCGCGGTAGGCGGACAGGTGTATATGCAGGGCATCGTGGAGACGATGGTCGCCGAGCTCGCCTGCTCACACGCGGCCCGCGAACAGGCTCGACAGGCAGCCGGCACACGAGCAAGTACCGATCTTGCCGAAGAGGCGGCCGCAACCGTAGAGCGCGCTCTTGACGCAGGCAGGCGTATGAGCGTCGACGAGCTTGCCGATCGCCTGTACACGAGTCGATCCAGGCTCTGCGCCACCTTCAAAGCCGAAACGGGCGAATCAGTAGGAGCCTATGTACGCAGGCGACGCACTGAGCGAGCATGCGATCTGCTCACCGACAGCTCGCTTCCCGTGGGGCAAATCGCCGAACGCCTTGGCTATCCGCAGCAAGCCGCCTTCGCCCAAGCCTTCAAGCAGGAGACGGGGCTCTCGCCCACCGCCTGGCGAGCTGCGCAATTCGCAAACTCTAGCGGCCACATCTCTCTCGAACAACCTAGCGCAGGCTGAAGCCCGAGCCCCGCAAGCAGACCCGCGACACCAACGTTCGGCACGCTGCCGCATCCGACACGAGAAACCAACCATTCTGGACAAAAACCGCCGTTTGAGGGGGGTCACCCCTCCTGAGCGGAACCCCGACCCCGCCGCGCTGCCGCAAAACGCGAGGAGAGCGCCCGACGGCACCCCCTTGCGGCCTCTCGATATCCCCATTCGCAAGCACCCATCCCCCTTAAACGCCACTTTTTGTCCAGAAATCCCTCGATTGCGTGTCGGCAGGCATCCTACCGCGAGCACGACCCCGACCGCACGACGCCCAGCTTGCCCCTTTGTGAATCCCTCCAAACGCCATGCAATTTTTCTTGCGCGCCCCTTGACAGCATCATCGGTATTCCTATACTCATGAACAGTTGCTCATATGTTTACATGAATAAGCGAACAAAAGTCGCGAAAGGAATCGCCATGACGGAGAGCTCCAGCCATATCGTGCAAGAGGCAGAGTCTATCGTGAGCGCAGCAGACGCGCCCAGCGCGAACTCCGTGGACCCGTCCCGCGCAAACAAGCCCTCCCCTTCCGAGGAAGCCTGTCCCTGCGGCTGCAATCGCGAGGAGACATCCTGCCTGTTCGACGAGATGCCCGACGAAGAGCTCCTCTACGACCTGGCCGATTTGTTCAAAGTGTTTGCCGACACCACGCGCATCAAGATCCTCTACGCGCTCATGGGGCACAGCCGCTGCGTCGCGGACATCGCCGAGATCGTCGGCGCCACGCAAAGCGCCGTGTCGCATCAGCTGCGCACGCTGAAGCAGGCCCGCCTCGTGAAATTCCAGCGTGACGGCAAAAACGTCATCTACTCGCTTTCCGACAATCACGTCTACACCATGCTCGCCCAGGGCATGACGCACATCTGCGAATAATAAGGAACCGACCGAATTTCGGCTCACATAAATCCCGAGGAAAGGACCCCCATGCGTAAGTCGTTCAAGCTCGAAGACCTCGATTGCGCCAACTGCGCAGCCAAGATGCAGGACGCTATCAGCAAGATGCCCGGCGTCGAGAAGTGCACCGTCAACTTCATGATGCAGAAGATGACGCTCGTCGCCGACGATGCCCGTTTCGACGAAATCCTCGACGAGGCCCAGGAAACCATCCACAAGTTCGAACCCGACTGCAACATCGTCCGCTAGCTCGCGCAGCCAAGCAGCAGACCCGATCGCTTTCAAAGCAGCTCCGCACCGAGAGGCCCATCACCCATGAACAAAAAACAGATCAAATGGCGCAACCGCATCATTGTCGCGCTCATCATCTTCTTCATCGTCTTCGCGGCAACGGAGTTCCTTCCGCTTGACGCGTGGCTCGGCAGCGAGACGAACGCCGTCTACCTCGAGTTCGCGCTCTTCCTCATCCCCTACCTCATCGCCGGTTACGACGTCGTCGTCAAAGCCGTGAAGAACATCGGCCACGGCCAAGTCTTCGACGAGAACCTCCTCATGACCATCGCGACCGTCGGCGCGTTCGCCATGGTGTTTTTCCCTGAAACGGGGCCGCACATGGCAGAAGGCGCCGCGGTTATGCTGTTCTACCAGGTGGGAGAGCTCTTCCAGAGCTACGCCGTCGGCAAAAGCCGCAAGTCCATCGCCGACATGATGGATATCGCGCCCGACTACGCGAACATCATGCAAGATGGCGAACTTGTTGAGGTCGACCCTGACGAGGTGGAAGTCGGCGACGAGATCATCGTGAAGGCGGGCGAGCGCATTCCCATCGATGGCGTTATCGTGAAAGGCGCGTCCCAGCTCGACACCGCGGCACTCACCGGCGAAGCCGTCCCGCGCGTCGTTGAAGAGGGCGCCGAGGTATTCTCCGGCTGCGTGAACCTGACCGGCGTGCTCACTATCCGTACGACGAAACCCTTCGGTGAATCGACGGTCAGCCGCATCCTTGAGCTTGTCGAGAATGCCTCGGAGAAGAAGGCGCGCACCGAGAACTTCATCACGCGCTTCGCCCGCTACTACACGCCGATCGTCGTCATCGTAGCGCTGATCCTCGCCGTTGTCCCGCCGCTTCTCGGCGCGGGCGCCTGGTCGGACTGGATCTTGCGCGGGCTCACGTTCCTTGTCGTGAGCTGCCCCTGCGCGCTCGTCATCTCCGTGCCGCTGTCGTTTTTCGGCGGCATCGGCGGCGCCTCGAAGTGCGGCATCCTTGTGAAGGGGTCTAACTACCTCGAGACCCTCGCCAAGGCCGAGACCGTCGTCTTCGACAAGACGGGCACGCTCACCAACGGCACCTTCAACGTCGTCGCCGTCCATGCGGAGGCGGGCGTCGACCCCGATCTCGTCCTTTCCTTCGCCGCATATGCCGAGACGTACTCCGACCATCCCATCGCACTGTCGGTGAAGGCCGCCTACACGGGCGAGATCGACCGCGCGCGCATCAAAGACGTCAAGGAAGAAAGCGGGCATGGCATTCGCGCCCAGGTCGACGAGCACATCATCGCCGTCGGTAACGAGAAGCTCATGATGGCCGACAACATCGCCTGGCATGAGTGCGAGCTTACGGGAACTATCCTGCACGTCTCGCTCGACGGTTCCTACATCGGCCACATCGTCATCGCCGACGTCGTGAAGGACGACGCCGCGGAGGCCATCGCAAACTTGAAGGCGGCCGGGGTGAAGCGCACCGTCATGCTCACCGGCGACCGCGACGACGTTGCGCGCGCCGTCGCCGAGAAGCTCGGAATCGACGAATACCGCGCCTCGCTTCTCCCGCAGAACAAGGTCGAGGAAGTCGAGCGGCTCATCGACGGCACATCGAGCAAAGGGACGCTCGCGTTCGTGGGCGACGGCATCAACGACGCGCCGGTGCTCACGCGCGCCGATATCGGCATCGCCATGGGGGCAATGGGCTCGGATGCCGCCATCGAGGCCGCTGACATCGTGCTCATGGACGACAAGCCCTCCAACATCGCGCGCGCCATTCGCATCGCGCGCAAGACAATGGGCATCGCCTGGCAGAACATCATCTTCGCACTGGGAGTGAAGTTTGTCGTGCTCATCTTGGCTGCGCTCGGCATCGCCAACATGTGGCTCGCTGTGTTCGCCGACGTGGGCGTCGCCATCATCGCCATTCTGAACGCGATGCGCTGCATGAGTGTGAAAAACCTTTAGGAATCAAAACAGTTCGGCAACGCAACCAGGCGCGGGATGCCCTCAGGGCCATCCCGCGCCTGTAAAGTTATCCCTTAACCTGAGCGCCCTTGAGCTCGAACGGCATCGGGTCGTCCTGCCCACGCCAGTTCGCGACATCGAACTGGCAGGTCCAGTGCCCCACTGCGCGCACGACGAGGGCGCAACCCACCACACCAAGAAACGCGGCGAACAGCGCAACCGCTAAGACGACCAGCATCAAAATCATCGCCGCGACCACAATGGGCAAGAACGCGACATCGCTCGCATAAACCCCCGTGCTCGCGAAAAACGACACGCAAAGGATGCCGGCGAAGATCACGACGCTGACCGCAAGGGCAATGGCGATGCCCACGACGAACGAGACGATCAGCCACATGCCGAGTATGCGAAGGATTCCCTTGAAATCGTGGCGCATCATCGCCCAAATTCGCGAAACCTGGAAGCCCGCCGAGAGACGCCCGTAAATCGACATCCGCATCGTGCCAACCCACTTGAACAGGGTGACGATGAACGAAACCGCACACAGCACGGCAAACGAGAACAGCGACAAAAGCCCCGAGACCAAACCGAGAGGCGCAACCGTCTGGTAAATCGAGTGGACATCTCCCCAGACGAACGCCGAACCAGCGAAACTTCCCGACGAAATCAGGCCACCCGCGCTCTGAAGCACGTTCATCACCACAGCGCACACCACAGCGATCACTGCCGCAAAGAAGCCTCGCGAATACAGCGTCCCGTCGGCGTTCTCGAAGATTCTCTCGGGAAGCGGAGCGTGCACGCCCCATGCCATATCGCGCGCCCATCCCCACAGATAGCCCGCGACCACAATCCAACCGAACACGGGGATGAAGCACAAAAGCGCCAAAAGGAGAATGCGCGTCACCCAATGCGGCGACTGGGTGATGTCGCTCCACGCCGTCTTGAAATACCCTCGCTGCATCGGTTGCTCCTTTCTCCGTCGGTTCCACTATAGGACATCGGCATGACAAAGCCGCTCGCCCGTTACCAGGGCGTAACCGAGAGAGGCGCAACAGAGAGCGTATCGCCGCCATCCCCCCGATGCAATCGAAGGAGCGTCCTCGAAGAAAGGCGCAAGAAGCATCGAGGGAAACGGCGGCCGCCAGCTTAGGCTCGCCTCGCCGCCTCTTTTTCGATACCGAAGACAACTGCGAGCAAAAGCTATGCCAGGAACTTCCTCGTCAAGCCGGCTCGTGTTTGCGTATCGGTCTTCTTATAGATGGAGGTCAGGTGCTTTTGCAGCATGCGGAGCGAGATGTCCATCTCGGACGCGATTTCCTTGAGCGCCCGCTCGTCGGCGGTGACAAGAACAAGCACCTCGGCCTCGCGCGGCGTCAAGCCGTATTCCTCTACGAACGCCACCGGGTCGACCGCAGAACGCGCCTCCTCTTCAAGCACCGCGTCCAAGCGAAATGCCCCCGAGGCAAAAAACACGATGATAATCGCCACGAACAAAACTATGCAGACCGCGATCATGAGGATGAGGCCCCCCGTCTGAATAAGGGCTAAGGAGGGCGCGACTATCACGAAAGCGCAAGCGTTGTTGATCGCGCGGCCCATTCCCGCCCACAGGGCAGGCCGCCGCGTTTTCGGCGCCATGAGCATGAAACTCGCCGTGAAATAGATGACGAAGAAGCCGGAAGCGAGGTAGAACAGGACAAGTCCCCAGAACAGACCGCCATTCGTTTCGGCTGCGAGGATGGCGATGGTCGAAAGTAGAAGAACGCAGAACATGATGAAGTTCATATAGCGGCGCTGCTGTATATCGAATAGCGCACCAGCCGCGATGGCGCTTACCGCAAGGAGAAGCCTTGGCCAGCTTCCCACGTCAAGATCCCCGCCGGCGTCCGCGAGCGTGACGATGTTGTCGAGCGTTACGAACATGAGCGAGACGAGCGCCACGATTACCGAAAGCCAGAGGGCGCCCCGAAGGGAAGCGCTTGGGCAAGTCGCTCGCGCGCCTGACGCGTTCGGCTCGTTTTCCCCGCTCAGCTTGTCATGCGCATCCCTCTCGCTTGGCATCGGCCCACCTGCGACCCTGGTCGCACCGTCGCAGCGTCCGCCCGCAAAGCATCGACGGCAAACCACAAGGAGCGCAGCTGCGCCGACGGCGAGGGCGATCGATGCCGCAAGGCGATCCGAGAACGCCGCGTTGGCAACAAACTGTATGGCGATTCCCGCGGCGTAGGCAATCCCGACCAGCAACGCGGCATGATCGAACCCCGCAATCTTGCGAGACGCCGCCCAATGGACAGCTCCCCCCAAGACTCCCAGCAAATAGAAGCAAATCACGCCGATGGCCTGCATTAACAGCAGGCTAGGTTGGGCGAACAGGGCAGCGATGCCGCCAAACCCCACAACCATAGACACAATCGAGCAACCCAAGCGCACCCTTCGCGGCGTTCGGGAAAAAGGCTCGAAACAGCAAAAGCCCACAGCGCTCGCGCCGAGTATCATGCTCTGGTTCAAAACGATATCGGCCGGGGACATGAAGCCGGCGAGCGTCGCATCGAAGAAGTACTCGCCGCCGAGAAAGACGAAGTAGAACAGGGCAAGCGCCATCAATTCCCAAGCATGTGTTTTGAGGCTGGCGGTCATGAGCTCCTGTGCGCGAGGCGATAGTTGAAAACTGCTTCCCCATTATACCAATGGCGAGCGAATATCGAGGAAGGACGGGGACACTATCCGTAACTGGCGCCTCGATCGTCGGAGATACTTATTGGCTTCCTATAAGTCTATAAGAACCGCATATCGGGCCGCACCCGCTTCCCGTCATTTTCCTATTTCTGAATACCGCCAGCTCAGAGGTTTGCAAGAACGCCTGGTTCGCATAGACGAACCTTCCCGCCCGATACCTGTCAAGGCAAACTTGATTATGTATAAGCAGAACCACGCGCGAACGTTCTCGGAGAGGAGCAATCATGCCGCAGAAGAGAAGAAGACACTCCCGGCCCCTTGCCAAAATCGGAGCCTCGGCGCTCTCCCTTTTGCTCGTCGCGAGCATGTGGCCCGGCATAGGGTTTGCCGACGACGTCCAAGCGGGAAGCGACGAACCGGAGAATGCCCAGCAAGAAGCAGCGCCAAGCGAGCCCTCCCCCCTTGGCAAGGTCGCCATTCCCGAAAACTCATTCGGATACGACAGCCAAATCTGCCTAGCCAGCCAAAACGAGGGCGAGGAGGGAGCTTCGACAACCGGCGAAGGCAACGCATCCGCCGATGGCTCCGCCCAAGCAGCTGGGGAAGGTGTCGCATCCGAAGCGGGCGTAACCCCGGAAGAGGTCGATCCCATCGTCCCAAAGGGGGATACCGAAATCGGCCCGAACCCTTTCAAAGCAGAGGCAAACGCGCAGCCTGTCGCCAATTACCCGAACTACGAGAAGTACGACGAGACGTCCTACCCCGGCCTAAACGCCACCCTGTGGAAAACGTCCACCGGCTGCGAGGGAATCAAGAAGTGGGCAGGCACGCTCATCCAGGATAACGGCTATTGGGACCAGCCAGGATGGAGCTTCGAGTGCGGATGGAGCGCACCGGATCCCCCTCACCCAGCAGAAGTCTACGGACGCGTGGAGCACGGTTACTCCAACACCGTTGACGGCACCAAACAAGATGTGGTCTTCGCAGTAGGCGATGCTGGCCTCACCTCGCTCGATCTGAGCGCTGTTTTCGACGGCAGCTATGACGTGTACATGAGCTATGGGGCGTTTAAGTACAACCAAATCGAGTCCCTAACGATCCCCAGCTTCGTGAAGTCGCTCAGCGAGAGCAGCTTCATGCAGGACGGCACGTTCCCCCGCCTCTCATCCCTCACCTTCGAAACTGACGCGCAAGGAAACGGTATCGAGGAGATTGGGTATGGAGCGTTTCAGAGCTGTGACACCTTGACCGGGCAAGAGATGATCGCACTCCCGTCGTCGCTCAAATATCTTGACGGTGGGGCATTTTCGTATTGCGGGGCTCTCAACGTGAGGCTTGACAATTCCGACATCCGCTTCGGAGTCAAATCTTCAGACGACGAGACCCTCGCCTACCCTTTCGACAAGGGGACGACCATCTACGCCTATAAATATAAGTCGAACGGCACCGAATCAGATCCTTACCGGCTCTCGCAGAGCGACAGCGACAACATCTACCACTACGTTTGGATCGATAATGTCGCCATCGAGGGAGCAATCGAGCTTCCTGCCGGCGTAAGCGCGCAGGATGTCGCGATCACGCTCGAGCAAGGGGAAACCACCCCTATCACGTTAAACGACGACGGCACGTTCTTATGCAATAGCGCTCTTCAGGCAGTCGAAGCCGTTGTGTCCATTCGCATCCCCGGGTATTACGAAGCGACGTTCGGCCGATCGGCATCGCTTATGCAAGGCACCTGGAACCTCGGCACGATTTCCGCCGGCAGCTTTAAGGAAGTTCCCGCAACTCGCTCCTTCGACCTGAGCATCACGCAGAAGACGGGCCAGAAGGACGAATACGGCAACGACACGCTCGCCGCCATCACGGACCAATCGAAGCTCTCATATACCCTAAAGCGCAACGGCGTTAATCTGACCTGCGGAGAAAACGGAGACTATGAGATTCAAGGCGGCAGGCTCGTCCTATCCGAAGCCCTTGCCAGCGAAACGGGAATCCTCGACCAGCTCTCCTTGGAAATCGTGCCCGACGACTCGCTTAAACTCTCGTCCGCGGTCGCCGAATACGATGCGGAGTTGGGAGGCTTCAAGGCAACCCTCCCCTCGTGGGGAGACGTCGCCATCACCACCAACGCATCGTTTATCGGTCGAAGTCACGTCATGGTCTTCAATGGCATCGACGAGAATTCTCGTTGCGTCTTCGACGACTACTCCTCGGTCAGCTGGCTAAACAGCCAAACCGACCCAAGCTGGATCGCGCAAACTGGGAAATTAAAGCAAGGCACCTACACGATTGTCGCCTTCAAACCAACCGACACAGAGTTCAGTGCGCCGAAGCTTCGCTCGATCGACGGGCTTGGAGTCCCTTATGCGCAAACGACTGTCGAGGTCAACGACGATGAAACGACGCATGTCGAGCTCGGTGTCCCTGACTTCGATATGCAGTATGCGCTCGCGAAGATGGGCGTTAAATCAGCAAGCGCGAAGGTGTCCACAAGCGCGATCCTCGTCGGTGTCGAAATAATCGTCGAGGTGAACTTCGAGATAGAAGAGTGGGCAGGCACTCGCATCTCGCTCGATATCCCCTCCTCGGACTACTATTCCGATGCCGCCAGCGCCGCCTTCAAAGACGGCGGTCAGGCATATGTCGACAGCCAACAGGAATGCCTCTGCATCGATATCCCGCAGGAGGTAACGTCCGATACGCTCTATATCGCCCTTATCCCGGAAAAGGAGAAATCGTACTCCATTCCCGTTTCCCTATCCAACAACGGGCGCACAACCCACATCGGCAATCTCTTCTTCCAGGCATTGGGAACCTACGTCCAAGTACAAGGCGATTGTGTGGCTCTGGCAGGAAACATCGCCACCGCATATGCCGCGCCCTATTCCGACGTCGAGCTCTTCATCGGCGGACAGAGCGTCGGGATGGGAACCACCAATTCCCTTGGCCGCGCAAACATCTCGTTCGATATCCCCGAGGACACAGCGAACGGCCTTCTGCACGGCGACAACGTGAGGATCGAGATAGCAGCAGGAGAATCGACCAACTACACGAACTGCGCCTACCGCCCCGCAGCGCAAATATGGTCCTTCAAGATCACGAACAAGGGGGAAACCCAGAATCGAATCACTGGAGGAAAGGAAAACGACGAATACCTGACAGTCCGGCACCAACTCCTTTCGAGCCAGTGTGCATACTGGACGTTCGATGTCACGGTGAAGACCAACGGACAGGGCATCAACGCAGATAAGATGCTCATGATGTACGTTGAGTGCGCGGACGGGAACACCGTGCTCGTCCCGCTCAACCTAAAGTCAAGCTCGGGCGATGAGATACGCTTTGTTGGCGAATACGTCGATGAAGCCTACCTTAACTTCCTCGACGCCCAATCGGGATCCACTATCGTTGCGACCTCAGAGCTAGAGCAGGCTGGCGTTTTCATCCCCGAAAGCTACCATTTCAGCAGCTTCTCCCTCTCCTACAAAGCGAACCTCGACGACCTCGACGACGAGGATTACCAGAAGCGCATCAAGGAGCGCGCCGAGCAGGAGGCAAGCGAGCGCCAGGCGTACCTGACAGCGATCCAGGAAGAGTACATGAAAAACGGCGGCAACAGCGAAGCCGAGACGATAGCCGAGCAGACCGACACCATGCTCGGCGCGATTGTCGATACCCTGAAATCGCGCGACGACGCGAACAGCGCCGAGGTGCAGGCGGCCATCGCGGATATCGAGGCCTTGCGGCCCAATTTCCAAGACATCACCAGCCGCCTGTTCGAGCCGACGGAAGATGACTGGATTCCCAACATCGAAAAACGCTTCTACACAGGAGAATTCGTGAGCCTTGAGACGCCCTCACTACCTTCCGATGAGGACATCGCAACCTGGGCGGAGGCTTTAGGGACAACCGAGGAAGAGCTTAAAGCCGACCTCATCCAGTTTGATCAAGCAATGATCCAAGACGCAGCGATCGCCAGGGAAACGCAGCGGACGTTCTCCCGCGCAATCGACAACATGAGCGAGAGGCTCGGCGTCGGCAAGCCGAGCGAGTCGGGGTCTCCCTACACCTTCATGGACGATAATCTCGAAAATCACCTGAATGGGTCCTTGACCGTATCCGATAGCGACACGACCAAGGGCGATCTCATCTTCTCGTCGACGCAGGGTCGTTTCACCGGGGAGATGTTCGTAACCGATTCTCAGAGGAACGGCACGGGCGGGAAGACCCCCGGCATCTTTACGGGATTCTCCACACGCGTGACGGAAACCGCCCCCGAAGGCGTAAGCGCGAGCCCAGGAACCAGAGGGATTTCCCTTGAGGGCAAGCCAGGCGACAATACCCGTGTGTCGAGCTATACCGCCGACTTCGACGCCAACCACGAGCACCACGACGGTGCAGTAGTCGATGCTCTTTGGGGTGCAGGCTTAAATGTCATAGGGGCAGGATTGGACGAAATCTCGCAACCGGCAGGCGAATGGGCAGCAAGCAAGCTGGTCGGCAAGGTTCTTCCGAACCAGCTGTTCCTGAGCCGGCATATCGTCAACTGGAACCCCATCATCAACAAGATCAACACGTACTCCAACCTGAACCTCGCCCGAATCGAGGCGCAAACGACCGCCTCCGCGGCGAGCATCTCGCAGCAGATTCAGGGCAGCATATCCGCGATCGCCCTCGCGGGAAATATCGTGGGAATGAATCGCACGACGGACTCCTGGTGCTCTTCTATGAGCGAGCTTGGCGACATCGAGTCCGATATCGAGCAGATCAACTCGTGGATTCTCTACTACAAGCAGGTCAACCCCTGCGACAGCGACTGCACCCGCTGTCTCAACGCGCTCTTCGCCGAGCGGGACGCGGCCGAAAAGTACCGCGATTACGTGAAGGCGGAAGACGACCACAACTGGTTCGATATCAAGACGAACCTCTGGTCCTCCTTCCTCAATGCCGCTGCCAGCGCCTGCTCCATCAGCAGCTACTCCGCAGGAACCGGCAAGGTTGCAGGCGTGATGAACAAGGGATTCGTCGCGCTGGACGTCACGTCCACGAGCGTGCATCTATACCGAGCGCCCTGGATGGACGCAGCAAAGAACGAGTACCTCGAGGCAAAGGCCTACCGCGAAAGCGTCTGCAAGAGCACGAAGAAGAAGATTCAGGATGAGAAGGAAGAGATTGCAAGGCTTCGCAGCCTCATCGACTGGGATCGCTTCTACGGATCGCAGATTATCATCGACCCTTCGGGAATCGTCTACGAGGGCGTGACATCGAATACCGTCGAGGGCGCAACGGCCACTATCTACCACGCCGATGATGCCCAGGGCACGGGCGCCGCCCCTTGGAACGCAGCCGATTACGAGCAGGTAAGCCCGCAGGTGACCCGCGCCGACGGCTGCTTCCAATGGAACGTCCCCACCGGCTACTACCAAGTCCGCATCACGAAGGACGGCTATACGGCCGCCCAGACCGAATGGCTCAGAGTCCTACCCATCAGAACAGGGCTCGAGATTCCTCTTGTATCGACTGCGGCGCCGGAAGCGAGCGCCGTCCGAGCCTATCCCGATCGAGTGGAGCTTGAGTTCAGTCAGTATATGAAGACGAGCTCAAAGGTGAGTATCGACGGTTTGGGCGATGCGGTCCGCGATACCACCTGGTCGGGCGTAGAGACATCCCCTGAGGGTGTTGAGCTCGCAAACATGCTGACCATCTATTTGAGCGAGCCGCTCGAGGAGGGGGCGACGATAACGCTTACCCTGCAGGGCGCAGAAAGCTACAACGGTCAGATGCTCGGCGGGCAATCCGGATGGACGCAGGATCTGACCGTCGCAAAGCACCCTGCGAAGTTGTTCGCCAACTACGAGAACGCGATATCCGTGCAAAGCGGCGAGACTGCAAACGTCGTCGTGAACGTGGCATATGCCGATGGCTCCCCCGTCGAGATGCAGGGCGTCACCGTCACCATCGGTTCCGACAGCATCGCAACGCTCTCGGGAGCCCAGACCGGATCGCGCGAGATTCACTTGACAACCGACGCAGAGGGTAAGGCGACTTTCCTCTTAACCGGAGATTTGCCTGGCCTTACGCAACTGGCCATCTCCGCCGACGGCACGCCGCTCTCCAAGACGCTCGACGTCCGTACAACCTCGGAGGAGGGTCAGCCCACAAGGCCAACCGCCGAAATAGCATCCTTCACGTTCGGTCCCACGTCCCCGAAGGAGAACAGCGCTACGGTGCCGATGGGCTCGATGCTTATTCTGTCAACGCCGACGGAAGGCGCAAGCATCTACTACACCACCGACGATACCTGCCCGTGCAAGCCGGAGGGCTCACGAAAGCTCTACACCGGGCCGATTCCCGTGAACAGCAGCGCGAAGTATCGTATTGCCGCATATAAGGATGGCATGTCGTTCGACAACTACAGCGAACGGCTCAACCTGACCCTGACCGTCGTGGATTCAGGACCCGTAACTCCTCCCACGCCCGATCCCCCCGACGTGCCTGTATTCCCCGACGTGGATTACAGCGACTGGTACGGAAACGCCGTGACCTTCGTCGCGAGCAAGGGTCTCATCACGGGATACACCGACGGTCCGAAAGCAGGGCTCTTCGGCGTAGGCGACACGCTCACCCGCGCGCAGTTGGCAACGATCCTGTGGCGCAACGCCTGCCCCGATGAGTACGCAACGTACGACCCCGCAACCGCCATAGACACGACGGGAATCGAGGGATCGGCCGACGGCATGTACTACACCGCAGCCGCTAACTGGGCAGTCAGGGAAGGTATCATCACCGGCTTTGCGCAGCCAGATGGCACGTTCGACTTCGCCGCCGACGTACCCGTCTCCTTCGAGCAGATGATGACCATCATCGCGCGCACCTATGCCTCCATAAACGACCCCGCAGCAGAAGGCGACCTGTCAGCTTTCGTTGATGGAGATGAAGCAAGCGAGTGGTCGTTCCGGGCCCTCGCGTGGGCGCACGGAAGGGGCCTTGTCACGGGATACGACGAACCTGATGGCAAGTACCTGCGCCCTGGCGAGCCCGTCAAACGCGAGCGCGCGGCGATGGTGCTCATGCGCGCCTTCCAGCTTGGCATCATGGAGTAGAGCGTCCTTAGTCCCCTCGGGGAGGGATTGCCCTCCCCGAGGACCGACGCTCAACTATCGATGATGCGGTGAAAACAAGTTTGCCTGAACGACATCAGCAGCAGAGCCAAGCCAGTCCCATGTCGAGCGGCACGCTCGCGGCTAGTCGATTTCAACCCGCTGCACCGCACCATTTTCTGCGCAAAAAAGACCCTCCCGAAGGAGGGTCTTTCTCACTGCGAATCTAAAAAGAGTCGAGTTACTTGAGGGTGACAGCAGCGCCAGCCTCTTCGAGCTTGGCCTTGATTTCCTCAGCCTTGTCCTTGGCAACGCCTTCCTGGATAGCCTTAGGAGCGTTCTCGACAACTTCCTTGGCTTCCTTGAGGCCGAGACCGGTGATCTCACGGACAACCTTGATGACAGCGATCTTGTTGTCGCCGAAGCCCTCGAGGACGACGTCGAACTCGGTCTTCTCCTCAGCAGCAGCAGCGCCAGCAGCCGGAGCAGCAGCAACGGCAACAGGAGCAGCAGCGGACACGCCAAAGGTCTCCTCGATGTCCTTCACGAGCTCGGAAGCCTCGAGCAGGGACATCTCCTTCAGAGCCTCAATGATCTCTTCGCGAGTAACAGCCATGTTAGTTTCCTTTCAAAGGGGCCGGGACCTTCCCAGCCGAATGTTTTTCGTTACGCGGCGTCTCTCAGGCCGCACGAGCTGATACTAGGCAGCTTCCTTCTGGTCGGCCACAGCCTTGGTGACCTGAGCCAGACCGCGCGGCACGCCAGCGATGGCGGTCGCGAGACCCTGAGCCACACCGTTGATAGCAGCAGCGATGTGAGCGTAGAGCTCTTCGCGGGAAGGCAGAGAAGCGATAGCTTCCACCTCGGCAGCAGTAACGGCAGCGCCGTCCATGATGCCGCCCTTGATCTCGAGAACGTCGTTGCTCTTGGCGAACTCCTTGACAGCCTTAGCAGCAGCAGCCACGTCGTCACCGCAGAACACGAACGCGCTCGGACCCTGAAGCATGTCGTCAAGCGTCGGCAGCTCGGCGTCAGCCAGAGCGATGTGCATGAGGGTGTTCTTGTACACCTTCATGACAGCGCCAGCCTCACGCACGCTGCGGCGAAGCTCCTGGATCTGCTTCACCGTGAGGCCGCAGTAATCCACGACCCACACCGCGGAAGTAGCCTCGAGGTCCGCCTTGACGTTGGCGAGCATTTCTTGATTCTTTGCGTTGGGCATTCGTACACCTCCTTTTCCTCAAACTCGAGTTCCGCCCCTTGGGGTGGAGCCGCGTTCGAAGAAACGAAAACGACCCCCACCGTCATAGGACAGCAGGGGTCGTCAAAGCTCAACGCTTAGATAACCACCTCGGCGGGCCGCATTTTCATGCGATTAAACCTTTCGGTGCCTGCTGTCTTGGGCAGCGGAACAATTTCATCTTGCACTGCTTTTATGCAGCTCTTATATGATACGCATCTACACCGTGGTGTCAACGCTTTTCTGCTCAGGCCCCGCCGTCTTCACACTGTCGATAGATTGAGCGGGAAATGCCGTCGTGCCAGCATCGATGTAAGTGAAGGAAATCTCATCGCCAGCCGAGTAGGCAACAATCTCGAGCATACCGGGCAGCGGGAAATCGTAGATCGAGGTATCGCCCTGAAGTGTCACATAGTAGTGAGAATTCCCCTCGATGACCGCCTGCGCCATCGTCGCGATGATGCCCTTGGCCTGCTTCACGTCCGACGGCGCAGAGTCGCCCGTGTCGACGCCGTTCGTTGCGAGAAGGGCCTCGTAGGACTTCTGACACTCCGCGACCGTGTCACCAACCGCCACGTTCTGGTAACGCTGGATGTCGATCATCGCGAACTTCTTCACGAGTCCCGCGCTGTCCTTGAGCGCCATGAAGTACGTCGGTTGGTTCGCCACATTGATGAGCAGCGGGAACGTTGCCGTGTAGCGCAGGTTCTGAACCTGGCCCTCGGCGGATTGCATCGCCGACTCTTCCGTAGCGCCCGCAACCGAATAGAAGTGCGACTCAGCCGTGCGCTGATTCACCAGCACGAACCCGACGATGGAGTTGTCGGCCGTCGCCGAAGTGACGCCGGTGTAGACCCACACGTCGTCGTCTTTCGCGATGTAGTTGTAGCCAACGTTTCCGTCGGTACCAGGGGTGGTTTGGACCACGTTCTTCTGGCCGAGCCAGCTGTTAAGCCAACCGTCCTTGTAAGCGCCCGACCAGTTGTACTGCTCGATCAGAAGCTCTGCGGGATATGCGCGGTCGACCCATTGAGGCACCTCATCGATCGAGATGTCGGTGCACTCGCCCGTCGTTGCGTTCACCATGACGACGCGGTCGATGGTCGTACCTCCGAACAGACCGATCGTACGCTTCTGCACGGGGCAGATCCACCACGGGTGGCCATCCTCGTCAATCTCGAACGACTTCTCGTCAAACATGTAGAAGGGGTACTTCAGCTGCACGTAACGGTCGATGTTGCGCGCAAGAGGCTCTGACTGGGAATAGAAAATGGCGTTGTCGCCGAGCGTCACGATTTGCGCATCCTGCGTCGTCATGTCGACAAGCGCGTACGCGGGAATGCCCGAGCTGCGGTTGGTGAACCACTTGAACAGGTCGGCGTAGCCGAGCGGGCTCACGCGAACCGGCGTGCCCTGGTAGTTGATCTGGCTGTAAAGCGAAGAGATCTCGAACTGGCTGACGTACTCGGGAATCGAGCCCATCTCGCGATTGCCGAGAAGAATCGCGGAGTCACGGTCGATCACCGGGATCTCGGAGTAGTTCACCTCCTGGATGTCTGAGGCGAAATCGTGGTCGACGGTGTTGAGCACCGTTGCGTATTTCGCCGCGTTGCCCGGGAAAAGCGACAGCGACATCAACGCACCGATAATGCCCACGCAAGCGACAGCGACAGGGATGAAGGAGAGCACCTTAAACGTCTTCGCCTTGCCCTCGTTGCGCTCGGCGCGCTTGCCCTTCCCCTCCTTGTAATTCGAGGAGCGCACGCGGAAGAACAAGAACGTCGGCAGCAAGATGAACACCGCGATGAAGAACCAGGTGTCGACGCTATGGATGTTGATAGGCGGATGGAACCACCAATAGGCAGCAAGAATAACGACAACGAGTACGATGATCGCAACGATAATCGCCTTCTTGCTCCACGATTTCATGTTCTCGATGATGTGCGGCATCTCGACATGCGGCGCCTTCGGCCCGCCCGAACCGCGAGAAGATCCCGCATCGGCAGCCTTGGCCGAGTCATCCGCATCGGAGCCGCCGCCGAAAGGCGAGCCGAACGAATCGGTATTCATGCCGGATTGCTTAAGCGCCTCGAGCAAAGCGTCAAGTCCCGATGATTGCTTCAAACGTATCCCTCCTTGATAAGGTAATTTTCCCCACTATACACGAAAATGCCCAGTCCCTCGCGAGACCGAGCATTTCCGTTACCGTCCTTTTACCATCGAGAAGATGGTGAGTGCGATCTACTTAGCGAGAGCCGCGACCAGCGCATCGGTGAACTCGGTGCAGCTCGACGCAGGTTTATCGGAACCCGTCAGCTTGCGAATATCACCCGTTAGCCACTCGCCAGCCGCATAAACCTCCTTCACTGCAGCGCGAATACGAGCCGCAGCTTCAAGCTCGCCGAGATGATCGAGCATCATCGCAGCCGACAAGATTTCCGCAGTCGGGTTCGCCTTATTCTGCCCCGCAATATCGGGAGCTGAGCCGTGGACCGCCTCGAAGACAGCGTATTCCTTACCAATGTTCGCGCCCGGGGCGATACCCAAACCGCCAACAAGGCCCGCCGCCAAATCACTTGCAATATCGCCATACAGGTTCGGGAAGACGACAACATCGAATTGCGAGGGGTCAGTTACCATGTTCATGCAGAAGGCATCGATGATGCGGTCGTCGAAATCGACGCGACCCTCATATTCCTTGGCAACCTCGCGCGCGACGCGAAGGAACAAACCATCGGAGTACTTCATGATGTTTGCTTTGTGAGCAGCGGTAACCTTCTTGCGACCGTGCTTCAGCGCATACTCGAAGGCATACCGGACGATATCCTGCGAGGCAGTAACCGAAATCGGCTTGACGGAAATGCCGGAATCGGGGCGGATGGTGCCCGCACCTTCCTCCTTGCAAAGGTCAATCAGCTTCCGAGCGCCTTCGGAGCCTTCCTCGAATTCGACGCCAGCATACAAATCCTCGGAATTTTCGCGAACGATTACCAGGTCGACGTTGTCATAGCGACCACCAGCACCGGGAAGCGAAATGACAGGGCGAAGGCAGACATAAAGGCCAAGCGTCTTGCGAAGCGCAACGTTTACGCTGCGAAAACCAGTGCCAACGGGAGTCGTGATTGGCCCCTTGATGGCGACTTTGTTGCGCTTGACGGCTTCAATCGTGGAATCAGGGAGCGGCGTGCCCTCGGTTTCAAGGCAATGCGCGCCAGCCTCGGCGATTTCCCAATCGATTTCCGCACCACAGGCCTCGACGACACGCTGCATAGCGGCCGAAGTCTCAACGCCGATTCCATCACCAGGAATCAAGGTCACCGTATGACGAGCCATAGCTCCTCCTCACAAACCCGTCGCAAACGCGACTCAAACGAATACGCTTCAAGGATACGCATAGAAAAGAACGTCGAATGTTACATTGCAGTCGACGGTACAAATAGGCTAGGACAGGTTCTCGACGATGGTCGTCGCCTTTCGCCTCAAGGCGCCGCGCCCATTCTTCGAGTCGAACAACATCCGTTCAGCAAGCTCGGATTTCACCGACTCCGAAAGAAGCCCCGTTGAGAAATCGAGGAGCGAGTTCAGCATATCCTGGAACTCAAGGTCGCCATGCCAGCATTGAATGCCCTCATCAATAAGCGGCCATACGCGATCGGAGTTTTGCTCGGAAATCGCGCCGAACTTGCAGAGAAATCGCATCGCAGCAAGATGCAGCGGACCGCTCTCCTCGTCGAAAAGCGCGTTTTCTGCACCATCGATAGCGTCAGCGCAAAGCGAAGCATCGACATCGCAAAGACGAGTCAACACATCAAGACATTCCCAGCGCGTCTGAGCCTCAGGGCGAGATAGTGCATCAACGAAAATCTGGCTGTAGCCGGAAACCGCAGCAGCGTCGGAATGGGAAACCGCTGCGAGGACCTGTGCAGCCTGCTGACGAGATCGACGGGTGCCATTTGCGAGCGCCTCCGCAATTTTATCAAGCGTCCCACGATCGGAAATACACGATGCAGCTAGGTTCAAAACAGTCTCACTATATTCCGCCACGAAAAGTCAGTCCTCTCAAACATACACACTATAATAAATTCATATTGTACCTGTAGATATACGAGTAAATATAAATGAGCGGACAAACAACATGGTGAAACAGAGAAACTCAATGATAGAAAGCGAAATAATGCTTGAAGAATTACCGTGAATTCCCGCCCGAGCGCAAAAGAAAGGGGCCGCGGCCCCGGGTCCCCCCGGGCCGCGGCCCCCTGCGCAACAGAAAAAGCGCCGCCCATGAGCGGAACGCCCTATCCTC
>JAUNWQ010000080.1 GCA_030540225.1 Coriobacteriia bacterium | reverse complement strand
TCCGAGATCGTCAACCTTGGCGACAAGATTGAGGCTCTCGTTCTCCAGAAGGAAGACAAGGACGGTCGCCTGATCCTCTCCAAGAAGCGTGCCGAGTACGAGCGCGCCTGGATCAGCGTCGAAGAGAAGTTCAAGGCCGGCGAGACGGTCACCGGCGAGGTCATCGAAGTCGTCAAGGGCGGCCTCATCCTCGACATCGGCCTTCGCGGCTTTCTGCCCGCATCCCTCGTGGACCTTCGCCGCGTGAAGGATCTCGACATGTACCTGGGCACCGAGATCGAAGCACGCGTCATCGAGATGGATCGCAACCGCAACAACGTCGTGCTTTCCCGCCGCGTGCTGCTTGAGGAAGGCCGCAAGAACGAGCGCGCCGAGATTCTGTCCAAGCTTTCCAAGGGCATGCGTCTCAAGGGCACCGTTTCCTCCATCGTCGACTTCGGCGCCTTCGTCGATCTCGGCGGGATCGACGGTCTGGTTCACATCTCCGAGCTCTCTTGGAACCATGTCAACCATCCGTCCGAGGTCGTCAAGGTTGGCGACGAGGTCGAGGTCGAGGTTCTCGACGTCGATCTGCAGCGCGAGCGCATCTCCCTTGGTCTCAAGCAGACCACGGAAGATCCTTGGGTCAAGCTCGTCGAGGAGTACCCGGTCGGCTCCATCGTCGACGGCAAGGTCACCAAGATCGTTCCGTTCGGCGCGTTCATCGAGCTCGGCAACGGCATCGAGGGCCTGGTGCACATCTCCGAGATGGCTATGCGCCACATCGACACCCCGGCGCAGGTCGTCAAGCCTGGCCAGGACGTCAAGGTGAAGGTCATGGAGATCAGCCCCGAGCGTCGTCGCATCTCCCTGTCCATGAAGGCTGCCGCTGAGGAGCTCGGCTACGAGATCGAAGTGGACGAGTCCGTCCAGGTCGAGGAAAAGCCGGCCAAGAAGCGCGAGAAGAAGGCTGAAAAGCCCGCCGAGGAGCAGGACGCCGAATAGCTCCAACTCGCATAGCGCGAACGTAAAAGGAACCCGTCAATTTGGCGGGTTCTATTTTTCAAAAGGGGCGGGTAATTTTGATGGCTATCTTGCCTATTGTGTCGTTTCGCCTTCGCCCCACGAGGCGCCAATACGTGTATTATGGTACGAAGAAGGTGTCAAACGGACGAGGAGGCAGGTCATGAAAAAGCTGTTCATCATCGGTGGCATGGGCGCTGGCAAGTCTACAGCGAGAAAAGCCCTCGTTGAACAGGGGCTTCCTTATGTCGATTTAGATCATGTCGGGCATGAGGTGCTCGCCTGGGACACGGTGAAGGACGAGATTCGCGAAACCTTCGGGGAAGATGTCTTCGGCGAAGACGGGGCAATCGACCGCAAGAAGCTCGCGGCGAAGGCTTTCGCGTCGCCAGCGGAAACGCGCAAGCTCAACCGCATCACGCTTCCTCGCATCGAGGAGCTCTTCTCCGACCGTATCGACGAGTTCGAACGCCAGGGGAACAAGGCCGTCGTGGTCGAGCAGTCGGTGTTCAAGAACCGCCAAGGCTCGCTTGCCTATTGCGCCGACGTGGTGATCGCCATCATCGCGCCGCTCGAGCTGCGCGTTGAACGTGCGGTGGCTTCGGGATTCTCCGAGATTGACGTGCGTCGCCGCATCGCCCGCCAGATCACGGATGCCGATCGCATCGAGGCCGCAGACGTCGTCTTCAGCAACGATAGCACGCCGGAGGTGCTGCGCGACAAGATGCTGAAGTGGTGGAAAGAGTACGAGAAGACGATTTAGAGTTCGAACACTTGTTCTAATAATGATTCTGTGATAGACTAGCCTTCCCGAAACAGGGGAAGGCTAGTTTTTATTTGGCGCCGGGCGTGGGGGCTTGGGAGTTGCCTCCTTTCGGTGAAGGACGTGGTGCTCTGATGTCAACTCATCTTCAAAATATCGAAGGCTTGGAAATGGAAGGCAAGCTGCCGGAGGTTCGCTTGTCCAACACGCCGTTCCAGGTCGTCTCGCCGTACGAGCCGGCGGGCGACCAGCCCAAGGCGATTGAAGAGCTTGCCCGCGGTATCGAAGAGGGAATGCGCTACCAAACGCTTCTAGGCGTCACGGGTTCGGGCAAGACGTTCACCATGGCGAAAACCATCGAAGCGGTTCAAAAGCCCACGCTCGTCCTCGCCCCCAACAAGACGCTAGCCGCGCAGCTTGCAAGCGAGCTCAAGGAGTTTTTCCCGAACAACTCGGTGGTGTACTTCGTTTCCTACTACGACTATTACCAGCCCGAGGCATACGTCCCCTCTTCCGACACCTTTATCGAGAAGGACGCCTCAATCAACGAGGAGGTCGAAAAGCTGCGCCATGCGGCCACGTCCGCTTTGCTCTCGCGCCGCGACTGCATCGTTGTTGCCTCGGTGAGCTGCATCTACGGCATCGGAAGCCCGATGGATTACGCGGGGCTGGCTGTCTTTCTCGACAAGGAGAAGCCTGCTGAGCGCGACGACGTCATCCACGAGCTGATCGACATCCAATACGATCGAAACGATTACGAGCTCAAACGCGGTACCTTCCGCGTTCGCGGCGACTCGCTCGACGTCTTCCCGCCTTATGCCGACAATCCTATTCGCGTGGAATTCTGGGGCGATGAGGTGGAGACGATCGCCGAGATCGACAACGTCACGGGTGAGGTTCTCAACGAATACGAGGCCCTTCCTATTTGGCCCGCTTCCCATTACGTTACCGCACGTCCGAAGCTTGATCGGGCAATCGGCACTATCCAAGACGAACTGCGTGAGCGATTGCAGCAGTTCAAGGAGGAAGGCAAGCTTCTCGAAGCGCAGCGCTTGGAGATGCGCACGAATTACGACCTGGAAATGATCGAGACGATGGGCTTCTGCTCGGGGATTGAGAACTACTCGCGCCATCTTGACGGGCGCGCTCCGGGCGAGCCCCCGTATACGCTCATCGATTACTTCCCGAAAGACTTCCTGTGCATCATCGACGAGAGCCACGTTACGGTGCCGCAGATTCGCGGCATGCACGAAGGCGACCGCTCGCGCAAGATCACGCTCGCCGAGCACGGCTTTCGCCTTCCGAGCTGCCTGGACAACCGACCGCTGCGCTTTGACGAGTTCGAGGATCGCGTCCCGCAGTTCGTATATGTGTCCGCGACGCCCGGCGACTACGAGGAGAAGGTGAGCCAGCAGACGGTCGAGCAGATCATTCGCCCGACCGGCTTGCTCGACCCCGAGATTATCGTGCGCTCAAGTGCAAGCCAGATCGACGACATCATCGACGAGGCGAGGGAGCGGGCCGAGCGCGACGAGCGAACGCTTATCACCACGCTCACCAAGAAGATGGCGGAAGATCTGACCGACCACCTCCTCGATCGCGGCCTGAAGGCGCGCTACATGCATTCCGACATCGCCACGCTCGAGCGCGTCGAGATTCTCAGCGCGCTCAGGCGCGGCGAGTTCGACACGCTTGTGGGCATCAACCTCTTGCGCGAGGGCCTCGACTTGCCCGAGGTGTCGCTCGTGGCTATCCTCGACGCCGACAAGGAAGGCTTCCTGCGTAACTACCGCTCGCTCATCCAGACGATCGGCCGTGCGGCTCGAAACGCGAATGGCCAGGTCATCATGTATGCCGACAAAACGACGGACTCCATGGACAAGGCTATCGCCGAGACGAGGCGCCGTCGTGCCATCCAGATGGCCTTCAACGAGGAGCACGGCATCACGCCGCAGACTATCCGCAAGAAGGTCAGCGACATCATGGGATCGGTCGCGGAGATTTCGAACACAACGGCCGAGCAGGTGAACAAGGAGCTCGCCTCGCTGTCGAGGGAAGAGGTGCTCCGCGTTATCTCAAGCATGGAAGACGACATGGCGGCGGCGTCGCGTGAGATGGATTTCGAGCGGGCGGCGAGCTTGCGCGATCAGGTGGTGCAGCTGAAGGCCCAGTTCGAAGGCTCAAGCGAGGACGATGTGCTGAAGGAGCTGAAGCGAAGCGCTCGAAAGGGGAGCGCGTTCGGCAATCGCAAGAACGCAGCCTATGGTTCGAGCCGCAGGAGCTAGGCGCGCGGTGGGCTGCGAGCTGCGAGGGACGGCAGTTGGGCGATGCGCGCCTTGCCGAGGCGCTGCGGATGGCCGCAGGCTCTCAAGCGCGATATCGTGTTGGCAGTGTGCTTCTGGTAACGACGGGCGGACTCGGCGTGCGTTGGCGGGCAACGGATTCCCTTGCTTATAGCTCGTCGGTGTCGAGCCAGATGGTGAAGGGGCCGTCATTTACCAGCGACACTTCCATCATCGCGGCGAACTCGCCCGTCTCAACGCGAGGCACATCCTTGCGGGCCTGAGAGACGAACAACTCGTAGAGGCGTTTCGCTTCGGCGGGCGCGCCTGCGTCGGTGAAGGAGGGGCGATTCCCTTTCTTGCAGCTGGCATAAAGGGTGAACTGGGAAACGACGAGCACCTCGCCTGACACGTCGGCGAGCGAGAGGTTCGTCTTGCCCGCCTCGTCTTCGAAAATGCGCATCTTCGAAATCTTGCCCCACAGCTTATCAACCTGCGCTTCGGTGTCGTTTGTGCCGATGCCGAGCAAGATGAGCAGCCCGGTGCCGATAGACCCGACGGTGTTCCCGCCGATATCGACCTGGGCATGGGCGACTCGTTGGATAAGGGCGCGCATGGATGCTCCTTTGGATTCGCGGGCAGTGAGTGAAAGTGTACTACGATATGCCCCTCTGAGGCATCTTTGAAAAACAGAAACATTTGTTCGAATAATATATCGAAAGATAGGGTATACTGTGCGGCAAGAAACACGAGGCTCGGCCGTTAGGCCGCAGTGCCCTGCGTTGGGATTTGAGGAAAGCCACCTCAGGCGACGAGGTGCGAGGCGCCGCGGCGTGCGAGAAGCTACCTCGTCACCGTGATGCGCGGTACGGGGCAAGTTCGGGAAAGGGAGATGCGATGATCGATGAAATCCATGTCAGTAACGTGGCGCTCATTCGGGACGCGTCCTTTTCCCCCTCTCGCGGGCTCACGGCGATCACCGGCGAAACGGGGGCGGGAAAGACGGCGCTCCTTTCGGCATGCAAGCTCCTTGTTGGTGAGCGTGCCGACAAAGCCGCAGTTCGCGAAGGGTCTGACCGCCTATCGGTCGAAGGCCGTCTCTTCTTCGACAATGCTGCCGACATCCCCGAGGGGGTAGAGCTCGAAGATGGCGAGGCGGTCGTTTGCCGCTGCGTCAGCATTGACGGTCGCTCGCGTGCGTCGGTCAACGGCCATATGGCAAGTGCGAAGGAAATTGCCCGCCTTGTCGCGCCGACGCTCGATCTGTGCAGTCAACATGAGCATCAGGCCCTCATGCGCCCCGCAACGCATCTTTCCTTGCTCGACGCTTGGGCGAAGGATTCCATTGGCGAGGCTCACGCCAACTACCTTTTGGCATTCGAAGCGGCGAAGCGCGCCGCCGACGAGCTTTCGCGCGTAAAAGCTGCTGGCGAGGCGTCGACGGCGAGGCTCGACGAGGCCCGCTTCATGCTCCAGCGCATCGATTCGGTCGGCGTTTCCGACGAAGGGGAATACGAGGAGCTCGCCGCGCGTCTCGAGAAGGCGGAAAACGCCGAATCGCTCGTGTCTGCAACGAACTGCGCCTACGAATCGCTTTCGGGCGAGGGGGGCGCCATCGATGCGCTCGATGCAGCGGCAAACGCGCTCGAGGGTGCGTCGGCGTATGACAAGACGCTTGCGGATTTTGCGAGCTCGTTGCGCGAGTCGAGCTACGTGCTCGAGGACGTCTCCCGCGAGGCGCTGTCGTATCGCGATTCGGTCGAGTTCGACTGCGATGCGCTTGAGGAGGCTCAGGAACGCATGGCGGCGCTCCAAGGGCTCCTTCGCGCGTTCGGCCCTCGGCTCTCCGACGTTATCGCCGCGCGCGAGGAAGCGGCGGAGCTGGTCTCCCTCGTCGACGATGCGGAAGAGCGGGAGCGGGCGGCGGTTCAGGCCCTCGAAGCGGCTGAACGGGAACTCTCCGAAGCGGCGTCGGTGCTCGATACCGCTCGTCGCAAGATGGCGCCGCGCTTTGCCCAGGCTGTTTCGAAGGTGATGGCACGCCTTGAAATGGGCAGCGCGTCCCTGGAATGCGAAGTGGGCGAGCTGCCGCGTGAGAGGTGGACGAAAGAGGGTCCTCATCAGGTTGAATTCATGTTTCGCCCTGGAAGCGGCATGCAGGCCCGCCCGCTTGCGCGCATCGCGTCGGGTGGCGAGGTCAGCCGCGTGATGCTCTCCATCAAGGTGGCGCTCGGCGAGGCGGACAGCGTCGACACGCTCCTCTTCGACGAGGTCGATGCAGGCGTCGGTGGTGCGACGGCGGTGGCGCTTGCCTCCGTTCTTGTCGATTTGGCAAAGACACATCAGGTGATCGTGGTCACGCATCTGGCTCAGGTGGCCGTTGCTGCCGATGTTCACTATGTCGTGCGCAAGACCCAAGGGGATGTACCCGAGACCTCGCTCTCGGTTGTGTCGGGGGAAGAGAGGGCGTCCGAAATTGCACGCATGCTCTCAGGTGATGTGACGGAAACCTCGCTTGCCCACGCGCGAGAGATGCTGCACAACGCCTCCAGCGAGTAGTGGCAACGCTGTCGGAAGCAGGCCTGCCAGGCGCGCTCCCCGCATCGGCCCGTGCATCCACTCGAACATCCTCGCATGCTTTCACCCGCAGGCTCTGGTTTAAATGAAAAAGGCGGCCATCTGGAAGTTTTCCCAGATGGCCGCCTTGGTTTCGCGCTGCTCTAATCGCCTTTTGCGCGTTGCCTGTTGTTCAGGGAGCCAGAGACTATACCGCTTGCTATCTCGCAGCTCGCTACTTGCTCACGCTCGAATCCGCGGGCGGGTCGTACTGCAGGAGCTCGCTTATCGTGACGAAGCGGTAGCCTTCCTGCTTCAGCTGGGGGAGGGCCTTCTTCAGCGCCTCGACGGTCTGCGAGCGGTCGCCGCCGCCGTCGTGCATGAGGATGACGCTTCCCGGCTTCGCTTTCATGATGCGGCTCGCGATGGTGTCTGCTCCTGGGCGCCGCCAGTCTTCGGTGTCGACGTTCCATCCGATCTCGGCATCGATGTAGGGCTGTAGCGTCCAAACGATATCGCCCTTGAAGTTGCCGCCGGGCGCGCGCATGATGCGGGCGGGGTCTTCACCGATGACGTCCTTAATTGCCTGAAAACCCTTTTGAACCTCTTGGACCTGCTCGTCAGCGGTCATGTACGTCAAGTTCACACCCTGTCCGCTGCCGGCAGCGTGGTCCCATGTATGCGTGCAGATTTCGTGGCCCTCGTCATGCGCACGTTTCACCACGTCAGAGTGGTCGGCAATTTGCTTGCCAATGGTGAAGAACGTCGCGTGCGCGTCATTCTCCTTCAGGACGTCGAGGATCTCAGCCGTCGTGTCCTTCCACGGGCCGTCGTCAAAGGTCAGTGCGATTACCTTGTCGTCGCCGGTGTTCGCGGTGTAGATCTTGTACTCCTCGTTCACCGCGGGGGTCGTGTCCTCGGTCACGGTCTTGCCGGAAACCTTGCCGGTTTTCGTCGTGCGCACACCGTTTTGGCCGTCGATGTACACATGCAGTGAGCCGTTCCAGTAATTATTGTCCTCGACGCGTTCGTAAGGTATTTCCTCGGTGGACGAGTCGTAGTCCTCCGTGACATCAGCGCCGTTTTGGATATCGATGGCATCGCCCTTTTTGACCTTCTTCGAACCGTCGTTGGTTGCATTCCCGTTGATGGTCGCGGCGAAGCGGTCGCCGCCGCCCTCGGTGATGACGCTCGCGTCAACGGCGAGCAGGTTGCCCGCCGTCGGGGAGGCAAGTCCGTCGTCGATGAGCTTGTCGATGGTCGTACCGTTGGAAACGGTGTGCTTCGCTCCGTTGACGGTGATGTCGAAGGTGGGCGGATTTAAAACGAAGAACACGCCAATGCCGATGGCGATGATGAGCACCGCCATAACGCCGATGGCAACAGGACCGGGGCGCTTCGAGCGGCGCTCGGTGTAGCGGGAGTAGTCGTTGTAGACGGCGGCGTTGGCCGGGTTGTTTCGGTTCGCCTGCGCGCGAGAGCGATTGTACGACGCGGGTCGCACGTTCCCTTGGGCAGAGGGGCGATTCGCCGACGAGATGGCGTGATTGCGCGAAGGCGCACCCTGGCGCATGTGCTGGCGAGGATTCTGCGAGGGGGTGCGGTGCGGCGCGGGCTCGCGCCCAGCCTGCGATGCGCTCCGCGGTCTGGGGGCACCCTGCTGATGGGTGCTCGTTTGCTGCCGGGTGCCAGCGGGGCGCCTGCTCGAAGAGGCGTGTCGGGTGTTGTTCCCAGCGGTGCGATGATTCGGGTTTGCGTCAACTCGCCTTCTCGATGAATTTTCCCCAGGCTGCCGACCGTCCCGATAGCGGTCTCGGCTAAATTGATCCGTCATGGCGTAAAAGTGCTCCTTATGTAACTGAAGTGCGGATGGACACGCAATATTCCGCACTTGGAAACAATTATACGCATTCGCGCTGG
>JAUNWQ010000009.1 GCA_030540225.1 Coriobacteriia bacterium | reverse complement strand
CTGGTCTGGGTGTTTTCAGGATGGGATCAGCTATCTGGCTGCAAAACTCGGGAGGATGAGCTGTTCGCATCGATCGCGGCCGATCTCGCGCGAGAGGGTTTTTTCGCCGTTGAAGATGGCACTGCGCGAGCCTAGTTGCGGCCATGTGGTAGAATTGCCGAATCCGTGGGGGAGTAGTCGACGCCGAAAGGCGCGGCTTGGCCAACATGCTGCTTATTCGAGCTGGCCAAGCCTTAAATGACAAGACTCGCGGTGTGACGCTTGTCGCACCGCGCTTCCATATGCCGGCGCGCAAGCCGGTTTTTTTATGCCCGAATACGGGGTTTCGGGTTTGTGGGCTAAGACGAGAGGAATGTGGCCGTGGGTTTCGTTGAGCTGTTTTTGATCGGCGTGGGGCTGTCGATGGACGCTTTTGCCGTTTCCATTTGCAAGGGGTTGGGGATGAGGCGCCTCAACATGGGGCAGGCGCTCGTGACCGGGCTTTTCTTCGGGGGCTTTCAGGCGCTTATGCCTCTCATTGGCTGGGCTCTCGGCACGCAGCTCGCCGATTTCATCACGCCGATCGATCACTGGATTGCGTTCATCCTGCTTGCGCTTATTGGCGGCAAGATGCTCCTCGACGCCTTCCGCGAGGGCGATGAGGAGGACGCGGGCGAGCCGAAGGATACGAGGCTCGACTTTAATGAGCTGCTCATGCTGGCCATTGCGACGAGCATCGACGCGCTTGCCGTGGGCATCACCTTCGCGTTTTTGGGCGTGAACATCGTCTGGGCGATAGCGGTCATCGGCGTGACGACGTTCGCCCTCTCCGTGGTGGGCGTCGCCGTGGGGCATGTTTTCGGCGCGCGCTACGAGAAGGGTGCGACAATCGCGGGCGGCATCGTGCTCATCTTGATCGGCTGCAAGATTCTTCTCGAGCACTTGGGAATTATAGCGCTTTAGTTCTCAGGTGCCACAGCTTGCTGGCAGAGCGCTGCGAGCTACGTACTGTATCCCGCATCCTTCGGCGCTGAAGCCCCCGCCACAGCTTGCATGGCTTTTTTCTTGAAAAACGGCTCGCCGTGGACAAAACTGGTCGATATGTGAGTCAGCCCAGGTGAAGCGTCGTCCATCTTGCATACCCGTCGATTTACGACCTGGGCTTTCTCAGGCAAAGCAATTAGGGAAAGCGTTCGGGGAGCTATACCGACTCACATATCGCCATTATTTGTCCACGATAGGCGGAAATCGGGAAAGAACGCCTGCTTACTACCCGATGGGATAGCTTCCGAGCACCTTTACTTCGCGCAGCTTCAGGCGTAGGCAGTTCAACGCCGTTTGAATGTGCCGCTCGTTGGCGTTGCCCTCAAACTCGATGAAGAACATGTAGTCGCCGAGAGCCTGCTTGGTCGGGCGCGACTGGATGAGTGACAGGTTGACGCCCGCATAGGCGAACTCGGACAGGATCATGTTCAACGTGCCCGCGCGGTCCATGTTCAGGAAAAGCGCGACTGACGTCTTGAATTTCGTCCCCGTGAACACGGGCGCATGACCCTGGCGGCCGATGAGCGCGAAGACCGTCTGGTTGCCGAAGTGGTCCTCGATGTCGTGGGCGTAAACCTTCGCGCCGTGGATTTCCGCGGCGAAGGCGTTCGCGATGCCCGCCGTATGGATATCAGCTGCCGCGAGGCGCGCGCTCTCGGCGGTGGACGATGTGGTCACGGTCGTGCGGCTGGGGAGCTTCTCCGACATGAAGCGGCGGCATTGGGCAAGCCCCTGCGCATGGGACGCCACGGTGGTGATGTCCTCGAGCTCGGCGTCGGGGTTCACGACGAGGCAGTGGTGGATATCGACGACTTCTTCCCCCAAGATAACGGAGGTGCTTTTCAGCGCGAAACCGTCGAGCGTGGCGGTCACCGGTCCCTCGATGGAGTTCTCCTTCGCGACGACACCGAACTCGCAGCGGCCGCGGTCGACGCAATCGAAGACCTCGTCGAAGGAGGTGCACTCGATAAAGTCGGGGCTCTCGATGCCGAGGCGCTTCGCGAAGGCGAGCGTCGCCTCGTGAGAGTACGTGCCGGTTGGGCCGAGGAATGCGATGGTGTTGTCGGGCGATTTCATGGGTGGGCAACTCCTTGGAAGCGGTTTTCACGTGCGCAAACATTGTAGCGGTCGCATTCGATAGAGGGCGATATTCCCTGAAAAAGTCTTTGAACGGGAGTCTTCCCGTTGCGCAATCTTTGGGCCGTGTTATTTCGTTTGCTGATTCTCGGTTAAACATTCGATACGCAATACAATGCTTGAGCAGGCATAATCGGTGTTACATAGCGATATTGACGTAACATTTTCGGTACAAGCACCTATTTTTTCATCCCTCTGCGTTTATTCCGTAACATAATGCGCATACAATGGCTAGGTTTTATACAAGGAACGTTCGCGCATGCACGGATCGGTATGCGCGGGCACTCCGTAATCGATTTTTGAGAGAGAGAAAGAGGAGGTGTGCACATGGTAAACGAAGCTACTGCTTCCGAGTTTTCCGGTATGCTCGAAGCGCGGGGGGTTACGCGACGCAGCTTCATGAAGCTTTGCGGTACGATCGCGGTCGCAGCAGGACTTTCCGAGCTCGCGGCTCCGCGCGTTGCTTCTGCATTGGAAAACTCCGTTATCGGTGCAACTAAGGGTAACCTGTATCCTGTCATCTGGATCGAGGGCGCATCGTGCACAGGCTGCACGGAGTCCTTCGCTCAGGTTGAGACTCCCGATCCGGCAGAGGTTGTGCTTGAACTTCTGTCACTCAACTACTCCGAGACGCTTTCTGCGGCGGCAGGTTGGTCGATGGAGGAAGCCAAGGAGCAGACGATCGAATCCGGCAACTACGTTCTCGTGTACGAGGGCGCTGTGCTCGAGGGCTGGGGCGGCCAGGCGCTTCGCGTCGCCGATAAGCCCGGCACCGAGCATCTGATCGAGGCTGCCAAGAACGCGAAGACGGTTGTCGCGCTCGGCTCTTGCGCCGTGAACGGCGGCTGGATGGGCGCTCACCCGAACTCTTCCGATGCGCTCGGCGTCGAGCAGTTCCTGAAGAAGTCCGGTATCGAGGTTCCCGTCGTGAACATCCCCGGCTGCCCGGCGAACCCCGAGTGGCTCGTTTCTGTGCTCGTCGACGTGATCATGCTCGACAGCAAGCAGCTCAAGCTCACGAGCGACAACAAGCCCGAGGGCATCTTCGGCCAGACCATCCACGACAATTGCGAGCGCCGCGGTCACTTCGAGAACGGCGAGTTCGTCTACAAGTTCGGCTCCGAGGAAGAGGCAAAGGGTTACTGCCTCTATCCGCTCGGCTGCCGCGGTCCGCAGACGAAGTCCACGTGCGGCATCACGATGTGGAACAACCGCCGCAGCTGGTGCGTGCAGGCTGGTTCTCCCTGCATCGGCTGCTGCGAGGCGAACCCCAACGATCCGGGCGACAACTGGGTCGAGGTGAACACCCCGTTCTACAAGCGCCATCGCGACCTTCGCATTGGCGACTGGATGGTTCAGCCTGGCACGATCGCCCTCACGCTCACCGGCCTCGTTGCCGCAGCGCTCGTCGTGCACGGCTTCGGCATGAAGGCCACCGGACGCATGGACGGCGGCGCGGACTTCGAGACCATCCGCAAGTGGGATAAGGATCATCCCGAGAACTCCATCGGCACCTACGACCTTACCGACGAGGAAAAGGCGCAGGCTTGCAAGGAGAATTCCGGCAACCTCAGCCAGAAAGAGCGCCTCTACGACACCATCGGCGTTCGTCCCGACCTGAAGAAAAACGATACGGAAGGAGGTCAGGAGTAAATGACCCGTTCTATCATTGACCCGATTACCCGTATCGAAGGCCATCTCCGCGTCGAGATGGAAGTCGAGAACGGCAAGGTCTCCGATGCGTGGGTCTCGGGCGGCTGCTTCCGCGGCATGGAGCTCGTCGTGAAGGACCGCACCCCCGAGGATGCGGCTCAGATCGTCGAGCGCATCTGCGGCGTTTGCCCGGTTTCCCATGCCCACGCCTCCTCGATCGCCGCTGAGAAGGCTTACGGCATCGAGATTTCCAACAACGCGCGCATCATCCGAAACCTGATCGAGGGCGCCCAGTTCCTGCACAGCCACATCCTGTGGTTCTACAACCTGGCCGGCCTTGACTACGTGAACCCGCTGAACGCTCTGAAGGCGAACGTCGGCGACGCGTACGACCTGGCAGCTGCCCAGGGTTGCGCCACCGCAAGCGACATGTACGCCTTGAAGGAGCGCCTCTCCAAGTTCGCCGACAACGGCCAGCTGTCCATCTTCTCGGGCAACTGGTTTGATGCCGAGGACGGCACGGGCTACAAGCTTCCTGCGGAGCTCGACCTCATCCTCACTGCGCACTATCTTGAGGCTCTCAAGATGCAGGCAAAGGCTTCCGAGATTGCGGCTCTGCTCGGCGGCAAGATGCCCCACGTCATGACCATCGTTCCTGGCGGCACCGCGTTCGTTCCCACCTCGAGCAAGCTCGATGACCTGAAGTACCTCGTCGACGAGGTGTACAACTGGGTCGAAGCGACCATGCTTCCTGACGTGCTCGCCCTCGCGCCGTACTACACGGACGCTCTCAACTGGGGCAAGGGCTGCGGCCGCTACATCGCTTGGGGTGTGTTCGAGAACAAGAGCATGCTCTTGAACGAGCGCTACATGCCGGCAGGCGTCCTGCAGGACGGCCTCAAGCTCGAGGACGTCGATACCTCGAAGATCGCCGAGTACGTGGGCCATTCCTGGTACAAGGGCGATGCAACCCGTCAGGCTCCTGACTACACCACCGAGCCCGAGTACACCGAGTACTACAAGGACGGTTCGGATACGGTCAATGACCGCTACTCCTGGGTCAAGTGCCCGGGTTACGACGGCAAGCCGATGGAGGCGGGCTCGCTTTCCCGTATCCTCGTTGCCTACAAGCGCAACGTGCCCTTCATCGTGAAGCACGTCGACGCGGTGCTCGAGGCGCTCGGCGCGCCGGGCAACCTGAACGCGCTCGGCTCCACGCTCGGTCGTACCGGCATCCGCCAGGTCGAGACGCTCTACATTGCAAGCCTCATGAAGGAATGGGTCGACGAGCTCATCGAGGCCGTGAAGAGCGGCGATAGCGAGTACTTCCGCGAGCCCGCACGCATCTCCGGCGAGGGCGAGGGTCTCTGGGAGGCACCTCGTGGCGCACTCTACCATGCCGAGAAGGTCGAAAACGGCCGCATTCAGGGCTACCAGATCATCATTCCGTCCACGTGGAACCTCGCTCCTCACAACGAGAAGGGCGAGTACGGCCCGCTCGAGCAGGGGCTCATCGGCGTGCCGGTCGGCGACATCAAAAAGCCGATTAACGCGCTGCGCACCGTTCACAGCTTCGATCCCTGCACCGCTTGCGCCGTGCATGTGACCGAGCCTGCCACGGGCAAGCATTTTGAAACCGTTACGAGCCCTTGGGGGGTGAAGTAGGATGGCACATCTTGCACACTACCGTGAGGCGCATCCTCTCGTTTTCGTCATCACCCACTGGATCAACCTTATCGCGATGATCGTCCTGATCGTCACCGGTTTCTGCATCCATTTCCCGTTCTGGCCCTATTTCGAGAGCCTGGCGCGCGGCATGCACGTGTTCTTCGGATTCGTGATTTTCCTGAACTGCGTGTTCCGCATCATCGCCGCGTTCTTCGTGAAGACGGCGCCGACGGGCGGCACGCGCAAGCAGGTCACCGACTACAAGACCTGGTTGCCGCAGAAGGATAACCGTCATCAGGGTCTTATCTGGATTAAGTACTACCTGTTCCTGAAGAAGGACCATCCGCTGGGAGCAAAGCTTGGCGTTCCTCAGAAGATTTCCTACCTGTTCATTCCGGTGCTCATCATCGTGATGTTCTACACCGGCATGTGCCTGTGGGTGCCGACGATGAACCTGCCGTTCTTCGCTGCCGGCACGAACCTCGTTGGCGGTCTTATGTCGATGCGCATCATCCACTACTTCATGATGTACATCTTCATCATCTTCATGTTCATCCATGTTTACCTGGCGAATATCGAAGGCATTGCTCCGACCAAGCTCATGTTCCTCTGGAAAGAGCATGGCGGACTGGTGTACGACCCCGATACCCACACCATCGTGGGCGAGGACGACCTCGGCGAGTCCGAGAAGCACTAGGCGTTTGCAACGTGAGGGAGCCCGCCGTCAAAAGCGGGCTCCTTTTATCTTCGCAGCTTGCAGGCGGTGCGCGCCCTTTTCGAAAGCGCGCGCACCGAGGCATATGCTGCAAATCGCAATCCCATTGTTTCGTAACCGACGGAGTAGAGAGAGGTGCGCGTCGTCATGGCACGTGAGCTCACTGATGAGGAAATTGCCCGCGAAGAGAAGTTCCTGAAGGGCGTTCCGCGCGTGAACATTGGCGCGCTTTTCTTGCCGCCTATCTGGGGGCCGGCGCACGGTATGTGGGCTACCATCTTGTTTTATCCGATCTGGCTTTTCGCCGACAACACCTTCTACGCGGCGTTTGCGACTCCGAGCGCGCTTTCCATCGTGTTCGCAGTGATCGTATTTGTGCTTCTGACCGCGGCTACGGTGGCCTTTTCCATCGTGAGCCAGCCGTTTGCGGCGCATCGTGCGGCAGAACACGGTGTCTCGCGCGAGAAGTATCTCTCGCGCGAGAGGATCTGGGCTATCGTTTCCGTCATCGTGGGCTGCGTGATGATTGCTGCAGCCACTTACTACAACCTCGTCATCCGTCCGGGATTGGGGGCTTAAGCGCATGGGGGAGAGGAAAGCCGCCGTTTTCTGCGTGGGAAACCGGCTCATGCTCGACGAAGGCGTGGGACCTGCTGTGTACGATATCGTCCTGCGCGATTATGAGGTTCCTAGTAATGTGCGCCTCTTCGACGTCGGTTGCATGAGCTTAGACATGCTTCCCTACGTGGAGAGCTTCGACGTGATCATCACGGTCGATGCGGTTGATGGCACAGGCGATGCCCCGGGTACGGTGTATCGTTTCTCGCCCGACGCCATGGCCAGGCATACAGGCGCGATGGCCTCGTTGCACGATTTGAAGCTCGTCGACCTTTTCGACGCCGCGTCGCTTCTTGGGTACGAGGCCGAGGGCTATTGCCTGGGGATGCAGGTTGCCAACATGTCTCCTTCCGAGTATGCGATGGATTTGACCGAGCCTGTGCGCTCGGCGCTCCCCCTTTTGGTGGAAACGCTCGTCGCCGAGTTGCATCGCCGCGGCTTTTACCTGAAAAAGAGGCCGCTTGCTTCCGAATAGCGCAGGCTGGATTTGCGTTATTTGAGTGGTGCATGATATTATCTCACACGGCCTTACCAACCGAATGCCCATTCTGCAACGGGTATTATCGGGCAAGTTATTCGCGCCTTTCTGCCTTGCGCGCGGTGCCCAGATCAAGGGTGGGCTTTAGGTCATGGCGATTCTGCGTCGTCTTAAAGGCTGACAATCTCGTACAAATCAATATAAGGAGATGCCTCACCATGATGAAGAAGGTTTTCGCTGTCGTATGCACTCTCGCCCTCGCGGGCGGCGTCCTCGCTGGTTGCTCGGGCAATTCCGACAACGCCGAGAAGAAGTCCGATTCTGCCGCTACCGAGCAGAAGGCTGCGGCCACCGACGAGGTCAAGGCTCCCGAGTCCGACGTCGCCATGAAGTACATCACCCCAGCGGATGCCGAGGCTAACCTTGATTCCTCCGATTACGTGTTCATCGACCTGCGCAAGGCCGATGACTACAAGGCGGGCCACATCAAGGGCGCTATCGCGGCTGACATGGACGCTTGCAAGGGCGGCGACTTCCAAAACGGCGTCGACACGATGAAGGCGGCCCTTAAGGATGCTACTGGTTCCGAGAACGGCGCGGACAAGAAGCTTGTACTCATCTGCTACTCCGGTAAGAGCTATGCCCAGGCCGGCACTAACGTGCTTTCCGTCATCGGCGCGAACATGGACAACGTGTTCACCCTCGAGGGCGGCATGAAGGCTTGGACCGGCGCAACCGAAGCTTAGTTTCCCCAGGTAGGAATATATGGCTTCCAAGCGCAACGCTTGGGTATCGCGAATCGCCATCGCGGTCGTCGTTGTGGCGGCCGCTGTGGCGTATTTCGCTGTTCCGAGCGTGAACTCATTCGTGAACGATCTGTGTCGCCGTTTCTCGACCGGTGACTTCGCGGAGATGCGCGATTTCATGGCGTCGTATGGCGCATGGGCCGCCGTGGTGTCGTTTGCCCTGATGATCTTCCAGTCGGTTGCGGCGCCCCTGCCTGCTTTCATCCTGACGTTCGCGAACGCGAACCTCTTCGGCTGGTGGCAGGGAGCGATTCTGTCGTGGACGAGCGCCATGGCGGGAGCGGCGGTCTGCTTTTGGATTGCTCGGTCGCTTGGGCGCGAAGCGATCGAGAAGCTGTGCTCGAAGACGGGACTTGCGACCATTGAGCGGTTTTTCGAGCGGCATGGAGACCAAAGCGTGCTCATCGCGCGCCTGCTCCCGTTCGTCTCGTTCGACTTCGTGAGCTACTTCGCAGCCTTGACCTCGATGTCTTTCAAGGGCTTCATGATTGCGACGGGCATCGGGCAGCTTCCGGCGACGATTGTGTATTCCTATGTGGGCGGTATGCTCACTGGTGGTGCAAAGATGCTGGTCACGGCTCTGCTCATTCTCTTTGCGCTCGCGGCGCTCGCTGTTTTGGCGCGACAGCTTTGCCGCGAGCATGCATCGCGCGGCAAGGAGGGGGCAGACGCGGCGACGGGCGTTTCGCAGGGCGCGGACGTGCTCGATATGACGTGCGCGGACGACGCGGCGGGTGCTCAGGAGGGCAAGTGCTGAGCCTCGACGCTTCTCAAAGGAGCCCGCAGGGTTCGCCATCTTCCTTTCCGAAATGGGTCAAACCGGCGGTTTTCGCCTGTTTGGCCCTTCTTGTCATGGTCGCAAGCGTCCTTTTCGGCGGGGAAGCGGGCCTTGCCGCGTTCGGGCCGTGGGCGAATCTGGAAATGCTCGTGCAGGAGAACCTTGCGCTTTCCCTTGCAGTGTACTTTCTGTGCACGGTGGTGGGCTGCACGGTGCTCGTGCTGCCGGGCATGGTGTTCGCGCTGGCGGCGGGGGCGCTCTTCGGTCCCGTTTTAGGGACGATCGCGTGTGTCGCGGCGGCGACGGTGGGTGCGGTGCTGTCGTTTCTCGTCGGCCGATTCTTCCTGCGCGATGCGGTACGGCCGCGCGCCCTTCGCAACGCCTATCTTCGTCGATGGCTTTTCGAGGAGACGGGCGTGAACGCTGTGGTCCTGCTCGCGATCACGCGGCTTGTGCCTCTGTTCCCGTACAACCTGCAAAACTTCGCATATGGGGTAACCGATATGAAGGTTGCGACATATGCGGCGTTTTCGTTTCTGTTCATGATTCCCGGCACCGCGATGTACGTGCTTGCTGGCGCCGGCGTGTCGCAGGGTGCGTCGGGCTTGTGGTGCTTTGCGTGTGCCTTGGGCGTCGGCGCGGTGGTGGTTGGAGTGGCTGTGGTGCTGAAGAGGCGCTACGGCCTGGAAGATGCGATTTCGAGTAACGATGGGGAAGGGGGAGAGTAGACGATGGGCTTGTCTTCGCTTCCCTCGAAGTTGACTGCCTTCGAGAAGACGAACTACGTTTTCAAGAACTGGCGCCATGCAAGCGCGGGGAGCGTCGTTTTCCCTGGTTGCGGCTTCCCCTCGTTTTTCCCGAAGACGCTTGCAGCCCTTAAGGACGAGCTGCGCCCTGTTCCCGGCGTCAGCTTCGCCCTTGATTGCTGCGGCCTGCCGCTTGAGGGGTTGAAAGGCCCCGAGGCGTATCGCGTGGAGCTTTCGCGCGTCGAGGAGCGCCTGGTGCGTGTCGGTGCGCGCGAGGTGGTGCCGCTCTGCCCGAATTGCGGCTCGGCGTTCACGGAGGTGCTCGACCGGTCTATTTCTCAGGTTACTATCTATGCTTGCCTTCGCGATCTTACCGAGCGCGGGCTCATCGACTGCGCGCGCGTTGCGACTCCCGGTGCGGTGTTCGTTCCCTGTCCCGATCGTGCGCATCGAGAATGGCTTGATGACCTGGCATATTTCCTCGAGCCCTCGGTATTCGTGTCGAAATGCTCGGCTTGCTGCGGAGCCGACTTCGAGCTTTCCCAGTCTGAAGCCTCAATGACCGCAGCCAAGCGTGTGTTGGAGACGGCGGCACACGAGTGCGCCTGTGCGGGCGTGGACGAACCCGTGCTGTACGTGTATTGCGCTTCGTGTGCGGGCAAACTCGAGCGGGCGCGGCGCCAATGCTCGGGCGGCCTTGCCGGCAGCGTTCGGGTGGTTCACGCGCTGTCTGCCCTGATGGGGGTCGATGAAACGCCGGCGGTTTCGACGACGGTGCTCAATCGGGCGAAGGCGGCGATCCGATGAGTGCGCAGGTGGCAGTCGAGGGTAGTCAATGTCCGAAGAGCGTTTCGGTCATCGTGCCCGTCTTCAACGAGGTGTCCACTATCGATGCGCTGCAGGACCAATTCGACCGCATCGATTTCGCGGGGAATCAATGCGAGGTGATCTTCGTCGACGGTGGTAGCACCGACGGCACACGAGACCGCGTACGTGCCCCTTATTGCCTCATTGACCAGGAGGGATGCGGGCGCGGTGGCGCGCTCAACACGGGTGCGCGAGCGGCTGAGGGCGAGGTGCTCTTCTTTCTTCATTGCGACAGCGTGCTTCCCGAGGGGGCCTTTCGCGAAATCGGCGAGGTTTTATCGCGTACGCGCGTCGGGACGTTCGGCATCCGCTTCAGCAAGCTGACCCCGGTGCTCATGTTGTGCCAGGCGATGTCGAACTTGCGGGTGAGGTTCCGCCATATCTCGTATGGCGATCAGGGCCTCTTTATCGAGAGAGACCTATTCTTTAAGGCGGGGATGTTTCCCGATGTGCCGCTTATGGAGGATTTCCAATTCGCCTTGAATCTGAAGCGCCTCGGCGAGCCGCTTGGCATGACAAAGCATCGTATTCGCACGTCGGCGCGGCGTTTTCCCAATGGGGAGGTCAATCGCCTCCGGGTGTGGGTAAACATGGCGCGCCTCCGCTCGCGATATGTGAAGGGGGCGTCGCCCGAGGAGCTTGCCCTCGTGTACGGCAACGTTCGGTAGGGTGCTTGCGGGAGAGCCTTCGCTCGCGGGGTGGCTCCAATCGCTATTTCTTCCCACAGCTCGGGCAGACGTCGGCAAGAAAACACTCCTCGCACTTGGGCCGCCGCGCGATGCACGTTTCGCGCCCGAAGAGCACCCATTGATGGTTGATCGGCCCCCAAAAGTCGCGTGGGTAGAGCTTGAGCAGGGCGGTTTCCGTTTTTGCGGGCGCGTCGGCCGAGGGGCCGACGAGCTTCAGCTTGTGCGCGATTCGAAAAACGTGCGTGTCGACAGCGATGCCTTCGACGATCCCGAATGCCTCGTTGAGCACTACGTTCGCGGTTTTCCTTCCCACGCCGGGGAGCTTTTGCAGTTCGTCGATATCTCGCGGGACCTCCCCACCGTACTCTGAGACCACCAGTTGCGCGCACTTCACGCAATTCGCGGCCTTCGTGCGATAGAAGCCGATGGCGCGGATGATCTCCTCGACGTCGGTGACGTCGGCCGACGCAAGGTCGGCAGGGGTGGGGTAGCGCTTCCAGAGCGCGGGCGTCACCTTGTTCACGCCTTTGTCGGTCGTTTGCGCGGAAAGTAGCACGGCGATGACCAGTCGAAATGGTTCGCCATCGTAATGCAGAGCGCATTCCGCCTTGGGGTAGCGCTCATTCATTCGGCGGGCGATCTCGATGGCTCGCTCGCGTTTCGCGGCGACGGTCTCACGGGGCATGGCTCATCCTTTCCTCTCCGCTGAAAGTATAGCGGCTTCTTCGGGGTTCGAGGGAATGAGTGCACGCTTGAACCCGAATTCTGGCACGAAGCGTGTACTTTTTTGAATCATCGTGATGGTTTGGGAGATGCGGGCATGGGCGGTTGGGGTGCGAAGGCTCGCTGTGATACACTTGCGCTTGGAAATTCCCTGTTGGGAACAATATCAAAACTGAAGTCGTATTCGCGTTTCCCCTCATAAAGGTGCGCGATGCGGCTCTTTGTGCTGTCTGCGGGCTGTTTCGCCTTGCAGACGCTTGGAAGGATGCGCATGCTCATCGATTCGCTGACGTTCGTGCTCGAGAAGTCGGGCGCGCTGGATGACTTTTGGGGAAAGCTCGACGCGGGATCCGATGCGACGCTCGGTGTCGCGTCATCTGCGCGTCCCTTCCTCGCGAGCGCTCAGTTCTCGCGCTCGCCGCGCCCGACGCTCGTCGTCGTCGCAGGTGAGGATGCCGCTATTGCCTTCGCTCGCAATATGGCAGCTTATTTGGGGGAAGACCGCGTGCTGCTGTTCCCCGAGCGCGCCGATACCCCCTTCTCCCCGAAGACGCCCGATGCCCGCAAGGTCGCCCGCCGTATGGAGGCCGCCTTCTCGCTTGCATGCGGCAGGCCACGCGTCGTCGTCGCGAGCGCCCGTGCGCTCATCAGGATGATACCGCCAAAAGACAGCCTTGTGGCAGCACCCCTCGTATTCGAGGCGGGGGTCGAGCTTGCCGATACGGCGCGGGAGGGCGAGGCGGCGCTTCCGAGTGCTGTGCGCGAGCGCTGCTGCGTCGAGTCTTTCGAGGACGTGGCCCGCTCACTTGAGGATCGCGGCTACGCGAACACGGGCGAGCTCGACGGGCGGGGCACCTTCGCCGTGCATGGAGGCACGATCGACGTGTTTCCGGGCAACCTCACCTATCCCGTGCGCATCGATTTCTTCGGAGACGAAGTGGACGAGATCAGGCGCATCGTCCCCTCGACGGGGCAGACCATCTCCCCGCTCTCGCGCGTCGAGATATACCCTGTGCGAGAGTACTCCTGCTCAGCGGAGACGATCGCCCGCGCACGCAGGAAGATCGCGGCACCCGCGAAATCGAACGCGGTTTTGCGCGACATGCTCGAGAAGCTCGATGGCGGGCTTCACTTCGAGGGTGCCGACGCGCTGCTCCCGTATCTTTACGACAAGTCGGTGACGCTCGGCGCATGGGCGGGCCCCGACACGATGACGTGCCTTATCGAGCCGCGCTCGCTTTTCGACGACGCCACGCATGTGTATGAGGAAATAGAGGCTCGCGCGAAGGGGACGAAGATTCCTGTGGCGGGGCTCTACGCTGGGCCGACCGCGCTCGACTTCGGCGGGGGAGTCCGCGCGACGTACGTGTCGATTATGCGCGTCGGCGGCACGATCGACGTCGAGCTTCCCGTGAAGCGCGTTGAGGTCGCCGGGCATCCCGGCAAGCTGTTCGGTCGGCTGGTGAATCTCGTCGAGGGCGGCAACACGGTGGCCCTTTGCGCGCCGGAGCCGCGCGCGCGCCATGACATCGAGCTTGCGCTCGTCGACAATGGTATCGCCTTTCAGGAGGCGCTCGACGCGAACTTCTCGGAGTTGGACGGCCTTTCGGGTGGCGGGTCGGCAAAGCGCCGTCTTCGCAGGTCAGTCGTTAACGTTGTCGACATCGACGTCCCCTTGGGAATGATTTTCCCGAAAGCGAAGCTCGCGATTGTGGCGCTCTCCGACACCCAGGGCACCCAGACGACGGCCCGCGCGCGCAGGCGGACCGACATCACGGAGGTGACTTTCCCCTATAAGCCGGGCGACTACGTCGTCCACGCTGCCCACGGCGTCGCATTCTTCGAAGATCTCGTGCGGCGCGAGATCGACGGCACGGCGCGCGACTACCTGCTTTTGAAGTATGCGGAAGGCGATAAGCTGTTCGTGCCAGTTGAGCAGCTCGACCGCGTGACGCGCTACGTGGGTCCCGAGGGGGCAAGCCCGCGCCTCACCAGGCTGAATACGTCGGATTGGTCGCGCGCGACGGCGAAGGCGCGCAAGGCGACCAAAAAGCTCGCGTTCGATTTGGTCGACGTGTACGCGCGCCGTGCGGCGACGCAGGGCTTCAGCTTCGGCCCGGACACCGCAGCGCAGCGCGAGATGGAGGAGTCGTTCCCCTACGAGGAGACGCCCGACCAGCTCGCGGCCATCGCCGATGTGAAGGCGGACATGCAAAGCTCGCGCCCGATGGACCGCCTCATCTGCGGCGACGTCGGTTTCGGGAAGACGGAGGTCGCCTTGCGCGCGGCCTTCAAGGCGACGCAGGATGGCAAGCAGGTCATGGTCCTCTGCCCGACGACTATTCTTGCGCAACAGCATTTCGCGAACTTCCACGACCGCTTCGCGCCCTTCGGCGTGACAGTCGAGGTGCTCTCGCGCTTCCGCACGCCGGCTGAGCAATCGCGGGCGCTGGCAGGGTTCGCCGACGGCAGCGTGTCGGTGCTCGTCGGCACGCATCGACTTCTCTCGCGCGATGTGAACCCCTATGACCTGGGACTGGTGATCATCGACGAGGAGCAGCGCTTCGGCGTGGGCCACAAGGAACAGATGAAGAACCTGCGCGAGTCGATCGATGTGCTGACGCTGTCGGCGACGCCGATTCCGCGCACCATGCAGATGTCGCTGTCGGGCGTGCGCGATATGAGCCTGATCTTGACGCCGCCGGGCGATCGCAGGCCGGTTGAGGTCCATGTGGGGGAATGGGACCCCGACATCGTTTCCGGCGCGATCAGGCGCGAGCTTGCGCGCGGCGGCCAGGTGTATTACGTAAGCAACCGCGTCCATTCGATCGAGGATGCTGTGGCGCGCGTGCAGGCGGCGGCGGGCGAGGCGCGCGTCGGAATCGCGCACGGGCAGATGTCGCGCGAAGAGCTCGAGCGCGTGATGGAGGACTTCAGCGCAGGCGAGCTCGACGTGCTCGTGGCGACGACCATCATCGAGAGCGGCATCGACAATCCGCATACGAACACGCTTGTGATCGAGGACGCCCAACGTCTCGGCTTGGCTCAGATGTACCAGCTGAAAGGGCGTGTCGGGCGCTCGTCGGTGCAGGCGTACGCGTACTTCATGTTCCCCGACAACGTGAGCCTGACCGAGGAGGCTGAGGCGCGCCTGACCGCGCTCGACGAGCACACCGAGCTCGGTAGCGGCATGCGCATCGCCATGCGCGACCTGGAGATACGTGGCGCGGGAAGCATGCTTGGTGCCGAGCAGTCGGGCAACATGAGTGCGGTCGGCTTCGACCTGTTCGCGCAAATGCTCGAGCAAGCGGTTGCCGCCACGCGCGAGGGTGACGCGGACGCTGCCGACGGGCTGCCGCCGGCGCTCTCCGACATCACCGTGAACCTGCCGGGCCACACCTACCTGCCGGAAGAGTACGTCCCCGATACCGACGAGCGCGTGCTGTGGTACCGAAAGATTGCGTCAGCGGCGACGATGGAGGACGTCGAGGCCATCGAGCAGGATATGCTCGCCAAGCGGCCGGAAATGCCCGCCGCAGCAAGGAACTTGTTCGCGAAGGCGCGCGTGAAGGCGTTCGCGAACGAGCATCATATGAACACGGTGACGGTCGCGGGTGGAAAGCTCATCGTCGAGCCTGTCGCCGTGCCGCGCGACAAGATGGTGCCGATTCGCCGAGCGGGCGGCCGCTATCTCGCGGAGAAACGCAAGCTTACGCTTCCCACCAGGTATTTCAAGGTCGAAGAAGGCGATGCGCTCTTCGGTGCGGTTCTCGATTTCTTAAAGGAGCTCAGCGGTGGGGAAGGGGAGTAGAGAACGCTTCCTCTTTGGCGTGGCGTGTGCGCTCGCGGGCGGTGCGCTCTGGGGCTTCTCGGGCGCGTGCTCGCAGTACCTGTTCGCGCACTACGACATCGACGCCTCTTTCATCACCGCAGCCCGCATGATCGGCTCGGGTGCGCTGTTCTTAGTGTTGCTTCTCGCGACGCGCCGCGGGCGCCTTGTTGCGATGCTGCGCGATAGAGCCTCGCTGCGGAGTCTCGTCATATTCGGCGTCTTCGGGCTCTTCGCCTGCCAGTTTTCCTATATCGCTTCGATTGGCTGTACTAATGCTGGGACAGCCACGGTGCTGCAATCGCTCGGCACGGTGTGGGTCATGCTCGCCGCGTGCGCGTTCGCGAGGAAACCTCCGCGTCCAGGAGAGGCGCTGGGGCTCGTATTCGCCCTGGTGGCAACCTTCCTTATTGCGACGCAAGGAAACCCGTCAAGTTTGTCTCTTCCCGCTGCGGGGCTTGCGTGGGGTCTTGCGAACAGCATCACTGTTGCGATTTACATCATGTACCCCAAACGCCTCATGTTCGTGTGGGGAACCCTCCTGACGACGGGCGTCGGCATGGCGATTGGGGGAGTCGCCGCGGGAATCGCGTGGGCGGCGCCTGCCGCGTGGGGCGGTGACGTCGTCGTGCCTGCCCTCGATGCGACAGGGTGGCTTGTCCTTGCAGCCATCGCCGTTTTGGGAACGTTCGCGGCTTTCACGCTGTATCTGCACGGCGTCGCGCTCGTGGGCCCCGTGACGGGCAGCCTGCTCGGCGCTATGGAGCCGGTGAGCGCGACGGTGTTCGCCGCGCTGTGGCTCGGGACTTCGTTTACCGGCTACGACTGGGCCGGCTTTTTGCTCATGGTGTCGATGATCCTGCTCGTCTCCGTAGCAGGCGGGAAGGAAAAGCCTACCGCGCGCAGGTAGCGCACATCTTCGCGATGCGCCGCCCCGTGTCGTCGGTGATTTCTACGGTGTAGAACCCCAGACGGCGGCCCGATTTATCGGCATCGCAGGTAGCGATGAGCTTTTCGCCCTTCGTTGCCGAGAAGTACTCGATGGTGTTGCTCACCGATACGCTCGGGGGCTCGCCGATGTTGCAGGCGATGGCGAGCGCGAAGTCGGCGAGCGTGAAGATGGCGCCGCCCATGACGTTCCCCGTTGCGTTGCAGTGGATTTCGGCGAGCTTCATCTCGCAGACCGCATGTCCGCGCCTCGCCTCGACGACGGTGCAGCCTGCCGCGCGCGTGGCGAATTGGTCGTTCGCGAAATAGCTCGCCACCTCTTCAAGTGTTGGATTGTCCGAGAGCATTTTCACCTTCTTCTCTTTGTTATTCGTCGTCAGGTTGGGGGAGCAGCTCGCCGGCATATGCCTCACGAAGGCTTGCGGCGCCTTGGGGGCAGGCGTTTGTGCACAGCCCGCAGCCGATACACAGGCGCGCTTCGAAGACGAGTTGCCCATCCTTAGGGCTTGGTCTGCGGGCGCCTGTGGGGCACGATTTCGCGCAGGCGAGGCTGTTGCCGCAAAGAGAGGCGTCGGTAGCGGAGAGCATTACGCGCTTGCGCACGGCGACGGCGTCGGAGACATCCGCCGCTTCGAGCAGCATCCGCTGGCGAGGCGAGAGCGTGCATCGCGTCATGCCCCCCTCGGCGTATGCGTTTTGCTCGGGGGTCCCGACCGCGCCTCCGATGCGCTCGTCGGCGAGCATGTGGTCGCGCTGTTCGTGGAAGGCGCGCAGCGATTCGTTGCGCTTCATGCGGTATGCGCCCGAGGCGATGTCTTCCGCCTGGTCCTTCAAGTCGAGGAGCGCTTCGCGACGGTCCTTGCCCGATGTGTCGCCAAGCGTTTGCATGAGCGTCGGGGCGACCTGTGCTTCGGGAACGTCGTCGGTGATCGCCACGGTGCACTCGGTGGCGTCTTCTGCCTGCTCGATTGCACGGGAAAAACGCTCAAGCCCTTGAGATTTGGTGCGCTTGCACGTTTCGCATTCTTCGAAGATGGCGGCGACGGCAAGGTCGATGCCAAGCGCGAGCGCGCAGGTCCAAAGTTCGGGCGGCAGCATTGCGAGGCATGGCAGCACGATTACGTTGTCCGCTGGGGTGAAGCCTGAAGGGAGCAGATACGAGCACGTCAGGATGACCTTCTCGCCCGTGAGCGCAATTTTGCGCATCTGCGAAAAGACGGCCTCGACGGAAGCGCCAGGGATTGCGAAGCCGTCGCACACGCCAACGCATATCCCACATTTGGTGCAGGCGTGCGCATCGACGGCGGCGGAGGCGTTCGCGATGGCGATGGCCCCTTTCGGGCACGCCTCGATGCACTTCATGCAGCTGGAGCCTTGGGGGCGCGTGCAGAAATCGCGTAGAAAGAGCACCTTGCGCGGAGCGCCCAAGGCGACGCGCAAGGTGGAAGGGGCGCTCGCGGCGGATTGCGCGTCGCGAGCGCCCTGTTCGATGTCGCTATTCGTCCCCACCGAAAACCTCGGAGGTGACCTGGTCGATGCGCGCGAGCACGTCTTCGCGCGGCAAAAGCTCGATCGACTCGAACAGCGGCGGGGAGACCATGTTGCCGCAGACGGCAACGCGCAGTGGCTGCAGCACGAGCTTGAGCTTCATGTTGAGCGCGTCCTCCTCGCCAAGCTCGCGGCATGCGGCCTCGAGGCTCGCCGCCTCCCATGCGCGGCTCTCATCGGCCAGGATGGCACGGCAGGCTGCAAGCGCCTCGTCGGCGTGCGCGCCTTCCTTCAGAAGCACTTTCTTCACGCTCTTCTCGTCGAGCACCTCGACGCGCGGCCCCCAGAACATGTAGGCCAGCTTGTCGGCAGCGTCGACAAGGCGCGTCTCGCGCTCGGCAACGAGCGGGTAGAGCTTCTCGTAGAACTCGGGGCGGTTCGCGATGTCCGCTGCGGTCTCGCGGATTTCCTCCTCGGAGATCTCGGCATCGGCCGCAACGCCTGCGCGGGCGCGCGCAAGCCAAGGAACGCTCGCGTCGATCCAATCCCCGGCGCTCATCCCCTTGATGTACTGGCCGTTCATCCACTCGAGCTTCGTCTCGTCGAACACGGCGTCCTTCTTGGTGATGCGGTCGAGCGAGAACTCGCTGCACAGCACGTCGCGGCTGATGAGCGTTGTCTCGCCGTCGAGGGACCAACCCAGAAGTGCCAGGAAGTTCACCATCGCGTCGGGCAGGAAGCCGCGGTCGCGGAACTCCTCGACGCTCGCTGCGCCGTGACGCTTGGAGAGCTTCTTCCCGTCGGGGCCTAAGATCATCGACAGGTGCGCGAAGGTGGGCACGTCGTAGCCGAGCGCCTCGTAGATGAGAATCTGGCGCGGGGTGTTCGAGAGGTGGTCGTCGCCGCGGATGACGTGCGTGATCCCCATGTTCGCGTCGTCGCATACGACCGCGAAGTTGTAGGTGGGCGTGCCGTCGGTGCGCACGACGATCATGTCATCCATGACGTCGGCGGGGAAGGAGACATGCCCGTACACGGCGTCGTCGAACTCGATGGGGCCGTGGTCAAGCGGCACTTTCAGGCGCCAAACATGCGGTTCACCTGCGTCGATGCGGCGCTGCGCCTCGGCGGGGTCGATGTCGCGGCACGTGCGGTCGTATCCCGCGTAGCCGCCTTCCTCCGCTTCCGCCTTCGCGCGCTTCTGGTCGAGCAGCTCCTTCGAGCAGAAGCAGGGATAGACCGCCCCGCGGTCCTTAAGGCGCTCGAGCGCGGTCTTGTAGGTGTCGAAGCGCTGGGTCTGGAAGTAGGGGCCCGCGTCGCCGCCGACCTCGGGGCCCTCGTCCCAGTCGAGGTTGAGCCACTTCATGGCGTTCAGGATGACCTGGACGTTCTCTTCGGTCGAACGCTCGGGATCGGTGTCCTCGATGCGCAGGATGAAGGTGCCGCCCGTTGCGCGGGCGAATGCCCAGTTATAGATTGCGGTGCGCGCGCCGCCGACGTGCAAGCGTCCAGTGGGCGATGGTGCGAAGCGTACGCGTACGGGTTTGTCAGTCACGGATTCCTCTTTCGTCTTTTGGAAGTCGTTTCAACCTGCATATGATACTCGCTTTCGCGCCTGATGGCAGGGATTGCACCGTATTGCGACAATCTAGGCCGGGAGGGCGGCGAAGGCGGCGAGAAGCTAGGCGCGGCGCAGCGCGAGGCCCGCGATCGCCGAGATGGCGCTTACGGCGATCGTCGTGGCAAGCCAGATAGCGCCCATGCCGACCCAGAAGGGCTCGGGGTACATGGTGATGAGCAGCGAGTCGGCGCTGAACACCCAGCTGCCCTGCGCGAAGAACAAGCTGTGGAACACGGCGAACAGCCCCTCGAAGTCGATGGCGGCCCATATTCCCAAGATGGTGAACACCGCAATCGTTCCCAAACCCGCGCAGAGCAAAACCGTCCCGAACGTTCTTCTCCCGTTCGCGCACCCGACGCCCACGGCGGTGAGCGCGGCCGCGATGAACACGCCCAGCACGACGGGTTCGGCTGTCACAAGAACGCCGAAGACGTCGTCGAGGTGTTCGATCGCCTCGGGGTCGAGCACGTAGGTGTCGGACGCTTGCGCGAGCAGCATGTCCACGTTCTCGCTGCTCGGCTGCAGCGTGCGCATGCGCGCCAGGTCGTCGGCCTCGTCGTAGGAGCCTCCAAACGTGTTCGCGAGGCCGAAGAACAGCGAGGTCGCAGCTGCGCTCGAGGCATCGGCTCCGCTTACCTTATCCCGTGCGGCCAGCTCGTCCCATAAGGCGATGTCAAGCGAGCCCCGATGAGCGCGCCCGTCGGCTTCCGCTTGAGCGTTGATGTCGTATATAGCCTGGTTGAGGGCGAACCTGTCGTTCGTATCGAAGGTGTAGCGTTTTCCCGCGAGCGCCATGTCGCAAAGCTCCTCGTGGGAAAACGGCGTCGTCGGGTTGGTGGTCCCGGCGTAGGCGTCGGCAAGCGAAGTCGTCGCGTTGTCGGGCACGGCGACAGCGACGAAGCCGGCGGCGATGAAGCTCACCGCAAGGCAGATCGCGCACACCACCGATACGATGCGGTTTCCCAAGCCCATGCGAGCGCCTTCCTATTCGTCGACCCAGATGGTTGCCGCGGTGATGCCGCGCATGGGCTTCGAGATGGTGGGCAGGGGCCCCAGGCGGCTGAACACGCCCTGGAAGCGCCCGTTGTAGCAGTAGAGCCCCTCCAGATTGTTGTACATGGCGCCCGTGCGGTCGACTTCCTCGTCGGAGAGGTTCTCGATGTCGTGGTCGGGCTCTAGGATGCGCGTCTTGTACGGAGTGATGTAGCGTTGCACCAGGAATGGCGCGCCTGCTGCCCCGTCAGCGAAGCGGTCGATGATCTCGTCCCACTTCTCCTGCGTTTGGAAGCACCCGGCGTACACGTCGGCTGCCCCGTAGGCGTCGGTCGGCTTCACGATCCAGGCATCCTTGTTCGCGCGCACTTCGTCAAGGTCGATCTCGCTCGAGTCGAGGTAGCGCGTCTTGGGGACGGTGCGCGCGACGAACGCGTTTTCCTCGTCGGTGAGGAATGCCTGCGTCTTCGGATGGAAAAGTGCCTCGCAAATCTGCTTGTCGTGCACGATGTGCCCGGCGAAGCTGCCGATGAGCGCCACCTTCTGCGCGCGCACGGCCTTGATGAGCGCCTGCGAGTCGTCCCAGAACTCGAGCACGTCGTTGGTGACGCAGCGGCGCCAGATGGCATGCACGGGTTGGCCCTGCGCGTCGTGGAGCACCTCGCCGTCGAAGGTGAGGTCGCGCACGTCGCATACGCAGCACGGGTAGCCGTGTTCCTCGAACTTCTTTGCGAACAGGTGGAACTCGTCCACGACTCCGTTTTGCAGGTAGTCGCAGATGGCGAAGCGGGGATGCTCGACGCGTCCCTTGTAGGTATGGTAGATGCCGATGAAGTCCTCCACCCAGGCGTCGAAGAGCTCGCAGGGTTCGACTTTGTGGCGCTGAGCGAACTCCTGGAAGGTCTTCGCGTTCGCGAGCGAGTTGGTGATCTCGCGGTTCTCGTTCATGCCCGAGGATCCGTCGCCGTTGAACTCGCAGAAGGCGACTTCCTCGGTCTCCTCGTTCAGGAAGATGTCGAAGCGCGCGAAGGGGAGCACGGCGTCATAGCCGCGCGGCACCAAGATGAGCTCGGCTAAGCGCGGGTCGTAGTCGAAGATGGTGCGGTAGTCGGGGTCTTCGAGGTAGTGCTCGATCACCTTGCAAAGAATGCGGTGCGTCGTCTCGACCGTGGTGCGCATGATCTCGCGCGTGCGTCGATCGTAGAGGCGCGGCACGAAAGAGGTGGAAATCACCTGATGATGCACGATAGCGGTGGAATTCTTCATGTAATCGTAGGCGGCGCGGCGGCTCTCGATGTCGCCGCCCAAGCTCTCCATGATGTCGAAATACTCTTGCGTATAGGCGTTGTTGCTCAGCATGCCCGCTCCTTCCGAGGGGGTGTCGGTCTGTCGTGATGAGTGTAGCATTGCAAGGCCCCGACGAGGCGGCGGGATGCCGATGGAATGCTGATGGGGCTGCGGGCGTCATGAGCCCGACGTATTGGGAAGGGTGGCGGGGAGAAGCTCCGCGAAACGGCTGCGGTTGAGAATTGTTTCTTTTTTGTTCTCAATTAGAATAGACGACGATGTGGTAAAGTACCGCGTGCATAAACGAGGGCGCACGAATTGCGTCCGCGAACATCCGTTTATCAAGAGTCGGGGGAGAGAGTTGGCTCTGCGATCCCGACACCAACCTGGCATTGCGCCAAGGTGGTCCGGCCGACAACGATGAAGGAGGAGCTTCATGGCCGAAGAACAGCATTCTACGTATCTATTCACGTCCGAATCGGTGACTGAGGGTCACCCAGACAAGATCTGCGATCAGATTTCCGACGCGATTCTCGACGCGATCCTCGAGAAGGAAACCGAGCTTCAAAAGCAAGGCTACATCTCGCCGTCGGGCCAGCCCGCCGATGTGTCGAAGGTGCGCTGCGCCTGCGAGACCATGACCACGACGGGCATGGTTGTCGTCGCGGGCGAGATTCGCACGCAGGCCTATGTCGACGTGCCGACCATCGTGCGCAACGTCATCTGCGAGATTGGCTACGATCGCGCGAAGTACGGCTTCGATGGCACGACCTGCGGCGTTCTGAACGCCATCCACGAGCAGTCGCCCGACATCGCGCAGGGCGTCGACGAGTCGTTCGAGGCGCAGCACGGCGAGGCGGAAGACGTCTACGAGACGGTGGGCGCAGGTGACCAGGGCATGATGTTCGGCTATGCCTGCAAGGAGACGAAGACCCTCATGCCGATGCCGATTTACCTGGCGCAGCGCATGAGCGAGCGTTTGGCGAAGGTGCGCAAGGATGGCACGCTGCCCTACTTGCGTCCCGATGGCAAGACGCAGGTTTCGGTGCGCTACGTCGACGGCGCCCCCGTGAATGTGGAGAAGGTCGTCGTGTCCACGCAGCATGCCGAGGACATCGACAACGCCACGTTGCGCCGCGACGTGACCGAGCAAGTCATCAAGCCCGTGCTCGCTGACGAGGGGGTCGAGCTCGCCGAGGGCGCCGAGATCCACATCAACCCGACCGGTCGCTTCGTCATCGGCGGACCTATGGGCGACTGCGGTCTTACCGGCCGCAAGATTATCGTCGACACCTACGGCGGCATGGGCCGTCACGGCGGCGGCGCGTTCTCCGGCAAGGACTGCACGAAGGTTGACCGTTCCGCTGCTTACGCCGCTCGTTGGGTTGCGAAGAACGTGGTGGCTGCTGACCTGGCCGATCGCTGTGAGATCCAGGTTGCTTATGCTATCGGCGTCGCGAAGCCGGTCTCCATCATGGTCGAGACGTTCGGCACGGCGCACGTTCCCGAGGCCGATATCGAGCGTGCGGTGAACGAGGTCTTCGACCTGCGTCCGGGCGCCATCATCGACGACCTCGACCTGCGTCGCCCCATCTACCGCAAGACAGCCGCCTATGGTCACTTCGGCCGCGAGCTTCCCGAGTTCACCTGGGAGAAAGCCGATCGCGCGGATGCACTTCGCGCCGCGTGCGGCCTCGCCTAGCTGCGCTTTTCCGCGACAGCCTTTCAAATCCTCGCGCCGCCTTCCCGCCTTCGCAGGATCGGGAAGGCGGCATTTTGCTGAAGGCGGCGATTCGAGTCGTGCGCCTGCGGTGCTTTCGCTATACTTGACGGCATGAAACTTGCCTCCGTTATTCTCGATATCCCAACGCAAGCGCTTGACGCGCCTTATATCTATGCTCTGCCCGCCACGGACGGGGAGGATTCGGTATGCGCTTATTCTTCTGCATCTGCCCAGATGGAGAGCTTGTTTGGAGATGATATCCTCGCGGGTAGCGCTGTGGACGCGGGCGCGGTTGGTGCTGTTTCTGAGGTCGATTTCCGTGCGGCCGAGCGCTCCGGTTTAGCGAGTGGCGGGGCGGAGGGCACCTGTGGGTTGGGAGCAGGCGTTGACGATGCTTCTCCCCGCTCTCGCGACTACCCCGTTGAAGTGGGGTGTGCGGTGCTTGTGCCCTTCGGCAGGCGCCAGGCGGTGGGGTTCGTCATCGATGTCTTCGAGGCGGGGTTACCAGGAGACGAAACGTGGCCTTCCGGCCTTGATGCGCGCAAGCTGAAATCAATCGTTCGGGGTCTATCGAAGCCTTACTTCGACGAGGAGGGCGCGGCATGCGCCCAATGGCTCGCGAACCGCTACATCGCGCCGCTTTCCTCCTGCGTTCGTCTGTTCACGCCTCCGGGGGGTATCCCGCGGATGGTGCATGGGCGCGATGGCCGATGGCGCTTGGAGGAACAAAAGGTTGGGGAAGTGGACGATCGCTGGGTTGTCGCCGGTCCTGAGCTTTCCGCATTCGAGCCGCGCAAGAACGCCGTTCGCCAGGAGGCGATCGTGGCGGCCGTGCGGACGGGCGAGCTGCGCGTGTCCGAGCTTTCGGCCCAGATGGGAGCAATCTCGTCGACTTTGCGCGCCCTCGAGTCGAAAGGCGTCGTGCGCATCGTTCGCCGCCGCCGCATGCGGGGGACCCCTGACGGTGCGCGCAGCGGGTTGGCGGGTGCTGCGGTGAGCGGCACGTTCGCTGAAACCTTCGACGGCGCGCCTTCTGCTTCAGCCTCTATCGCATCCACCATCGCGTTCGATGGCTTCACCCCCTCGCCGAAGCCTGCGCTCACGCCGGGGCAGGAAAGTGCCCTTGCGGCCATCGATCGTGCGCGCGAGCATGCCTGCGGCGAGGTGGTTGTCGTCGACGGCGTCACCGGTTCGGGCAAGACGGAGCTCTACCTGCGTGCCATCGAGAAGACGCTCGCCGAGGGACGCACGGCCTGCGTGCTCGTGCCCGAGATCTCGCTCACGCCGCAGACGGTGGGTCGCTTCCGCGGCCGCTTCGGCGATTTGGTCGCGGTCATGCACTCGCGCATGAGCCAGGGGGAGCGCTACGACCAGTGGGACTTCATTCGCAGTGGCGCGGCGCGCGTCGTGGTGGGGGCGAGAAGCGCCCTGTTCACGCCGCTTTCGAACATCGGACTCATCGTGATCGACGAGGAGCACGAAGGCTCCTACAAGCAGGATTCTGCCCCGCGCTACGATGCGCGCGAGGTGGCGCGCTGGATGGTGGAGCGCTCGGGCGGCGTGCTCGTCATGGGCTCGGCCACGCCTTCCATTGAGGCGCTCTATGCCTGTGAGCAGGGCGGGAGCTGGACGAAGGTCGATCTGCCCGATCGCGCGAACGGCAAGCCCCTGCCGGCGGTCGAGGTCGTGGACATGGCGGCGGAATTTCGCGGTGGCTCGCGGGCGATGTTCTCGCGCAAGCTCGTCGAGGGGCTTCGCAGCGAGCTTTCCCTCGGGCGCAAGGCGGTGCTGCTCTTGAACCAACGCGGCTTCGCGAAGTTCCTTCTGTGCCGTGACTGCGGGTTCGTGCCCACCTGCCCCTCGTGCGACACCTCGCTCACCTATCACGAGCGCGGCCGCATGCTCGTGTGCCACCATTGCGGGCACACCGAGATTGCGCCTGCCGTCTGCCCCGAGTGTGGAAGCCCGTACCTGAAGAAGTTCGGCGCGGGAACCCAGCGCGTCGAGGCCGAGCTGCGCGCACTGCTCGACGGGATGCCGGGCGTCGGCCCTGACGCGCCCATCATCCGCATGGACGCCGACACCACGAGCGGCAAAGGGGCCCACGAACGCCTCCTCGAGCAGTTTGCCGGATCGGACGCTGCCGTGCTTTTGGGAACGCAGATGATCGCGAAAGGGCTCGACTTCGAGGACGTGACGCTTGTGGGCGTGATCAACGCCGACACCCAGCTCCACCTTCCCGATTATCGAGCTGCTGAGCGCACGTTTTCCCTGATCGAGCAGGTGGCAGGTCGCGCCGGGCGTGCCGACTTGCCGGGGCGCGTGCTCGTCCAGACCTACGAGGCCGACAACGTCGCCATCCGCGCCGCCGCCACCTACGACCGCGAGCGGTTCCTTCGCGCGGAGCTCCCGAAGCGGCGCATCCTTCTCTACCCGCCGTTCGTCCGAATGGCCAACGTTCTTGTCTGGGGAAGGGACGAGCCCTCTGTGCGCACGACCGCCGAAAGGCTGTTCACCGAGCTTGAGGCGCATATCCGCGACTTCGGCGGTGACGGGTGGTCCGTCCTTCCCGCGAGCCCGTGCGTTCTCGCGAAGCTGCGCGGCGTGTACCGCTGGCACGTCGTGGTGAAATGCCCGCCCGAGGACGATCTTTCTCGTGTGATAGCCCCGCTGTTCCGCGCTCGTGTGCCCGAGGCGGACGTGAACGTTGCCGTTGACGTCGACCCGAACGATTTATTGTGACATTCAGACACATTCGGCTCGATTTATGGTATATTTTATCGCTGTGTATTTGCGCCCGGTTGCGGTTTAGCCCCGGGCGTTCTTATCCAGAAAGGACTATCACGTGGCAAAGGATTCCCAGAAATTATCGAAGAAGACTGCCGAAGAACCGAAAGACCTTTCCAATCCCGATGAGATTCTCGAGGAGGACGAGCTCGATGAGGATCCCGAAGAGGGAGAGCCCCCTGTAAGCGAGGTTTCCGAAGCCTCCGACACCACGCTCGACGAGGACAAGATCGAGGCTGGCATCGACGAGGAAGAAGACCTGCTCGAGGGCATTCCCGAAGAAGAACTTAAAGCAACCACCGATGTGCAGCTGCCGAAGGTGACGACGGCCCGCAGCAAGCGCCGTGCGACCCGCAAGCGCGCTAACGACGGCGGCGTGACCATGCTCACGGGCGACCCGGTTCGCATGTACCTGAAGGAAATCGGCAAGGTGCCGCTGCTCACCGCTGCCGAGGAAATCGACCTCGCCATGAAGATCGAGGCGGGCGTCGCTGCGGGCGAGCAGCTCGAGAAGGCCGACGCCGGCGAAATCGAGCTCGAGAGGCGCGACCTTCGCCGCCTGACTCGCATCGAGGAAGTCGGTTTCGACGCAAAGCAGCAGCTCATCGAGGCAAACCTGCGCCTCGTCGTGTCCATCGCGAAACGCTACGTGGGCCGCGGCATGCTCTTCCTCGACCTTATCCAGGAGGGCAACCTGGGCCTCATCCGCGCTGTCGAGAAGTTCGACTACCGCAAGGGATTCAAGTTCTCCACGTACGCCACCTGGTGGATTCGCCAGGCCATTACGCGCGCCATCGCCGACCAGGCGCGCACCATCCGCATTCCCGTGCACATGGTCGAGACGATCAACAAGCTCGTGCGCATCCAGCGCCAGCTTCTCCAGGAGCTCGGTCGCGAACCGACTCCGAAGGAAATCGGCGACGTGATGGGGCTTCCTGAGGAGCGCGTCCGCGAGATTCAGAAGATCTCGCAGGAGCCGGTGAGCCTCGAGACGCCGATCGGCGAGGAAGAGGATTCCCAGCTCGGCGACTTCATCGAGGACGACGCCGCCGTGGTGCCTCCCGACGCCGCGAGCTTCAGCATGCTCCAAGAGCAGCTCGGCAAGGTGCTCGACGGCCTTGCCGAGCGCGAGCGCAAGGTCATCAGCCTGCGCTTCGGTTTGGAAGACGGCCATCCGCGCACGCTCGAGGAGGTCGGACGCGAGTTCGGCGTCACGCGCGAGCGCATTCGCCAGATCGAGAGCAAGACGCTCGCGAAGCTGCGCCATCCGAGCCGCTCGAGCAAGTTGAAGGATTACCTGGAAGACTAGTCCTCGCTGCTTAGGCTAAACGTCGATTGATGCGATGCTGCGAGAGCCCCTCGTCACCGACCCGATCGCTTTGAGGCTGCCCTCTGCGCGTTGAGCGCTTCGGGAGTCTTGCGCGACGCCGGCGCGACGAGGGGCTTTCTTGTCGGAACGCTCACCCAGCCCACGGGAAAGGAACCCACATGCCCGACCATACCTCCGAAGATCTCGAGTTCTTCGCAAGCTGCCTTCCCGGGTTGGAAGGCTTGCTCGCCGATGAGCTGCATGCGCTCGGGGTCCGCCGCACGCGCCCGCTTGGCGGCGGCGTGGCGTTTTTCGGTGCCCCGAAGGCCGCCTTGCGCGCATGTCTTTGGTCGCGGCTGGCGTCGCGCGTGCTCTGCGTCGAGGGGCGTGTTGGCGCTGCGAACTCGGATGCGCTCTACCAGGGGGTATATGCGCTGCCTTGGGAGGAGATCCTGCTTTCCGGCAAGAGCATCGCCGTGCGCGCCCGCGGGACGAACGAGGGGCTTCGCAACACGAAGTTCACGGGCATGCGCGTGAAGGACGCGATCTGCGATCGTTTGCGCGAGGTTCGCGGCGAGCGACCCGACGTGAACGTTGCGCATCCCGATATCGCTATCGACGTGCGCATCCACGAGGGAAAGGCGACGGTGTCGGTCGATCTTTCCGGCACGCCTCTGAACGACCGCGCCTACTTCGGTCGTAACGCGCCGGACACGATGCCGCTTCTGTGCTCGTATGCGGCGGCGCTTCTCGCGTATGCGAAATGGGGCGAGCGAGCAGGTGAGGGCTACCGCTTCGTCGACGCGCTCGCGGAGTCTCGCAGCGAAGACGAGAAGTCGCGGGGCTTGAGCGTGCTTGAGCGCGAGGCCAGGGCGATCGTTTCAGATGAGGCGCCCGGCGCGGCGCGTTCCCGATGGGGCTTCTCCTCGTGGGGGCGCTTCGACGATGAGACGTGGAACGCGCTTCTCGATGAAGCCGACGAGCGTGCCGAGCGTGCCCAGGAGTCGCTGCGCCCCCTCGATGCTTCCGCGCCGCAGCTCGTTGCCGCGGTGTTGATCGATCCGGCGAACGACAATGCGGTCTCTGCAGCGGGGGACGCAGCCTTTGTGCGCGCAGCCGCCGACGCCCCCGCTCGCTCCGTTTTCGCCTGCATAGGAGGCGAGGGCGCGGCAGAGCGCTTCGGTATCGAACCTTCGCTTTGCGAGGAGCTCGGACGGGGGCGCGTGAGCATCAAGGTCCGCCTCTTCGATACGCCCCCGGCTGCTCCTGTGACGATCGTCGTTCCCGACATGTTCGGTGGGGCCGAGCATGTCGTCGACGTGCACGACGAGACGTCTTCCCAGTTCGCTTCCCGTTTGCGCAAGGTGTATAAGGAGCGTCGCAAGTGGGCGCGCCGCGAGGGGGTCAGCTGCTACCGCGTCTACGATGCCGACTTGCCTGGATACGCGGCTGCGATCGATCTGTACGCAGGCGCGGGCGAGGACGAGGGAAAAACGTTCGTTCATGTAGCAGAATACGCCGCCCCCTCGTCGATCGACGAGGTCAAAGCCCGCCACCGCATGAGCGATATCCTGGCGATTACCCCTGTCGTGCTCGGTGTGCCTCCCGAGCACGTGTTCTCCAAGACGCGTCGTCGTGACCGCGGGGGAAGCCAGTATCGCGATGCGGGCGACCGCTCGTTCGTAGCGACCGTCGAGGAGGACGGCTCGCTGTTCGAGGTCGACCTCGCGGGGTACGTGGACACTGGCATCTTCCTTGACCATCGCGATACGCGCCACATGGTCGGCGAGATGGCGGCCGGCGGGGATTTCCTAAACCTGTTTGCGTATACGGGCACGGCGACGGTGCATGCCGCCGCGTGCGGTGCGCGAACGACGTGCACGGTGGACATGTCGGCGACGTATCTTGATTGGGCGCGCCGCAACATGGCGAACAACGGCTTCTCGGGGCGGGCCCACCGCTTCGAGCGCGCCGATGTGATGCAGTGGATCACCGAGGCGCGGCGCAATCGTCGCCTGTTCGACCTGGTGTTCGTCGATCCGCCGACGTTCTCGAACTCGAAGTCGATGGGGCGGCGCACATGGGATGTCCAGCGTGATCACGTGGAGCTTCTCATTGGTGTGAGCCGCCTTCTCCGCGAGGGCGGGCGGGCCGTCTTCTCGTGCAACCTGCGCACCTTCAAGCCCGACTTCGAATCGCTTGAGAAGTATGGCGTGGAAATCGAGGACATCACGGCGCAAACCATCCCACACGATTTCGAGCGCAACCCGCGCATCCACAAGTGCTTCATCGTCCGCAGGAAATAGCTGGCTTGGCGCTGGTAAATCGTCTCAATTTGTCCACGACGGGTTCATTCTGAGCAGGAGGTTTGGGGTTGCTGTGGAGCGGAGCCTTACTTCGTGGTCAGTTGGGAGAGTTATGCACTGTCATTTCTCAGAATAATCTAACTTACCTTAAGCTGACCTGGGGCTTTTCTTTCGAAGGACGCCCCAAGCCCTCATGAAGGGGAGAATCGGGCGAAAAAACGTCGCACAACTCGTCTAGTTGACCACGAACTTGCCTCCATGCTCCCGAGGGGGCAGCGTCGGGAGCATGGAGGCAGCATCAGGAGTGTTCCGTGGAGCGGCGTGCGGTGTCCGGTGGTGGGACGCTCGTCCTCGCTACTTGCGGCGGACGGGGGAGTTCTTCCCAGGGCGAATGAAGAAGGCCGCGATGAGCATCACCACGCTGAGCGGGATAATCGTGGTCATGCATGCCTCCCAATACGTGGCACCGCCATCGATAATCGCCCCGTACACCGGGCTGAAGCAGTTGCCGAGGCACTGCGCGAACTGCATGACCGCCATGCCCATCGTCGCCGCCATGGCGGACTGGTTCATGATCGTCGGGGCGAACGGGCGAAGGCCGCCTCCGCCGAATCCGCCGCAGATGCCCATCAAGACGATACCGATCCAGATGAGCGACTCATTGGAATTCTGGAACAGCAGGTAGAAGCAAATTAGGTAGGAAACGGCCACGCCGACAGGGACGATGCGCTTCAGGCGATGGGGCAGCTTCGCGGTCACCGAGCCACCGAGTGGATTGGCGATAATGCTGATGCCCGTGACGACGGCAAGGCCCATGCCTGCTGCCGCCTCGCTCCAACCCCAACCGACCGGGGGAGCGCTTTGGAGGAACGTGGACAGGTACGTATTCACGATGCCGGTCTGCCCGATGATGAAGATGAAGAACACGAGGCCGAGAAGCCAAATCTGAGGGTTGTTCAGCAGTTTCACGCACTCGATGAAGCTGCCCTCGGCGTTGTACCCGGCCACGCTGCCCTCGGGAACGCGGTAGAACACCAAGAACAGAATGAGCGCGACGGCCGCAAAAGCGACGACGACGCCGAAGACGCCTTGCCAACCCATCGAGCTTGCGATCATGGGGCAGATGATCGAGTCAAGCGTGATCGACAGGGGCACCCAACAGCACCACAGGCCCAATGCGAGCCCGCGCGTCTTGTCGGGGAACCACAGCGTGATCAGCGTCGGGGCCGATACTCCCGCAAGGCCGATGCCGGTGCCTTCGAGGAAGCGGCCGGCCATCATGGTCACGATGTTGTCGCCTCCGACGATCTCGACGAGTCCTCCGACAATCACGCCGATGGCGGAAAGCGCGATCGTTTGCTTCAGCCCCAGCTTGCGGCAGATGAAGGCGGCGGGGAAGGCAAGCACGATGCCGATAAGCGATACCATCGTCATCAGCATGCCGAAGCCGCTTGCATCGAGGCCGAAACAGCCGTCGGGACTGACCCCCGGCACATAGATGAAATAGAGAGGGATCGAGACGATCTTGAATTGCGCCATGGGCGCAGCAAAGCTTATCAGGAACGTGATGATCCAGATCACCCACGCGTAGCGGGGCGTTTTCTCTTCCTTGATTGTGATTTCCGATTCAGCGAGGGGTCGTGGCCCTCGGTTGCCCTCGACGGACCTATCTTTCTCATCCATCGTCGTACCTTTCTCTTATGCGAAGTGCATACGGATACAGGTTGTCACTTGTATGAAACGGGGAGAATTGCCTGAAAGCGGTAAGTTATTAATTGAAGGAAACAAAGGGTGCTAACCTTTATGGGGAACGGGGTCGCCCTCGACTTCCCACTCCTCGAAGATGACGCTGCCGTGGTAGCGGTAGACGCCGTAGACGCCCTTGAAGTCGTATCCCGCCACCGTGAACGATCCGCCCACAGAGGTCGAGAAGTCAGCTGCTTCGGTGTTGAACCCGTTCGACGGGAAGACATACAGGTTGCAGACACGGTCGCGGCTTCCCGTTGGAGCGAGCACGATGCCCGTTCCGAACTCCAGGGGTAGGCCGTCGCTTTTGATGCGAAGGCCGGTGAGCGCGAGCTTCGCATCAAAACGCTCGATCCAGGGTTTTCTCGACTGTTTGGCCCAGGCGGCCCAAACGCTCGTGTTCTTCTTGTTGTCATCTGCGTAAATGGCGTCGAAGAACTCCCGGTAGCTTTCGGCTTGGTCGAGGTATTGCTCGAACTCGGGCAGTACGGTATCTCCGATCGTCGTTGCCAGGCGCAGTCGGTCGAGCTCGAGTGCCGATGTCAACGGTGCTTTCTTGATTTGCTTGAGAAATTCAGTTGCATCCACGGTAATCCTTCTCCTTACTGGCACGTTCCCCTCGAAAAGCGTTTCGATGTTGCAGGGGGCTGCCCGCAGCAATGTCGGCGCAGGCAGCCCCACTTGTTGTTACTGCTTCAGCTTGTTAGCGCCCTATGCGCAAGGCGGCACCCAGAGGTACTGCTGAGGCTTCTCATCGAGCTTCTTCACAAGCTCGTCGACAGGGCCGTACTCCATGCATTTTGCCTGGCAGTGGAAGACGCAGGAAGGCAGCTTGCCCTTCTCCTGGCGCTCTGCGCACAAATCGCACAGCTTCGTGAACGCTGGAATGAAATCATACACGTACTGGTCGGTCTCGTTGCCTTCCTTGTCCTTGATGGGCCATGGGCCGTTCTGCATGACCTTCACGCCCCACTGGCCAAGCGGCAGGTCGAGCTCGGATTGGCAGGCCACTTCGCACGAATAGCAGCCGGTGCAGTACTGGTAGTCGACAAGAATTCCGTTCTTAGCCATTACAGTTCCTCCTCTTTGCAGCGATATACCTTGGCAAGCGTGCACTTGAGGTCAGCGCCGAAGCCGGTCGTACCAGGTTTGTTGGCAAGCAGCTGGTTGATGTTGGACTGGCGGAAGCCGTACAGGTTCGGCTCAGCGCCATCCTGCTCGGGGAACCACCAGCCGTGCTGTGCGGCGATGGTTCCCTCGTGCACCTCGTAGGTGACGCGAGCGCGCTGGCGTGCGCGGCCGCGATGGTTCTCAAGCCACACCCAGTCGCCTTCGCAGATGTGCAGGCGCTCAGCGTCGCGCGGGTGAATCTGGACCCACGGATCGGGCGTGAGCTGGCGCAGATAGGGAATCTGGCGATGCTCGGAATGGAAGAACGAGGTGGTGCGGGCGCCCGTGATCATGATCATCGGGTACTCCTCGTAGAGGTCGGGCGTGGTCGCAGGGCCGATGCCCGGCTCCTCGATGTAGGGCAGCGGATCGTAGCCGAACTTCTGGAACAGCGTCGACCAGAACTCGATGCGGCCGGTCGGCGTGTTGAAGCCGGGCTGACCATCGGGGCGCATGAGGCCCTTCTCGTACTTCTTGTAGACGTACTTCTGGTAAGCCGGGCCATGCTCCATGAGCTCGCGGAAGGTGAACCCGGAAGGCTTCACGATCTCGTCGTAGACCTCGTCCTCGGTCTTCCACGGCCACGTGTGCTGCTTGCCCTCGGGCCGCTCGATCACGCGGTTGAACTCGTCATCGTTGTCGAAGTACTGGGCGAGCTCGCGGTTGATCTCGCAGTCGGATTTCGCCTCGCCCTCGGTGGCGCAGCCGCCCGTGATGGCGGAGAGGAAGTAGTAGTGAGCGCGCACGGAGTGCTTCTCAGCCCACGTCTGAACAGGGAGGACAATATCGGCGTACGCCTGAATCGTCGGCGTCATGAAGATATCGCACGCAGCGACGAACTCGACCTTCTTCATGGCCTCATACCAGCGCTCGGTCTCGCAGCTCATGCAGGCGATGCCGTTGGACGTCTGGATCCAGATGCCCTTCACCTTGCCTGCCTCGCAGTACTCCAGGCACATGTCGGGCATTGCCTGGGTAAGGCCGTAGCGGTACATCGGGAACTCTTTCCAGCCGACGCGCTTTTTCTGCATCTCCTCGTTGATGAGGTCGTAGATGCCCCAAGCGCCTGCGGAAGGCTGGTCGACGCCCATCGGGGAGGCGGTGTAGCACATGCCGCCGGGGACATCGAGGTTGCCCGTGATCGTCCACAGAGCGGCGATGGCGGCAGCGCACGGGGTGCCCTGGGACTGCATGTCGACGGCGAGGCCCCAGACGACGTTTGCCGGATGAGCGTTCGCGAACATGCGGGCCGCAGCGATGATCTTCTCCTTGGGAACCCAGGTCATCTTCTCAACTTCGTCGAGGGAGAGCTCGCGGGCGCGCTCGGCCAGTTCGTCGAAACCGTAGGTCCAGCGCTCGACGAAGTCATGGTCGTAGAGGTCCTCGTCAACGATGACCTTGATCATCGCGAGGGCGAGAGCAGTGTCGGTACCGGGGCGCAGCTGCAGATGGATGTCGGCGTGCGCGGCAAGCCAGGTGACGCGCGGCTCGACGGAGATGAGCTTGCAGCCGAGCTTCATGGCGTCGGTGACCCAATGGCCCATGAAGAAGTCGGGGTTGGAAATGGTGGGGTTGCAGCCCCAGACGATGGTGCACTCGGGGCAGGTCCACTCGGGATCGTCGTAGCGTAGCGCGGAGAACTGCGAGAAGTCCGCGATGAGCATGCCGCCGTAGGTCATGATCATGAGCGACAGGCGGGGAAGATAGCACGCGGTGCCGGAGAGGAAGCCGTACTCGTTCGGGCTGCCGAACGTGTTCGCCATACGACCGACCTGCCACTGGTTGTCGCGCGCAGTGCCGCGCAGGCAGTGGATGGAGTCGCCGCCGTAGGTCATCGAGATGCGGCGGAATTCCTTGTAGCAGGTTTCAAGCGCTTCGTCCCACGAGATGCGCTCCCACTTGTTCTCGCCACGCTCGCCAGCGCGCTTCATCGGGTAGAGAATGCGGTCGGGGTGGAACTCGACCTGCTTGAAAGCGAGGCAGCGCGGGCAGAGGGCGCCGCGGTTGTACGGATCGTCCGGGTCGCCTTCGCACTTGATGAAGCGGCCGGTCTCCTTGTCGGAATAAACGAGCACGCCGCAGCCCTCGTGGCAGCCAGGTGCCGACCAGACAGACGTACGGGTGACGATCATGCCGTCTTCCTCGTACTGCCACTCGCCGGGATGCTTCCAGCGAGGGTCAACTTCTTGGTGCACGCCGGCACCGAAGTTGAACTGATTCTCCTCTTTGGAGTTGCCAATATCGTCGCGGTCGCGCCCCTCGATATTGGTCTCGACTTTTTCGATAGTGTCAGCCATCGATCCTCCTCTCGTAGGGCCTAAAAGAGTGCAGGTGTCTTCCCTGCGTCGGCCCGGCGGGACATGAAAACGGGTGTCCGCCCCGAGAATCCCGCCCCCTAACGGGTACTAAGAGTTGACCATGAATCGATGCTGACACTATCGCGTGAAAGGTATGCAGTATCGCGAAATCAGTACGTTGGTATGAGACGTTTACCTGGAATTTCGCAAATTAGTCATCATCTGAGCGATGAGAGGGCCTCGGTTACTTGTGGTCCTCGGGCTCTTCGCTTAGCGGCTTGTTCTTCGGCTTTGGGTTGATGAACACCGCCGCAATGAGCATGACGACGGAAAGCGGGATGATGGTGTACAGGCACGCGTCCCAATACGTGTATCCCGCATCGATCATGCCGCCGTAGACGGGGCTGAAACAGTTGCCGATGCACTGCGCGAACTGAAGGACCGCCATGCCCATCGTCGCCGCCATGGCCGACTTGTTCATGATTGTCGGGGCAAGCGGGCGCAAGCCGCCGCCGCCGATGCCCGCGCACAAACCCATGAGCACGATGCCGACCCACACGAGCGTGATGTCCTCGGTCTGGAACATCATGTAGAAGCAGAACAGATAGATGATCGCCACGAGCACAGGCATGATCCTCTTGAACTTCAGCGGGAGCCTGTTGGTGATGGCGCCGCCCGCCGGATTGGCGACCAGGCCGATGGTGGTAACGACGGAAAGCCCCATCGCCGCAGCTTGTTCGGTGAAGCCCCATCCGCCCGTCTCGACCGACGTTTGCAGAAACGTCGGCAGGTAGGTGTTGACGATGCCGGTCTGCCCCGCGATGAACACGGCGAACACGATGAAGAGCAGCCAGATGTCCTTGTTCTTCAGGAGCACGACGCACTCCTTGAAGTTGCTCTCGACGTTGTAGCTTGCCCCTTCGCCTCCCGGCACCTTGTAGAAGATGTTGAACAGGATGAGCGCCACGGTGGCGAATATGATGACGAACCAGAAAACGCCCTGCCAGCCGCTTGCGGCGGCGATGCTGGGCGTGACGAGCGCGTCGAGCGTGATGGAGAGGGGAACCCAGCAGCACCACAGGCCGAGCATGACGCCGCGGGTCTTGTCCGAGAACCACAAGGTGATGAGTGTCGGTGCTGACACACCCACAAGTCCGATTCCCAGACCCTCGATGAAGCGCCCGATGTAGAGCGCCGTTATGTTGGTGCCCGCCAAGGCGGGGATGAGGCCGCCCACGATAACTCCAAGGGTGGCGATGGTGATGGTCCACCTCAGGCCGAGCTTGCGGCAGATGAAGGCGGCGGGGAACGCGAGCACGATGCCGATGAGCGAGACGCAGGTCATGAGCATACCGAATCCCGCTCCGTCGAGCATGAAGCCGCCAGCGGGGCTGACGTTGGGGACATAGATGAAGTACAGGGGGATGTTCACCAGCTTGAACTGGCCCAATGGGGCCGCGAAGCTCACGAGGAAGGTGACGATCCAGATGACCCAGGCATAGCGCGGGGTCTTTTCCTCATAGCGGTTGATATCCGATTCAGCGTACGGTCTTGGCTGCTTGAGAGCAGCGCTGTCTTTCTCCATTGTTCTCACCTTCTCTAGATTCGAATCCAGATACAGCGTGCAGAGGAGCACCGTCCTCGCAAAGGACGGGATGGTTTGCAGGCCGAAGGCGCTCGGTTGCCAGCGGGGGCGCAGGCATAGCCGCTGGCGTCAAAAACGAAGCGTCCTGCGCCTAGCTTGCGGGAATCTGCCGTACGGACCACAGCATAGGGTTGCACTCGCGCCCGCTGCCGCATTCGCATCGAACGGTCGGCTCGACCACCTTCGCCCAGTAGTTCTTGTCCGTCTGATAGACCCACTGGATTTCGTCGAGGGTTCCGGTGATGGTGTACCACCACTCCATGCTCGGGCCATAGGGGCTGAAGCGCCCGTCGGTCGCCGACTCGCCGCACTTGGTGCAGTAGATCTCGACCGCGCCTTCGCCTTCCGGCCTCTTGCGTTTGAGGGAGTTGCTTGGGGTGGCCGCCTGCTCGGCTGGGATCGATGCTTCCACTTCAACCGGCTTGACGTCTTCCATCGCGATCATCGTTTCTCCCTTCCGGCCTCTTCGGCCTGTTTCCCGTTGATTCCCGTAATGTCGGGATGAGCATTGCTCGGATGCGCCTCCTCGCCGGGCGCCCGGGGGATTCTGGCGCCGCAGACGCTGCAATGCTGCGCTCCCGGCTCGGCGACCTGCCCGCACATCGGACAGGTGCCTGCAGTGTTGAGCGGGCGAGGGTCGACCTTGCCGCATAGACCGCAACGTACGCATACGCGCGTGTACCCACCGCACACAGGCCCTCACCCCTTTCCTCTTCGCACTTTGACCTGGCGCTGAGCAGTTGTTTTCGCGGAATATTTCAGTGAAATCTGCTCAGCGCCAGGGTTAAACGCCTACTGCTTTGCTGCCGTGCCCGCCTTGGGTACGAAGAGCACGTGCTTCGTCGTGGCGCCAGCCAGCTTCGCCGCCAGCTCGTCGACGGGCCCGTATTCCATGCACAGCGACTGGCAGTGCTTCACGCACGTCGGCTTCTTGCCCTTCCCCACGCGCTCGGCGCACAGGTCGCACTCGTCTGTGGGGATGGGCACTGTGTCGAGCTGCCAGTTCTTCTTGTCGATCTGCCAGGGGCCAATAGTGGCCATCTGGATACCATAACGCCCGATGGGGATGTCGTGCTCGACGGAACAGGCCATCTCGCAGGTGCCGCAGCCGGTGCAGAACTCGTAGTTGATGAGCAGTCCGTATGCCTTCTCAGCCATGGCTAGTCCTCCATTTCTGCTTCGAGGGTGGAGTTGCGGAAACTGCCCTCGGCGAAGCGGTCCTTGGGCTGTGCCGGTTCAGGCAGGGGGATTTCTTCCGGCGTGCACTTGTAGACCTTGCACAGGTAGCACTTGCTCTGGTTGCCGAACCCGGTGTCGCCGCATTCCGACGGCAGGCACACGTTGATGTTGCGGGCATAGGTTGCAAAGCAGCCTTCGCCCTGATCCTCCGGGTCGGCTTCAGGGAACCACCAGCCGTGGTCCGCCTGCACCACGCGCGGGTCGACGATGGGCGTGACCTTCGCCACCTCGCGGCAACGGCCGATGGGGCTTTCGATCCAGCACCAATCGCCGTCTTCGATGCCGAGTTCCGCCGCCTTGTCCGGGTGAATCTCGAACAGCGGCTGGGGGAGTCTCGAGCGCAGACGGCTCATCTGCCTATGCTCGGAGTGGAAGGACTCGTAGTGGCGAGCGCCGGTGGTGAGGACCAGCGGGTACTCCTTGTAGAGCTCCGGCTGGCTGTAGGGGCTCATCGGCGGCTCCTCGAAGTAGGGCAGCGGCTTCTGCCCCCAGGATGCCAGCAGTGTCGACCACAGCTCGATGCGGCCTGTCGGCGTGTTGAATCCCACCTTGCCGTCGGGGCGCTGTTCGCCCTTCTCGAACTTGCGATAGTGGAACTCGGGGTAGATCCAGTTGAGCTTACGGGAGTCATCGTAGGTGATGTCGGCCTCTTTGATGAGGTAGGAGAAGTATTCCTCAAGCGTCTCACCTGGCCAGAGGTCCTTGTTCCAACGGCGGCCGAGCTCCCAGTTGATCTGGAAGTCGTCTTTCGATTCGCCCATCGGCTCGCAGGCTTTGTTGGTGTTTTGGATGTAGTACCACACCGAGCGCAGGCCCTCGCGCTCTGGGTAGAAGCACAGCGGCAGCACGACGTCGCAGTTTGCCATGAGTGTCGGCGTCATGAAGCAGTCGACGCCCACGACGAACTCGCAGTTTCTAAGGCCCTTCTCGACGCGGGGCTCGGGGTCCTGTGCGCAGCAGGCGAGCGGGTTGGTCGACTGGATCCACGCAGCGCGGATTTTGAACGGGCGGCCGGTGACCAGCTGGTCGATCATGGAGTCCGCCTGGCACTGGACCATGCCGGAGTTGGTGATCATCTCGTAGTTGGAGCCGATGCGCTCTTTCTCCTGCTCAGGGGTGAAGACCTCGCGGGGATCGGGCGGCAGCCAAACTTCGGTGTTGTACGGGTCGTGCACGGTGATCATACCGCCGGGGATGTCGATCTGGCCGGTGATGCACCACAGGTTGCACAGCGCCTGGGAAGCGGTGACGCACTGCAGGTTCATGTCGATGGCCAGGCCCCACTGCACGGCCGTTGGCTTCTCAGACATGTACTTCGCAGCGGCGATGATGTCTTCCTTGTCAAGCCAGGTGACCTCAGAGGCCCAGTCGAGATTGTAGGGCTCGCAAGCCTTCTCGTACTCCTCGAAGCCGTAGCACCATTTCTCGACGAACTCGTGGTCGTAGAGGTCGTTTTCCATGAGGTATTTGCCCATGGACAGTGCGAGCATGGAGTCGGTGCCGGGGCGAATCTGCAGCCAGAGGTCGGCCTTCGCCGCAAGCCAGGTCAAACGCGGGTCGACGACGATGAGCTTCGAGCCGCGCTTCATGCAGTCGACGACCCAATGGCCGAGGTTGCCGTCGGCATTGGCGATAAGCGGGTTGTTGCCCCAGACGAAGATGTTCTTCGGCGCGACCCATTCGGGATTGTCGTAGCGGTCGGGGAACTGCATCGAGAAGTCCGGACAGGTGTAGCATCCCTGAATGGTGTTCGCGGCAGCCACGCGGGGAACATAGCAGGCGTTGCCGGAATGGAAATAGGAATACTGGATCGAACCGAGCGCATAGCCCAAGCGAGCATTGATCGGCGGCGTGACGCGACCGGTTCCCGATGCGAAGATGATCGCCTTTCCGCCGTACTCGTCGCGAATCTTGGTGAACTTCTCGTCGATCATGTCGTAGGCTTCTTCCCACGTGATCCGCTCCCACTTGTCCGCCTTGCCGCGGAACTTCGGGTCGCGCTTCATCGGGTGGAGCAGTCGGTCGGGATGATAGATCGCCTCGGCCACGTCGAGGCAGCGCATGCAGAGGCGCCCCTGGTAGTACGGGTTCTCCTCGTCGCCTTCGACCTTGATGAACTTGCCGGTCTCCTTGTCCGTGTAGACGATGACGCCGCAGCCGTCATGGCAGCCCGGCGCAGACCAGGCGGCCGACCTGGTGCAGATCATGCCGTCCTCTTCCCACTGCCAAGGCACGTCTCCACCGGTGTACATGACAGGCGGTTCGTTGAAGAACGTGGGGCGCATCCCCTTCGACTCGTCGCTGTCGTGGGGAATGTCGATTCTCATTGTCATTTGAGTCACTCTCCCTCTCCTAGAGCTTTCCACTAATGGCTCACTCGCCGTGATAGAAGTCGAGAGTGGTAAGGCCTCCTTCCTTAGCGCCCTCCGCTTCTACCTTTTCGGTGGCTCACACGTTAGGGCGCAAAATCGAGGATGGCTTGACCGCAGGAGTTCCAAAAGCGAGATTGGAACGCGGCTGATGAGGGGCGGTACGCTGCGTATGAGGTGTTGAGCTGGGGAAACTCGTTTTCTTTGAAATTGCGGTCCAGAGGGTGTGCTTATTTGGACCGACAATTATCGCTCTTGGTCCAGAAGCGCGATAAGTTCCTGTTGCGAGTGGACGCCCGCCTTGCGGTAGATGTTCGACATATGAGTCTTGGTGGTGCTCTCGGAAATGAAAAGCTTCTCAGCGATGGCCTTCGCATTACGCCCTTGCGCGGCCCATATGAGCACTTCCGCTTCGCGCGGGGAAAGCTTGCAGCGCTTCACCAGGCGGGCGCAGCGCCTTTCGAGCGAGCTGTCCTGTGCGGCTGTTGTTGGCATGTCGACGAGCACGACGGTACGATAGCCAGGGGTGCCCGATTCCTCGTCGAAGGGCAAAAAGAACAGGGATGCCAAGATGAAGGATGCGACGATGGCCAAGGTGACGACAAGGCTTGCATCTTGCGCCTCGCTTGCCACGGTGAGCGTGCCGATGAGAAGGCCTGCAGCGAATCCGCAGTTGGCGGCAAGCTTTCCCCGGGTGGAGGTGTAGAGGACGGGGAATTCTTTCGCTGCAGCGAGGACCGCCAGGCAGCCGCAGTGCACGGTTCGGAAGAGAAACCAGCATACGACCATCACGCCGAGGGCCATGATGGCGAGCGCGTCTCCAGGCGCGAGATAGAGGAGCAGCGCGCACGCGACGATGGCGGAGAAGAGACGAAGCGCGCCCGAGTAGAGCATCGAGCGACGGTTTCCCATCGCCGAGGAGATGATGGCATCTACGAGGATCGCCGCCGCGCCCGCGACGAGCACGTTTGCGGTTCCAGTGCGGAAAAGCAAGATGAAGGCATAGCCGAAGGCTACGTTGAGCACGGCGCTCACGATGTCGAGATGGTGGGTTCCCTTGAAGAACTCCGCCACGGGCCTGACGGACCTGTCGGGCTGGGGGCGGCGGCGGGGGTTTATGAACATGACGAGCAGCATGCTGAAAAAAAGCATGAGCCAGCAGACGATTCCGAAGGCGAGCTTGGGAAGCAGCGCGGTGCAGAAGAGGAAGAGCAGCCCGCCGGTGCAGAAGACCGCTGCATGGGCGAATTGGTTGTGGCATAAGCCGCCGTGTACCATGAAATCGTCCCATAGCATGAATCCCATGGCGATCGAAAAACCTGCGAACAGGAGGCATGTGTACATGAGGGGGAGCGGAGGCGTTGCCCCTAGGGCGTCGAGCGCCATGAGCAAGGGAGAGAGCGAGCCGGGCGCAAGGCTTGCAAGGAAGAAGAACCTCGTGTGGCCGAGCGCAACGCTGTCGCGGCGCCTGAACCAGAGCAGCAAGCCCTCCGTGCCGATGATGCTTCCGACGAAGAAAACGAATTGCCCCAGGTGCGCTTCGGTAAAATCCATGCTGGTCGGGAGTTCGGCGAAGGCTCCGAAAAAGGCGATCAGGTAGTAGCCGTAATAGAGGCAAAAGCCCACGACAATTGCGAGCTGCATGAATCCGAGATGCCTAACTTTCATGATCCCCCCGATTCGCCGATCAGCAACAACTGCTCGATGCTGAGCTTTGGTTCGAACCTTTGGCTTGAGCTGCAGACGATGCGAGCTGTCTTGAGGAGGCGTGCCGCAAACATCCCAATTGTGCTGTTCTCGCCACGCAAAACGTCTGAATCGCTTTCACGATCGAGGCTATGCCGTGGCTGCGGTCGCTGTTGAGATGCGGTTTCATCTGCGGATGATTGAGAAAGCGCGGCTGCCATGCGGCAACGTCTTCGAGGGGCTGCGTATCGAGCATCCATGTGAGTGCCCCAAGCAGCCCCTCAATGATAAGGGAATCCGATCCAAGGCTCAGCTTCAGGCGACCGTTGCGTGCTTCGAGCATCAGCCAGGCGTTGCTTGCGCAGCCTTCCACCTTGCAATCGTCGGTGCGGTCTTCTTCTGGAATCGCGTTTAGGTCCCCGATGAAGCTTAGGATGTACTCGAATTGCAGCAGGGTGTCGTCGAGCAGCTCGAAGTTGCCGAGAAATTCGTCTTCCCGAGCCTCTGTCGATGCGGTTTTATTGCCGCTTTCGAGTTGGGCGCCCATCGAAATCCCCTCTCATTCGTTTCGAGCGCGTCGTCTGCCGAGACAGGCGATTGCCAGTTTGATTCGGCTATCGAGCTGCCTGCCATACGAGCGCGGCAAGCTCGCCGACACTATGGCAGAGCCCAGCGCTAAAACAATCGAGCTGCACGTGGAATTCCTTTTGAAGTGCCATGATCACGAGAGCCTGCTTGACCGTCGCAGAGTCGGCCCCGTCGCAGTTGGCCGCCCTATCTTCGGTTTTAACGAGGTCGGGCGCGATTCTCAGCATCTTTGCGAGGCTCGCTTGCGCAAGCTTTTCCAGGCTATCTCCCGCAGGCGCAGCCTCCTGCTCATTGAGGCGGAACTTCGCCAAGATGAAGCGCCTCACCAAGCTCTCGACGAGCTGTGCATCGAGCGTCCCCGCCGCGCGGTCGCTTTCGAACTCGTCGCAAACGAGGGCGGCTCCCCGCTTTGCAGCGAGGAGCCTATCCATAATGGCCTTATCGGGCATCGCGTGCGCCCCTTAGGCAACGACTGGGGTGAGGCCGAGGCGTTTCGCGATGAACACGAACTGGTCGACGTAATCGCCATACACAAGGGGAAGATGCAATCCGAACGTGACATGCTTTTCGAAGAAGTCATGCTCGTCGGCAACGCGGAAGACAAATCCACCGTTGCAGTTGTCGGAATCGTACCCGAACCCTGCGACGATCTCTCCGCGGCCGATGAACATCTCCTTGCAGTCGGACGAGATGCGAATCATCGTGATGACCTGGCCCTTATCCGCATCGAAGTCATGGCGCTGAATCGCTCCGAACCCAGCGTCCAAAGCGAAGTGGCGCAAGGCGAAGTCGTCGAGCTCATCGAAGCCGTGAAGGCAGCGGCAGGGTGTCGAGTGGCTTACGAGGTAGAGGTTGTTCTTGTTGCCATCGATAGGTGCCGAATATTTCGAGTCGGAGAAATTGACTTCGCCGTCGGGGCCGAGCGGCGCGGGGAGGGTGTTGCCCATATAGGCCGCCTTCCCCGTGAGCGCCATTTCAAGGATCATGCACAAAACCGAGGTGACGTCGTATTCGCACGCGGAGCCCACGCCTCGTTCGAGATTGAGGCTGTGGGTGAGGCAGAAGGTGAACTGCTCCTCGTTAAGCCGTCTCGTCGAACAGGCGTCGGGGCAGGGCGCTGCGAATCCCGAGCAATCATAGGCGTCCATAACCTTGTCGACGACCTTGTACGCTTTAAGGCTGTTGACAAGGTATTTTTTCGCAATCTGGCACTCGGATGCATTCGTCATGAGGCTGTCGGCGAGCTCTTCGCACCATGCAATCTCCTCCGGGGTGATGTTCATGGTCTTGCGCCCAGGCGTGGTGTGGTTGCCGTTTTCAGGCAGGGGAGAGAGGTAATCCATAAGCTCATGCACGTTCACGTAGCGGAAGTTCGTCCCAAACTTGTCGCGCGCCAAGCAGAGGCTGTCGAAGGTGTCGGTCCCACCCGCCATCGCCTTGTCGCCTCCGAAGCGCGGGGCGAGCAGAATGTTTGCAGTGCGCATCGCCTTCTCGGCGCGCAGACAAAGCAGCTTGTCTTTCAGCTCGGGCCAGTTGAGCGAGAAGATAACGTCGGCACCGCGTCGTACACTGGACGCGAAAGCCACTTGGCCGTACATCTTGAAGGGGTTGGGGCCCATGGGTTTTTGGGTTCTGAGCGCAAACTCCTCGATAACGGTGTTGGCGCCAAATGCGGTGTTGACGAGATAGAAGTCAACGATACGATCGTCTGCGAGCGCCGATTCGAACCATTCTTCCTTGATATCCCAATCGTCGGTGGTTCGAATGACGGCTGGCTCCAAAACCTCGAACCGCGTGTCATTGCGCAGGTTGAAGTCAAGCGCCTTCTGCATCCCCTCGTAGATCTTGCCGTTGATAATCGCGTCGAAGCCGGGCTCAAGCGCGTCGCCTGACGACATGCGGCAGGGTCCCTCGTAGTAGTACTGGTGCTCCATTGCGAAGAACACCGGTTTAACCACCAATTTCACGTCTTTTACGCTGCGAACGGTCATGACCCTCTCCTATCTTTAAGTCGTTGCATTTTTGAGCCTCTTATCGAATGCTTATGGATGC
>JAUNWQ010000008.1:3247-45167 GCA_030540225.1 Coriobacteriia bacterium | reverse complement strand
CATCAAGCCCTACCGCAAGCAGACCACCCTGCAGGAGATCAAGAAGCGCGGCTACGACGCGGCCGTGGACAAGACCGACGCCGCGATGCTCTCCGACATCCAGCGCGACATCAAGAAGAGCCTCGTGGGCGTGCTCGGCGGCGAGGGCGTGACCGCGGTCACCGGCAAGAGCCTCACCGCGACCGCCGCGACCGCGTGGGCGACGCTCTCCAACGCCGTCGAGGACTACGGCTTCGGCGACGTGGAGGCCGTCTTCTTCGTCAACCCGCTCGACTTCGCCAAGCAGATCGGCGAGTCCGAGGTGTTCTCCGCCTTCGGCATCTCCTACATCGAGAACTGGGCGGGGCTCGGAACGCTCGTCTCCACGGGCACCGTCACCGCCGGCACCGTCTACGCCACGGTGAAGAACAACATCAAGGTCTACACCGCGCCCACCGACGGCGACGACCTCTTCGACTTCTACACGGACGAGAGCGGCCTCATCTCCGTCTCCCACTCCGCGACGCTCAATTCCATCACCTACGACACCGTCGCCTACACGGGCTTCGTGTTCTTCGCCGAATACGTCGACTTCATCGTGAAGGGCACCGTCGCCGCGACGGCGTAAAGAAGGAGCAGACATGAAAGCAACCGTAACGTACCCTTACCGCGACCGCGAGACCCTGGAGGTCCACCGCACGGGAGACGAAGTCGAGCTGACCGCGGAGAGGTTCGCCGAGCTGTCCGCCGCGGGCTACGTCGACGCGCCCGAGCAGGCAGGGGAGCCTGCGGAGCCGGCCCCCGAGAAGGCCGCACAGCCCGAGGGGCCCGCGCAGGCCGAGCACGAGCCGCCTCGGGAGATGACCGCCGCGCAGCTGCGGGCAGAGATCGAGGCCAGGGGCGGCTTCGCGCCGAAGAAGGCGACGAAGGCGCAGCTCGCCGAGCTTTTGGAGCAGCTGTGAGCGAGGGGTTCGCGACGCTCGCTGACTACGAGCTGAGGTACGGCGCGGTTGCCGACGGCGACGGGGACAGGGTCTCCGCGCTCCTGGCGGACGCGAGCGACGCCCTGCTCGCCGCGTACGAGTCGGCGTGGGGCGGGTACAAGGCGGGCGACCACCCCGCGTTTGACCGCGCGGCATGCTCCGTCGCGTGCTCCGTCGTCTCCCGCGCGGTGAACGTGCCGCTCGGCATGGCCGGCGCGAGCCAGCTCAGCCAGACAGCCGGCAGCTACAACGCTTTCGTGAACTTCGCGAACCCCACGGGCGACCTCTGGCTCGGGAAGTCCGACCTGAAGCGGCTGGGGCTTGCCGGGTGCAGGATCGGCAGCATCGACGCGATGACGGGGGCGGACCGTGGTTAGCCTCATCCCCGACGAGGAGGTCGCGGTGATCCGCGAGGCGGCGGCGCTCGACGACCTTGGCGAGCCGGTCGGCTCGGAGGCTTCGCGCGAGGCGGTGCGCTGCGTCGTGTGCCCGGGGTCGACCTCCGACCTCGGGGCGGAGCGCCCGAACGGCGTCCGGATCGCCTACACGCTGCACTTCCCGAAGACGTACAAGGGCGACCTGCGCGGCTGCTCGGTGGAGGTTCGCGGCGAGGTCTTCGACGTCGTGGGCGACCCGATGCGCACGGCCGAGGCGGCGACGCCAGGCCCCTGGAACATGGCGGTCGAGGTGGCGAGGGCCGATGGGTAGGTTCAAGCCGAACCGCGCGGGATACGCCGCGCTCATGGGCTCGCCGCAGGTCCAGGCGGTGATAGAGGGGAAGGCGGAGGCCGTGAAGGCCGCCGCCGACTCCGCGCTGTCGGACGGCGGGTACCGCTACGAGGGCCACGAGGTCAAGGAGATCGAGGGCAAGCTCGCCCGCGGGCGCGTCGTCCGCACGAAGACGGACCAGGCAAGGTACTCGGAAGCCAAGCGCAAGACGCTCTCGAAGGCGCTCGGCGCGGCAAGGGGGTAGGTATGGACGTGGAAGCGGTGGTCGCGCGGAGGATCGCGCAGGCGGTCGGCGTCAAGGGCTTCGTGGTGGTGCCCGAGAGCCCGCCCGACTCGTTCGTCAGCGTCGAGCTCATCGGCGGGGGCGGCTCCATGTTCGAGCCCGCCCAGCTCGCCGTTGACTGCTGGGCCAAGAAGAAGCAGAGGAAGCAGGCGCTCGCGCTGGCCGAGAAGGTCAAGGCCGCGACATACGACCTCGACGAGGAGCCGAACCTCTTCAACCCCAAAGTGACCAATTGCTACAGGCAGAACGACCCCGACACGGGGCGCTCTCGCTACATCGTGCAGATCCAGGTCTGGGTCTGCGAGTAACAGGAAGGAGCCTGCCACATGGCAGATACCAACACCAACAACCAGGCGAACGTGAGCTCCGCCAAGGGCGTGAAGGGCGGCTACATCTTCTCCGCGCCCACCGGCACGGTGCTGCCGGCCGACATCAAGACCAAGCTCGACCCGGCGTTCAAGTGCCTGGGGTTCATCAGTGAGGACGGCTACGTCGAGACCGTCGACGAGGACTCCGACGACCTCGTCGACCTGAGCGGCGACATCATGGACTCCACCAACTCCAACCGCGTCGAGTCCGCCCAGCTCACCCTTGCCGAGATCAAGGCGGAGACGCTCAAGCGCCAGTACGGCGAGAAGAACGTCACCGACGCGAACGGCATCATCACGGTGAAGCACAACGCCGACTCCCACGACATCTTCTCCTACGTGCTGGAGCTCGTGCTGAAGAACGGGCGCCGCTGGCGGAAGGTCGTGCCCGCGGGCAAGTCCGCCGAGCTCGACGACCTCACCATCGCGAGCTCCGAGCTCTGCCAGCGCGCGCTCACGATGAAGTACCTCACCGACGACCAAGGGAACACCTGCTACGACTACTTCGAGTCGACCGAGACCATCGCGGCCGCCTAGCGCCCGACGGGGGAGGACCGTACGGCGGGGCCGCGCGCCCCGCCTTTTCTTTTTTTGGAGGAGAGCATGGAGAAGAAGAAGCACGAAGTGGTGCAGGTCGGGTTCCGCGGCCAGGAGTTCGACATCGACAAGACCGCCTTCGCGTCGCTCAAGGTGCAGACGGCGCTCAACCTCGGCGACAAGGACCCCCGCGCGGCGAACGAGGCGATGAACCTCATCTGCTGCGGGAGGGTCGTCGAGTACATCGGGCGCATCCCAGGCGAGGACGGCGAGATGCCCGACGAGCTCGGGTGCACGAGCGACGACTGGCAGGCTTTCACGTCGGCGGTCTCCGAGGTAGTCGCCCCAAAAAACTGACGTCCTTCGCGCGCGACTGGCTCGACAACCGCGCCGACGTGGTGGCGGACTTCAGGCAGTTCTACGGGATCGACCTGCCCATAGAGCCGACCGACGAGGACTGCTCGCGCTGGGCTTTGCTCTGGTACGCGCTGCCTCGCGAGTCGCGCACGGCGCGCCGCCAGTCCCCGGAGCTCAGGTGGAGCGAGGCCGAGTACATGCTCGCGATGGCGGTGCACGCGCTCGACGTCATCGCGTGGCAGAGGACCAAGGACGGCCAGCACAACCGCAACAGGCCCAAGCCGCTGCGCACTCCCGCCGAGCGGGCCGATGCGGAGCGCCGCCGCGACAGCGCGCTTGCCGCGCGCGAAGAGATAGACACGATCCTCGGAATGCACGAAGGGGGTGTGTAAATGCCATCAGTAAACGTCGGCTCGGCGTCCGTGACCATCATGCCGAGCATGAGCGGCTTCGCGGCGAAGGTCAACAAGGGCCTCGGCAGCGCGGGAGCGTCCGGCGGCGCCGCGTTCTCGAAGTCGTTCGCCGACGGGGCGAACCCCGCATCCGGCGGCCTGCTCTCGAAGTTCAAGAGCGCCGGGACGGGAGCGGGCGAGGCGTTCTCCTCGGGGCTTTCCTCGTCGGCGAACGGTGACGCCCTCAAAGCCCTGCAAGCCCAGGCCGATACTGCGGCGGCGGACCTCAAATCGGCGATGGTCTCCGCCAAGACCGCGACGCTGTCCACCGAGGCGGCGCAGGCAAAGTACAACGAGACGCTTGCGAAGTACGGATCGAGCTCTTCGCAGGCGATTAGCGCGGAGCGGAACCTCATCCAGGCGAAGTACAACCAGGAAAGGGCGTCCGAAAGCGCAAAGGAGGCTGAGGAGAGGCTCGCGTCCGCGCAGAGCAGGCTCGCCAACGCCTCCAAGCAGCCGAAATCGGCGCTAGGCGGGCTTGCCGGCACGGTCAAGAGCCTGTCGGGCGAGTTCAGGTCTGGCTCGGCTGCCGCGAGCGGCTTCAGCGCGAAGATGGCGGTCGTTGCCGGCGCGGTGGGCGGAGCGGCATCTGCGATCGGCGCCAAGCTGTTCGGCGCACTGTCATCGCTTTCGGGCGAGATTGCGGGCGCGTCCGACTCCGCGCAGAAGTTCGCGAGCACGCTGAGCTTCGGCGACGTGGACTCCTCGACCATCGAGGCCCTGACGGCGTCCACCCAGAAGTACGCCGACGATACCATCTACGACCTCGGCGACATCCGCAACACCACGGCGCAGCTCGCGGCGAACGGCGTGGACGACTACGCCCAGCTCGCCGAGGCGGCGGGCAACCTCAACGCCGTCGCGGGCGGCAACGCCGACACCTTCAAGTCGGTCGCCATGGTCATGACGCAGACCGCGGGCGCGGGGAAGCTCACGACCGAGAACTGGAACCAGCTCGCCGACGCCATCCCGGGCGCGTCGGGCAAGCTCCAGGAGGCCATGAGGGAAAACGGCGCCTACACGGGCAACTTCCGCGACGCCATGGAGAAGGGCGAGATATCCGCCGAGGAGTTCAACCAGGCGATCATGCAGCTCGGCATGACCGACGTCGCCAAGGAGGCGGCGACCTCGACGGCGACGATCGAGGGCGCGATGGGCAACCTGGAGGCGTCCGCCGTCTCGGCTGGGACGAAGGTGCTCGACGCCTTCAAGCCCATCATAACGGGCGGCATGTCCGCGGCGGGAGGGGTGATCGACGGCATCGGCGACTCCGTGGCCGACTTCCTCGCGAAGTGCGGGGACAACGGCGCGGTCCAGGAGCTCTCCGACGGATTGTCGCTCCTCGGCGGGGCGGCGCTCGACACGATGGGGGCCGTGGGAAACCTCGCCGCCGCGGTTCTCGGCATCGAGCCGGGGGCGGGCGACGCGGCGGGGGCGGCGGACACGCTGAAGTCCGCGCTCGACGCCGCGCACCCCATCGTCCAGAAGATCGCCGACGGCGCGGCATGGCTGAAGGACAACGCCGCCAAGGCGGCCCCCGCCGTCCGCGCCCTCGCGGTCGGGTTCGTGGCCATGAAGGCCGCCTCCGCCGTCGCCGGCGCGGTCAAGTCCCTCTCGGGCACCTTGACCGCGGTGTCGACCCTCTCGACGTTCGCCGCAGGCGGGCTCACCGCGATGGCGGGCGGCGAGACGGCAGCGGGCACGGCCGCCAGCCTGTCCGCGAAGCAGGTCCTCGCGCTCGGCGCGGCAGTGCTCCTGGTGGGCGCTGGCGTCGCTCTGGCGGCGGCGGGCATCCTGCTCTTGGCGACCGCCGCCATCCAGGTGGCTTCGGCAGGCCCGGGAGCCGCGGTCGCGATGCTCGGCATGGTGGCCGGCGTCGCGGCCCTCGCACTCGGAGCCGCGGCCCTTGGCACCGCCCTCACGGCGGGCGCGGTCGGCCTGGTCGCGTTCGGCGCGGCGGTGCTCATGGTGGGCGCGGGCATCCTGCTCGCCACGGCGGGCCTCGCCGCGCTCGCCCCGATGCTCCCCGTCGTCTCCGCCTACGGCGCATCAGCCGCGGTCGGCATAGCGGCGCTCGGCGCTGGGATGATCGTCCTCGGCGCAGGCTCGCTCGTGGCGGCCGTCGGCATCGCGGCCCTCGCCGTGGGCGTCGTCGCAGCAGCTGCGGCGACGCTCGTCCTGAGCGCGGGCGTCCTGGTCCTCGCGGTCGGCATCGCGGCGCTGGCCATCGGCGTCGGGGCCCTCGCGGCGGGCATGACGCTCATCGCGGCCTCGGTGCTGCTCGCGGCGAGCGGATTCGAGACGATGGGCTCGGCGCTCCCGACGGTGGCCGACTCCGCCCCCGGCGCTGCGGGCGGCGTCGCAGCCCTCGCGGCAGCGGCAACAGCCGCCGTGCCGGGCCTGCTCGCGGGCACGCCCGCGATGGAGGCCTTCGCGGGCGCGTGCTCCTCGGCGTCGAGCTCCGTCGGCTCGATGGGGTCGGCGGTCGAGACGGCCACGGAGGAGGCTCGCAGCGGCCTCGACCAGACGAAGATGGCCGCGCAGTCGATGGCGACGGCGGGGCAGTCCTCATTCTCCGACTTCGCGAGCTCGGCCAGGAGCTCGTCTGCGGCTGCCGCCTCCGCCGTGTCGGCAGCCTGCTCGCTCATGAGCGCGACGGTGTCTTCGATGCGCCTGACCATCCCGAGGATGGAGGTGGGCGCGCTGCCGCACTTCCGCCTCGACGGAAGGTTCGACCCCGAGTCGGGGTCGGTCCCGTCCGTCGCGGTCGACTGGTACGCGAAGGGCGGCGTCTTCAGCTCGGCGTCGGTGATCGGCGTCGGCGAGGCGGGGCCCGAGGCGGTCGTGCCGCTGCGGCCGTCCGTGCTCCGGGGGATCGGCGAGGGCATCGAGGCGGAGGGCGGCGGGTCCGAGGTGATCGCGTGGCTCTCGCGCAACCTCCCCGCGATCATCGCCGACTGCACCCCCGTCATGGGGGAGAAGGAGTTCGGCCGCAAGGTCAGGAAGGCGGCTGCCTATGCATAGGCTCTCCTACATATCGGGCACGGGCGGCGCCGAGGTGTCGCTCGACTGTCGCTCGGCGCTCGCCGGGACCGCCGCGGGGATACGCGGTCGGGAATGGGAATACACGATCGGCTACATGTCGCTCTCGGGTGTGACGCGCGCCGCGCGCGAGTGCTCGCTCTCCGTGGTGTTCATCGGGCTGGCTTCGGCCGACGCCCTGCGCAGGCTCGCCGACAGGGACATGTCCGAAGGTACTCCCGGCAGGCTCCAAATCGACGGATGGTCGCAGCGCGCCTACATCGCGAAGGCGGAGCCGTCGTCGATTTCACGAAGCCACGTGACCATGTCTCTCACCGTCGTGCTCCTCGACGGAGTGTGGCGGCGCGGGCACACGGTGTCGTTCGAGCCGCTTACCGCGACCCAGGGCGGCGACGAGTTCCTCGACCTGCCCTACGACCTGCCCTGCGACCTCGGCGTGCCGTCGGCTCGCAGCTACATCGACGTGGGCGAGTGGGGTGCGGCGCCGCTGAGGTTCACCATCTACGGCCCATGCACCAATCCCGCCGTCCGAATTGACGGCAATTGGTACCGCGTCGACGCCACGGTGCCCGACGGGGGCTACCTCGTCGTCGACCCGCTCGCGGTTCCGCGCGCCGTGACCCTGGTCAACGCAGACGGCTCGACCGTCGACGCCTTCTCCAAGGCGCGCAGGGGCGAGGGCCTCGGCGGCGGCGAGTACATATTCCAGCCCGCATCGGCGGGCACCCACGAGGTCGAGTGGGACAAGTCCTTCGGCTTCGACTTGACGTGGTACGAGGAGGAGGGGGAGCCGCCATGGTCCTAGTGGTGCACGATTCCGAGCTGGGAGACGTGCGCGAGCTCTCTGACTTCTCGCTCGACCTCGCGTTCGGCAGCGACGAGAACGCCTTCGAGCTGACGTGCGCCGCAGGCGTCGCCCCGGCCGAGGGGCAGCTCGTCTTCGTCGACGACAGCGAGTACGGCGGCGTGGTGGACGAGGCCAGCTACGAGGCGGGGCGCGACGCGTCGGGCACCGTCACGTGCAAGGGTCGCACCTGGCACGGCGTCCTGGCGGGCAAGCGCCTGCTCCCAGACGACGGCAGCGCCCGCCTCAGCGTCGACGGGAAGGCGGGCGAGGTGCTCGCGTCGCTCATCGGGCGCATGGGGCTGTCCGACCTCTTCTCGGCTGCGTCCGACGGCACGGCGGTGAGCTACACATTCGACCGCTTCTGCGACTGCTACAGCGGCCTCAGGGCTCTCGCGAAGGCCAATGGCCGCAAGGTCTCGATGCGCCGCAAGGGCGGCAAGGTCGAGCTTTCGCTGCCGCCCGTCGTCGACTATGCGAGCAAGGTGGACAGCGACCTTTTGGACTTCACGCTGACGTCGGTTCACCGATGCGTCAACCATTTGGTCTGCGCGGGCACTGGCGAGCTTGAGGAGCGCGCCGTCGTGCACTTCTACGCCGACGCGGCGGGCAGCGTCTCGCACACGCAGACGCTCTTCGGCGTCGACGAGATAGCCGCCCTCTACGACTACAGCAACGCCGACGAGGAGGAGCTGGAGGAGGAGGGCAGGAAGAAGCTTGAGGAGTACCACACCCAGGGCAGCGTCGAGGTGAACGCGCACGACGATATCGACGTGGACGTGGGCGACGTCATCTCGGCGCGCGACAACGCCCACGGGCGCACGGTGACCGCGGAGGTGGCGAAGAAGATCGTGAAGGTCTCGCGCGGCGTGGCCACGTACTCATACGAGGTCGGCAGCGAGACCACGACCAAGACGAGCTCCAGCGGCACCGCCGAGAGCAGCGGGGGAGGGCACGCCTACCTGGCGGGCAAGGGCCTGACCCTTGACAACTACACGTTCAGCGCCGAGGTCGACGCGGCGGCGCTCGACGCTGTGGAGGCCAAGGCGGACGCCGCGCGCAAGGCGGTCGGGGACCTTGCCGCCGGCACTGTCGGCGACGTGGCCGCCGCATACCCCGTGACGGTCCAGAAGGCGGAGCGGCGGGTTACAGTCGGCGTAGAGTGCGCCGGCGCTAGCGACGCGAACGCATGGTTCGCATGAGGGAAAGGAAGAACATGGCAAACGGGAACCTCCCCACGGACGCGCCCTACGATGCGGCGAGCTCGACGTCAACAGGGCGCGTGCTCAGCGAGGACGCCGGGCGCGAGATGGCGGTGCAGACGCGAAGCAACTTCGCAGCGGGCATCGGCATAAGCGGCCTGCAGATCCAGCTCATGAACGGGCAGTCGTCCCCGGCCATCATCGGCACGGCGACGATCCCAACGGCGAGCCAGGCCGCGGCGGGCGCGATGACCTCCGCGGACAAGGCGAAGCTTGACGGCGTGGCGGCGGGCGCGAACAACTACGTCCTGCCCCCTGCCGGCAAGGGGGCGCTTGGAGGCGTGAAGACGACCAGCGAGGTGACGAGCGCGGTCGGCTACACTCCGTCGCCCATCATCGACGGCGTGCCCTACTACAAGGACACGAACACGACCTACGCCGACGCGACTCAGAGCGCGCACGGCCTCATGACGGCGGCGGACAAGAAGAAGCTCGACGGCGTGGCGGAGGGCGCGAACAACTACTCGCACCCGACGACCCCGGGCAACAAGCACATCCCTGCCGGCGGGGCTGAGGGCCAAATCCTCGCGTGGGCGAGCGACGGCACGGCGCAGTGGCAGGCGGAGAAGGACACCACCTACGCCGACTTCAAGGGCGCCACCGCGTCGGCGGCGGGCTCGCGCGGCCTGGTCCCCGCGCCGGCGATGGGCGCGGCGACGCGCTACCTGCGCAGCGACGGCACGTGGCAGGTGCCGCCGTACCCGACCATCGACTCCGAGCTCTCCTCGACCAGCGCCAACCCCGTCCAGAACAAGGCCGTGAGCTCGGCGCTCGACAAGAAGGCGCCGCTTGCCTCGCCCCAGCTCACCGGCTCGCCGACCGCCCCGACGCCGACGGCGGGCAGCAACAACACGCAGCTCGCGACCACGGCCTTCGTGCAGAACGCGGTCAACGCAGCGGTCACCAGCGCCGCCGCCTACCAGGGCGCGGCGAACAGCTACACAGAAATCGTCAAGACGGCGTACAAGCCGGGCTGGTACTGGTTCGTACGCACCGCCGGGGAGTACGCCGGGCAGCAGTGCGAGAGCGGCGACATGATCATCGCGAACAAGGAAAAGGGCGCCTCCGTCTCGGACAGCGACTTCGACGTCATCCAGAGCAACGTCGACTACGTGACCGCCAACGACGTCAAGGTCTGGTTCGCCTGATGGGCGGCTCGCGCGGCCTGATGGGCCCGGAGGCGTTCGCCAAGCTGCGCGCCATGATCGACGACCTGCTTTCGAAGAAGGCCGACTGCTCCGACGACGGCGTGAGCGCGGTGAGCGCAGCGAAGCTCAAGGCCGCGCGCAAGATAACCTTCACGGGCGCGGTGACGGGTTCAGCGACGTTCGACGGGTCGGCGGACGTGACCGTGAACCTGGCCGCGTCGGCGTCGGCGGCGGGGTTCCTGCAGGCGCATCCCGTCGGGTGCGTCTACATGACGACGGTACACACCAACCCGGGGCCGCTGTACGGCGGGACCTGGGTCGAAAGGCCCTCCGTGGGCGCATTTCTCTATGAAAGGACGGCATGACATGGCATTCGAGGCTGTGGACGCGTGCTTCGGCACGCCGCACATCTCCAGCGACGACCTGGCGGCGCTCAACGAGGCCACCATCGGCAAGCGCGACTGCGTGATGAAGTGGGGCGATGACTTCAAGGCGGTCATGACGAGCGCGAACACGTGTCTCATCGGCACGGGCGTGGGCATGGTCGGGGGTAAGCGTTTCTGGAACCAGGCGGCCATCAGCCTGACCGTCCAGAGCGGCACGCAGGGCCAGAAGCGCAACGACCTCGTGGTGGCGCGGTACGCCAAGACGGGCGCGGGCATCGAGTCCATCACGCCAGTCGTGATCAAGGGCACGCCCACCACGGACGCCGCCGCCGACCCGGAGGTGACGGCGAACGACCTCAAGCTCTGGCGCATCCCGCTCGACGGCATCAACGCCGGCGCGCCAGTGAAGCTCTTCGAGACGGTCGCTCCGCTGTCTGCCCTCGGGCAGACGACCTACGCCGTGAGCTCGTCCGACGCGCGCATATCGGTCGATGCATGCACGGCCTGCGGAGGGCTCGTCTTCATGGCCGGGCGCATCAACGCCACCGAGCCTGGATGGCTGAGCACGACCCTGACTGGGTCCCCGAAGGCGAAGGTCCGCGCTGGCGTGGTGTTCGGGCGCAACTCCACATGGAATGCCCCAGCGATCACAGCCACGCTCGGCAAGGACTCCGACATGATCGTGCAGGTGACCGAGGCCGTCGGCAATAGCGAGACGTGGTCGGTCACGTACCTCAAGGCTTAGGTGGGGCGTGTGATAGAGCTTGAGATTTCAACCCTGGTAGTCCCCATCGCGTCGGCGGTGCTGTCGGCCGTCTTCGCGGCGTGCGGCGTGTACGTGGCGATAAGCAACCGCCTGTCGGTACTGGAAACCAAGATGGACGGGCTCTCCACGAAGGTCGAGAAGCACAACTCGGTTGTGGAGCGCACGTTCAGGCTCGAAACCGACGCGGCGACCGCCTGGAAGCGGCACGACGAGCTGTCTGAGAGAGTGGAGAGACTGGAAGACATGAAGATTGGAGGAACTCAATGATTAACTGGAAGGTACGCATCAAGAACAAGGCATTCTGGGTGGCCATCATCCCCGCCGCCCTGCTCCTCGTCCAGCAGGTGTGCGCCGTCTTCGGCGTGGCGTTGGACTTCGGGGAGCTGCAAACCCAACTGGTGGCGATCGTGGGCACCGTCTTTACCCTGCTCGCAATCCTGGGCATCGTGGCCGACCCGACCACGGCAGGCGTGGGAGACAGCGAGCAGGCGATGACATACACCGAGCCGAAGGAGGGCTAGCGATGGACGAGCTGACCGATGAGAGAAAGCGGCTCATCGAGTCGCAGGACTCGCACGACGAGCCCGACTTCGAGCCGAAGGAGGGCGGAGATGGGGACGATTAGCGACGTGCTCTACTGCGCGCGGGACTGGATTGGCTACTCGCGCTGGACGGACCCAGAGGAGGGCACCGTGTTCGGGCGATGGTTCGCCGAGAAGAGGGGCGAGCCGTACTTCGGAACATCAGGCGTCCCGTATTGCGCCATGTTCGCCTCATACTGCCTGGACTGGGCGGGCGTCCCCTGCGCGGGCATGCCGTCCGCCTACTGCCCCGACATCGTGAGCGCGGGCGATGACGCGGGGGCCACCGTCTCGTGCGAGGACGCCGAGCCTGGCGACCTCGTGCTGTTCGACTGGGGCGGCGACGGCCTGGCAGACCACGTGGGCATCGTCGAGGAGAACCACCATGGCGAGGGGTACATGACCACCATCGAGGGCAACACCAGCAGCGGCGATGGCGGCTCGCAGTCGAACGGCGGCGTCGTCGCACGGCGCCAGCGAGGCTACGGCTCCGTGCGCTGCGTCGTGCGGCCAGACTACAACGAGAATCAGGAGGAAGAGGACATGGGACTCACCGAACATCAGGACAAGCTACTGGCGACAATTTACGAGCAGTGCGTCGGGACTTACGACCCAACGGGTCGCGGCATGGAGCTCAACGACCACGACCACATCAAGTGGATTGCCAAGCAATGTGCCGACAATGCCGACTACATCAAGGCAGTCGACGCTAAGCTTGACAAGCTCATCGAGAAGCTGGGCTAGACCAGCTCGGGCAAGCTCCGACAAGCTCCGACAATCCCGGATAAGTCGGATAGACGAGGGATAAACTAGACCCTAGATTATCCCGAAACCAACAAGCCCCGCGCCTGGATTATATGGCGCGCGGAGCTCTTTTTTGTTTCTTTAAAAGGACGTTGATTTGCTATACTTCAGGGTGCAGGCGGAGACGCGCTGCGAACCTGGGCAAACGAACCAAGCGTTTTCAGCGGTGTTTACCGTTACCTACCCAGGGCGACTTTGGAAGAAAGGACGCGAAGGAGGAGGCGTGGGCGATGAGCATGATGGAGTTGCTGACGGTTCCGGGTATGAGCGGAAAATCGAAGATGCTGAAACTGAGGAAAGACTCGCAGAAGAGAATGCGTGTCAACTCGGTAGCACAGAGAAGGGCGGCAGCGGCAATGAGCGTGAAAAAGGGCGGCTCAAAGTAGCGGAGGATTATTTCGACAGTTTGCCGGCTGATGCACGCGACGAGCTAGCGGAAGAACATTTCATGGGACTTGTTACCCAATGGAGCGGAGAGCTTCCAGCGCCTGAGTCGTTTCTCAAGTACCCGGAGTACGCTCAACGAGCTATGGTCTCATGGAACGATGCTCGGACAATCGAGGAGTCGAAGCGCCTCGACAGGATTGTTGACGCATCGATAAAGAGCGTGACGAGGGAGCAATGGCTCACCTTCGCCCTCAACGTCGTGTTCTCGGGGCTGACGTTTGCGGCCTTCGTGACGACTGGCAGCTGGGTGTCGTTCGGTTTCATGGCAGTTCCAGCCATAACGATAGCCGTAAACTTCAAGAACAGCAAGAAAAAGGACGACTGAGCCAAGATAGGAGCTCGCGGCAAACGCGCTTACGATAACGTAAAAGCGTCCTGCCCGTGGGCGGATACAGTAAACCCCGCATCACCTTCATTGGCGGTGCGGGGTCCTTAATTTGTCGCGGAGGTCAGCAAAGTTTTTTCAGAATCTTCCCTCCATATCCCTGCGGATCAGGTCTTTGACGTACTGGTTCTTGCCGTCCTGAGCCTGCAGCCATTCGTACAGCTCCATGTCGGCGGGGAAGAACTTCACATTGAACGTCTTCACGTTCCTCTTGCGGTAGGCGTCCGTCGCCTTTTTCTGCGCTTCCGTTGCCATGTCTATGTCAAGCGATGGTACAATCGGCCTGGAGCGGGGCCGCCCGCTTTTGCAAGCGGCCCCTTTGGTCGTCGGGTTGGGTTATCGAGCCTTTCGAACGGTGATTCGAATTACCCACTTCCCGATGGCCAGCTCCAGGCTGACCCTCTTCATCGCTTTCCCCCTTTCGCTTCTCTTCGGAAGGCCCTATCGCCTTCCAACATCTATTATTATAGGGCAACCCCTATATAATGCAATATTATGGGGGTATCATCATATTTCATTCATAAATGACAGCTGACGAGTACGCCTATGCGGAGCGCCATCCCGGCACGCTCACCATCAATGAGTCGTCCAATCCCTAACGGAAAGGCACCGAAATAACGTTACCTTCCCATTGCCTAAGTCCCTGTTTTTAGTGCAATTCCTGGGACTATTGGAATAGTATGTGCAGGTCATGGGCTTGATGGAATTATGAAAGCTAAAAAGATATAATTTTGTGGTTTGACGGATGGCGCACTCGTGCGCTTTGCATAGGAACCGATCGGGAAAGGCTGGGCCGCTTTTATGGCGAGCAATTACAAGAAAACGATGAACCTGCCCACTACCGACTTCGCGATGAGGGGTAATCTCCCGAAAAACGAGCCCAAGCGCCTCGCGGAGTGGGAAGAGGACCATGTTTACGAGAAGCTGCAGGAGAAGAACAAGGACGCTAAGCCCTTTGTTCTGCATGATGGCCCCCCGTACGCGAACGGCCCCATTCATCTCGGCCACGCGCAGAACAAGATTTCGAAGGACATCATCAACCGCTACAAGGCGATGCGCGGCTTCCGCACCCCCTATGTGCCCGGCTGGGACTGCCACGGTCAGCCGATTGAGCACAAGGTCGAGACCATGCTCGGTACTGAGAAATTCAACCAGCTGCCCACCGAGAAGGTCCGCGAGCTCTGCCGCAAGATGGCCGTCGAGCAGGTCGACACGCAGCGCCAGGGTTTCAAGCGACTGGGTGTGCTTGCCGAGTGGGAAAACCCTTACCTCACCTACGTGAACGACTACGATGCCACCGACGTCGAGATCTTCAAGGCCATTTTCGATCGAGGCGCAATTTATCGCGGCCGCAAGCCGGTTCACTGGTGCTCGCACTGCCACACGGCGCTCGCCGAGGCGGAAATCGAGTACGGCGACGAGGTCAGCCCCGCCATCTTCGTGCGCTTCGAGATGACGACGGTGCCCGCGGGCCTTGAGGCTTGGGAAGGCAAGCTCTGGGTCGACATCTGGACCACCACTCCCTGGACCCTGCCCGCCGACGACATCGTCATCCTGCACCCCGAGGCCGATTACGTCGCGGTCATCCACGACGGCAAGGCCGAGATCATGGCGCAGGCGCTCGTGGAGAAGGACTGCGAGAAGTTCGGCTATGGCGAAGTCGAGCTTGTGCGCGGCGCCAACGGCGAGCCTTGGAGCATGACCGGCATCGAGCTGGCCCACAACAAGTATAAGCAGCCCATCTTCGGCGACCAGGGAGTCGAGGGCGAGTTCGTCTACGCCGACTACGTCACTTTGGATGACGGCACCGGCATCGTCCATGGTGCTCCCGGGCATGGCGTCGACGACTACCTCGTCGGCATGAAATTCGATATTCCCGTGGTCATGCCCGTCGACGACGACGGTCGCTTCTACAAGGGCGACGAGATGGGCACGGGCGGCCCCTGGTCCGGCATGGAGGTCAACGAGGCCAACCCGAAGATCATCGAGTGGCTGCGCGAGCGCGGCACGCTCATCCTTCACGAGGACATCAACCACAGCTATCCGCACTGCTGGCGCTGCAAGCAGCCTGTCATCTTCCGCGCCACGAGCCAGTGGTTCGTCTCGATGGACAAAGCGCTCGACGACGGCCGCACGCTGCGCGAGGAGGCGCTCGAGGAGCTCTCGAAGGTTGCGTTCTACCCGCCCCATGCCGTGAAGCGCATCGGGTCGATGGTGGAGGGCCGTCCCGACTGGTGCATCTCCCGTCAGCGCAACTGGGGTGTGCCTATCCCTGCCTTCACCTGCGAAGACTGCGGTGAAACCGTCGTGAACGATGCAACGCTCGACGCCGTTATCGCGCTCTTCCGCGAGAAAGGCTCCGACTGCTGGTTCACCGACGACCCAGCAAGCTACCTCGGCGACGCGTGCGTCTGCCCCAAGTGCGGCGGCCATCACCTGAAGGCGAACAAGGATATCCTCGACGTGTGGTGGGACTCGGGCGTTTCGCACACCGCCGTGTGCAAGCACCGCGACAACCTTGAGTTCCCGGCCGATATGTATCTCGAAGGCTCCGACCAGCACCGTGGTTGGTTCATGAGCTCGCTCATGACCTCGGTGGGCGCGTACGGCACAGCTCCCTACAAGGCGGTCGTCTCGCAGGGCTTCACGCTCGACGGCCAGGGACGCAAGATGTCCAAGTCACTCGGCAACGTCATCGATCCAAACAAGGAATGCGACACCCGTGGCGCCGACGTCATGCGCCTGTGGGTCTCTTCCGTCGATACTTCCAACGACGTGACCTGCGACGGTGAGATCCTCTCCCACGTGGGCGAGGCGTATCGCAAGATTCGCAACACGCTCCGCTTCCTGCTCGGCGAGATCGAGGGTCGCTTCGATCCCGCGACCGACGCCGTGGCGCTAGACGACCTTGCGGGCTACGACAAGCTCGCGCTTGCCCGCCTTTGCCAGGTGCACGAGATCGTGACGGAAGCCTACGAGGGCTATCGCTTCAACGTGGTGTACCGCAACCTCTACGATTACGTGACTGAGCTTTCTAACGGCTACCTGAACGCTACCAAAGACCGCGTCTACTGCGGCCAGGCTGACGGCCAGGAACGTCGCAGCGCCCTTACCGTGTGGGCGCAGATTCTCTCGATGCTCGTGCACGACCTGCAGCCGATTCTCGTGTTCACCTGTGACGAGGTTATGGCGTTTTTGCCCGAGTCGATTCGCGACGGTCAGACCCGCGCTGCTCTGCTCGACTGGTACGAGGCTCCTTGGTCTGCAGAGGAAGCCTCCGCGCTGCTGTCCGCTTACAACCAGCTCGCAACAGCGCGCGACGTCTTCACCAAGGCGTTCGAGGAAGCGAAGGAAGCGGGCGTCGTGACGGAGGGCACGAGCCAGGCGGCTTCCGCCACGCTCACCCTTCCCGCCGATGTCGCCGCCGCTTTGGCCGATGTCGACCTCGCCGAGGTCTTCGTCTGCGCGGCGGTGGAAGTCGTCTCGGGCGAGGGCTTCTCCTGTGCCGTCGCTCCTGCGGTAGGCGAGAAGTGCCCGCGCTGCTGGAACGTGCGCGAGCTCGGTGGCAACGCCCATCATCCGCATGTCTGCGAGCGCTGCGGCGACGTGCTCGACTCGATCGGCTTTTCCGAGGAGGACTAGCGCTTGAGCGCCGACAAAGATTTCGAGAACGGGCGGACCGTGCGCGCAGTTGCGCGGCGGTTCGCCGTGTTTATCCCCATCGTGGTGGTGTGGCTTGTCCTTGATCAGGCATCGAAGTTGTTCTTCAACGGCTCATATCATGCGGGACAGGTGATTTCCGACCCGATTCTCGGCATATTCCGCTTCCATCTCGTTTACAACACGGGCGGTGCCTGGAGCATCTTCTCCGGCGCCACCAGGGCTCTCGGTGCGTTCTCGCTCGTGGTCTGCATTGCGCTCACGGCGTATCTTGTGCTTACCCCGCAGCGCCCGAACGCGGGTGAGCTCATCGGGATCTCGCTTGTCGTCGCGGGCGGTATCGGCAACGCGATCGACCGCTTCACGCTCGGCTTCGTCGTTGATTTCATCGAGCCGACGTTCATCGACTTTCCTATCTTCAACGTTGCGGACATCGGTGTGACCTGCGGAATCATATTGTTTATCGTGTCGCTTTTCATCCATCAGCGCACCGAGGCGAAGAACGCGGTGTGCGGGAGCGAAAACGGGGGTGGGGAATAGATGGCGCGCATGCTGAGCTATTCCGCCACGGCGCTCGATGCGGGGGAGCGGCTTGACTCGCTTCTCGCCGCGCGGTCGTGCTTTGCGAGCCGCAGCGCCGCCGCGCGGGCGATCGAGTCGGGCGACGTCTTCGTGAACGGGGTCAACGTTGCCAAGAAGTACGCAGTCGCTGCGGGCGACATGATCGTGTACCAGGAAGAGGAAGAGGTCGAGCCGGGCCCGGTAACAGGACAGCCAATCGACCTAGACATCCGCTTCGAGGACGACGACCTTATCGTGCTGTCCAAGCAGGTCGGGCTTGTGTGTCATCCGTCTGTCGACCACGTCGATGGGACGCTCGTGAACGCGCTCATCTACCATTGTGGGGTCGACCACCTCTGCAACGTGCAGGGCGAGGACGATCGCCTCGGCATCGTGCACCGGCTCGATCGCGACACATCGGGGCTTATGCTCGCTGCGAAGACCGATGCGGCTGGTTATGCCCTTATGGGGGATATCCGCGATCGCGCGGTCGATCGCCATTACCTCGCGCTCGTTCACGGCGTGATTGCACCGGACACAGGCATGATCGACGCGCCGATCGCGCGAAGCGCCAACGAGCGAACACGCATGGCCGTGCGCGATGTGCCTTCTGCCCGCGACGCCGTCACCACCTTTCGCGTGCTCGAGCGCTTCGAGCCGCGCCAGCATGACGACGGGTACACGCTGATCGATTGCAAGCTGTTCACGGGGCGCACGCACCAGATTCGCGTTCATATGCAGTATGCGAAGCACCCGCTCGTCGGCGACCCTGTCTACACGGCGAACGGGCCGAAGGATACGCGTGCCCAGCTGGGGCTCAAGCGGCAGTTCCTCCACTCGTTCAGAATCCGGTTCACCCACCCCGAGACCTCCGAGGAGCTCGAGTTCGCCGATAACCTGCCGCGCGACTTGGCAGAGGTACTCAGTGTCCTGGCCGACCGAAGTCGCGGCTTGACCGATGCCGGCCATGAGGTGGCCGCCCTCTTGGCGGACGCCCCTCACCCCTCGATCGAAGGCGAGCTACCCGAATAGGAGTGATGCGTTATGGCGTTGCATGGCAAAGATAAAGTGGGCGTGCTCCTCGTGAACACCGGGACGCCGTCGGCGCCTGAGCCGAAGGCCGTCAAGCGCTATCTGGCACAGTTTCTTATGGACAAGCACATCGCGCCCATGAACCGTTTCATCTGGTGGTTCATCCTCCATTTGGCCATCCTGCCGAAGCGAAGCGTTGCATCGGCAGAGAAGTACCAACAGATTTGGACGCCCGAGGGGTCGCCCTTGCTCGTGACGCACAAGGCGCTCGCCGCAGCGCTCGAAGCGCGCCTTGAAAGCGAGGGTTTCGACGCCCCCGTCCGCATCGCGATGAGTTACGGCGAGCCGCCCGTCAAGAAGGCTCTCCGTGAGTTTCGCGAGTTCGAATGCGACCGCATTGTCGTGCTGCCGCTTTACCCGCAAACCGCGCACAGCACGACGCTCTCCGTGAAGGACTCGGTCGCTCGCGCGGTGCGCCGTGCGCACTGGAAGGGCGACACGACGGTCGTAGAGGGGTATGCGGAGCATCCGAGCTATATCCGCGCGCTCGCCGCCTCGATCGAGCATGCCGGGTTCGGCCAGCAGCCTGGCGACCGCCTCGTGTTCTCGTTCCACTCCATCCCGCTTGTCGATATCGAAGACGGGGACACATACGAGCTGCAAACGGGGTCCACGAGCTTACATGTTGCCGATGAGCTGGGCCTCGATCGAAAAACGTGGACGATAAGCTACCATTGCCGCTTCGACAATGCTCGCACGTGGCTGTCCCCCTTCACGAAGGACACGCTTGCTCGTTTGGCCGAGGTCGACGATGGGCGCACCTTCATCGTCTGCCCTGGTTTCTCCGTCGACTGCCTGGAGACGCGCTTCGATGTGGAAATCGAGTTCGGCGACTTGTATCGCGAGAGCTTGCGCGCGGCGGGTCATCCGGCGGACGACTCCCGCTTCGTGTACGTCCCTTGCTTGAACCGGAGCCGTGCGCACGTGCGGGCTCTCTGCGATGTGTTGAGGCCATATCTTGGGGAAGGAGAGCGACATCATGAGTGATACCTGCCAAGCGAAGACATACGATAGGAAAACCGAAAACGCCGCAGCGCCCTTGGTGCTCCTCGGTGTCACGGGATGCATCGCCGCCTATAAATCCTGCGAGATCTTGCGCGGGCTTCAGAAGGCGGGCGTGCGTGTGAAAGTCGTGATGACGAAGAATGCCTGCGAGTTCGTCGGGCCGACCACCTTCCGCGCCCTAACGCACGAGCCTGTCGCCATCGACACCTTCGGTGACGGTCCGGGGGACCCGATCCATCACGTCTCGCTTGCCGAGGAGTGCGATTTGTTCCTTATCGCGCCTTGCACGGCCAACGTGCTTGCGAAGATGGCGGCGGGAATTGCCGATGACCTGCTCTCGACGACCGCGCTTGCCTGTACGGCGCCGATTGCGGTGGCGCCCGCGATGAACGTGCACATGTACGAGGCTGTGGCGACGCAGCATAACATGCAGGTGCTTGCATCTCGCGGGGTGAGCTTCATCGAGCCCGGCGAAGGCTATCTCGCCTGCGGAGACGTTGGTCGTGGCCGCCTGGCCAACCCTGCCGACATCGTCGCGAGCGTTCTTGGTATGCTCGGGCGCGAAAAGGATTTGGAAGGGAAGCACGTCGTTGTGACAGCCGGCCCTACCGTCGAGCCGATCGACGCCGTGCGGTTCATTTCGAATCCCTCGACGGGCAAGATGGGCTTCGCGATCGCCGAGGCTGCCCTTGAGCGCGGCGCCGTGGTCACGCTTGTCACGGGTCCTGTGAGCCTTGACGACGTTGCCGGGGCGCAAATGGTGCGCGTGGGCACGGCCTGCGAGATGAAAGCTGCCGTTGACGAGGCGTTTCCGTCTGCCGATATCGCCATTTTCTCCGCGGCGGTGTCCGATTTCCGCCCGCGCGAGGCACCCGGCCGCAAGCTCAAGAAGGGCGCTGATGATGAGGCGCTTGCACATATTGATCTCGTTGAGAATCCCGATATTCTCGCCTCGTGCGGCGCCTCGAAGCGTACGGGCCAGGTGGTCGTGGGGTTCGCTGCTGAGACGAACGACGTTGTTGGCAACGCACGCAGCAAGCTTTCCCGCAAGAAGGCCGATTTCATCGTAGCGAACGATGTTTCGCGCGGCCAGGGCTTCGGTGCTGATTCGGACGAGGTGGCTTTTGTCTCGGCTTCGGGGGAGGAGCATCTTCCTGAAATGGGCAAACGCGAACTCGCCGATCGAATTCTCGATAAAGCCCTAGAATTCTTGAAATAGGGGCTTGAAACCTATCGAAGGTAACGGTATTATAAACAAGCTGTCTTAAGCGGACGGCAAACAAATGAATCGGGTTGTGGCGCAGTTTGGTAGCGCACTTGACTGGGGGTCAAGGGGTCGCAGGTTCAAATCCTGTCAACCCGACCAGCTTACACAAGCGGGTCAGAAATAAGTCTTCTGACCCGCTTTTCTTCATTTTTGCAATTGCTACCTCAGCGATAGCCCTTTTACCGACTGATTTCGACCTGCACTCCAAAGGTGCAGGTCGAATAGCCTCCTTTTTACTAGAGTAGACGTCACGCGAGTCTCGCGTTCGCCTTCCCCGTTTGCGCTTGGAGCAGGAAGGTCACTATTCAAGTAAAGGAGTATGCGATGGAGCTAATTGCCTCCCTCATTGTGGTGCCCGTAGTTGCGGCATTGCTGCTTCTCGTGATCAAGAACGACCGCGCGCGCGACGTGATAGGTGTAGCTTTCGCTGCTCTTATCGCGGTTCTCTCGATTGCCTTTGCAGTGGTGTTTGCGGGCACGGGGCCCGTCGACTACAGCGTCACCCCCAACCTTGAGAACTTGCTTTCGCTCGTGAGCTTGGCGATTGACCTTGTGGTCGCCGCGTTCATCGTGTGCTATGCCGTGCGCTACAAGCGTCCGCTTGCGCTTGGGCTGGCGATTGTGCAGATCCTCTTCGCGCTATGGATTGAATTCTTCGCACCCCGCACCAAGCCTTTGTGGCTCGGGACCGACCTCACCACCGCCGTGCATGTCGATGCACTCGGTGTGATTATGGTGCTCATCATCGGCATCGTGGGCTCGGGTATCTGCGTATACGCGCTTGGCTATATGAAGGACTTCCAGGCTCATGAGCTGCATGAGAACCCGCAGGCGAAAGACCGCCGCCCGTGGTTTTTTGCCCTTATGTTCGCATTCTTGTCCGCAATGTTCATCATCGTGCTTGCCGACAACATGACGTGGATGTACACGGCGTGGGAAGTCACCACACTCTGCTCGTTTCTCCTCATTGGCTTCACAAAGACCGAAGAGGCCATTAACAACGCATTTCGTCAGATTGTGATGAACATGCTCGGCGGCATCGCTTTCCAGGTGGCCATCATCCTCTTGGCGAGTTTTCGTGTCCCTCTCATGTTTACGTACTTCATCCAGTTTGCTTCCTCACAGCCGTATGTGGTGCTCCTTCCGACGGTGCTCCTTGCATTCGCGGGCATGACCAAAGCGGCTCAGATTCCTTTTCACACCTGGCTTTTGGGCGCTATGGTTGCTCCGACGCCGACCTCTGCTCTTTTGCACTCGTCGACCATGGTCAAGGCAGGCGTGTTCCTGTTGGTGAAGCTTTCGCCTGTCTTTGCCGCGTGTCTTCCGGCGTCGGTTATGGTCATTCTCGTTGGCGGGTTCACTTTTCTATTCTGCTCGCTATTGGCCATCTCTCAAAGCAACGCCAAGCGCGTGCTCGCGTACTCCACGATTGCGAACCTGGGCCTTATCACTGCATGCGCGGGTGTCGGAACGCCGGAAGCCGTTTGGGCTGCTATCCTGCTCATCATCTTCCACGCGGTTGCGAAAAGCCTGCTGTTCCTGTGCGTCGGTACCGCCGAACATCATATCGGCAGCCGCAACATCGAGGACATGGACCTGCTCTTCGAGCGCATGCCGCGTCTTGCTCGCTTCATGATGCTCGGAATCATGTGCATGTTCGTGGCGCCTTTCGGCATGCTCATCGCGAAGTGGGCGACGCTCGTATCGTTCGTTGAAACGGGCAACGTCGCGCTTATCATCCTGCTCGCATTCGGTTCGGCGGCGACCTTCATGTTCTGGGCGAAGTGGCTCGGCAAGCTCTCGGGGATTGCAGGCGAGCCGCAAAACGTCGAGCTCACCGTGCATAAAACGGAGTGGGTGGCGCTTCTTTTGATGGCGGGTCTCGTTTGCGTGACGTGCGTGCTTCTTCCGCTGATGTCGTCGGGGCTCGTCGTCCCCTACGTCGAGGAGGTCTTCGGCGTGTCGGGGCAGGGAATAGACGATGACAACCTCTGGATTGCGGCTATCTGCGCGGTTGCTATTATCCTCATGCTCTTTGCGGGGCTGGGGCGTTCCTCGAAGCAAAAGAAGGTCGATGTGTACCTTGCGGGCGCTTCGGCCGACAACATGGCGCGCACGTTTCGCGGCTCGATGTCGCAACCCGTTGCCGCGACGTCGCGCAACATGTACCTCGACAACATCTTCGGAGAGACGAGGATTACGCCAATCGCTTCGGCGATATGCACTCTCGTCATGGTCGCCGGAATTGCGTTGGGGCTAGCATGGCTTGTAATCGCATTTATGAATCTCTTCGTCTAGGAAGGTGGCTTTGATGACGACTCTTGCAACCGTTCTGGGCATCATCGCATTTGCGATTGCGGGCCCCATCATCGGCTGTTTGCTCGCGGGACTCGACCGCATCATCTCCGCGCGCATGCAGGGACGCGTCGGACCGCCGCTTTTGCAGCCTTACTACGACGTGCGCAAGCTCTTCTCCAAGGAAAACGCCTCGGTGAACACCTCCGAGCATGCCTACATCCTGTTCGCGTTCATCTTCACGCTGGTCGCGGGCGGTGTGTTCTTCTCGGGCGGCAATCTGCTTCTGAGCGTGTTCCTCGTGACGCTCTCCTCGCTGCTCTTCATCGTGGCCGCCTATTCCACGCGCTCGCCGTATTCGGAAGTGGGTGCTGCTCGCGAGACGTTGCAGGCGATGGCGTACGAGCCGATGCTCTATCTCATGTGCGTGGCGTTTTTCATGGCGTCCGGTTGGTTCGATGTGGCGGGAGTTTTCTTCCTCGATGCCCCCGCAATCACGACGGCGTGGCTCGCGTTCTTGGGCTTTTTGTTCGTGCTCACGATCAAGCTGCGCAAGTCGCCTTTCGACATCTCCATGTCGCACCATGCGCACCAGGAAATCGTTCGCGGCGTCACGACTGAGATGAGTGGTCCTACGCTGGGTTTGGTGGAAGTGATGCACTGGTGCGAGAACGTACTGTTCATGGGGTGGGTCGCGATGTTCTTCATCTGGTCGAACCCGCTCTCGATTATCCTTGCGATCGTTGTTGTTCTCGCGGTGTACTTCCTCGAGATCTGGATCGATAACAACTTCGCCCGCGTGAAGTGGCAGCTCATGCTGAAGTCCGCATGGCTTGTCGCGCTCGTCGCCGGCGGTTTGAACGTGGCCGTTCTGGCCTACCTGTAAGGAGGCTCACTTATGGCTTACAACTCGAAATCACCTTGGGTCATCCACTACGATGCCTCGAGCTGCAACGGTTGCGACATCGAGGTGCTCGCGGCGCTCTGCCCGGGCTTCGACGTCGAGCGCTTCGGTATCATCAACACCGGCAACCCCAAGCATGCCGACATCTTTCTCGTCACTGGTAGCGTAAACGAGCAGAACATCAAAGTCGTGCAGGAGATTTACGACCAGATGCTCGAGCCGAAGGCGGTCGTTGCCTGCGGCATCTGCGCGTGCTCGGGCGGTGTCTTCCACGACTGCTACAACGTGCTCGGTGGCGTTGACAAGGCAATCCCCGTCGACGTGTACGTGCCAGGCTGCGCCGTCCGCCCCGAGGCGATCATCGACGGCGTCGTACAGGCTATCGGCATCCTCGATGAGAAGGCGAAGGCTATGGCGCAACAGAAGAAGGGAGCGTAGGACTTATGGAATTCTCCTCCGAGTTCATTCCGCTTAAGCTGGCAGACGTGCTGGCGCTCTCCGACCGCATGAAAAGCGAGCGCGCGCGCTTCGTTCAGATCCTCGCGGTAAACACCGATGCGGGCGTCGATCTGGTGTACTCGTTCATGATGGACGGCGGCACGCTTTGCAACTACGAGGTCAAGGGCGTAAAGAAGACCGACGTCGTGCCCTCCATTACCGGCAACTTCCTCGCGGCCTTCGTGTTCGAGAACGAAATCCATGACTTGTTCGGCGTGACGATTGAGGGCATCGCCATTGATTTCGGCGGCAAGTTCTACCAGCTTGCGAAATCCGAGCCGATGACTATCATCTCGCCTGCTCAGAAGGCTGCTCGCGAGAAGGCCGCCAAGGCTGCGGAAGCCAAGCGCGCCCGCGCTGCGAAGGTGGCCGAGACCGAGTACGCAGCCGATCACCCCGATGCCATGAAGCAGATGAAGCAGAAGGTCTCGGGTATCGACCCTGCGCAGATGGCCGATTTCGAGGAACGCTTCGCGGGCACCGACCCCGAGAAGCTCGCGCGCATCAAGGCGGCGTTCGCGGCGAAGGCGGCAAAGGCCGCCGAGGCGGAGCAGTCCCGCGAGAGCAAGCGCGCCACCCGCGCGGCGGAGCTCGAGAACCTCGATCCCGAGAAGGCCGCCAAGGTCCGCGCGGCCCTCGAGCGCAAGAAGAAGGCCGCCGAGGCGAAGCGCGCCGTCGGTTCGACCAACGTCGAGCGCGATGCCGAAATCGAGGCCAAGCTCGCGCAGCTCGACCCCGAGCGTGCGGCTAAGGTCCGTGCTGCCCTCGATGCGAAGGCACGCCAGGAAACCGCCGAGCGTGCGGCGAATACCGGAAAGGACGGTGAATAGCGATGGGCAAGGCAACCGTCATCCCCTTCGGTCCGCAGCATCCCGTGCTGCCCGAGCCGCTTCACCTCGACCTCGTTGTTGAGGACGAGAAGGTGCTCGAGGCGATTCCCCAAATCGGTTTCGTCCATCGCGGCCTCGAGAAACTCGTCGAGACCCGCGATTACAACCAGTTCATCTTCATCGCTGAGCGCATCTGCGGCATCTGCGCGTTCGGTCACTCTATGGGCTACGCCGAGACCGTCGAGAGCCTCATGGGCGTCGAGATCCCCAAGCGCGCCGAGTATTTGCGCGTCATTTGGCACGAACTCTCGCGTATCCACTCGCATATCCTGTGGCTCGGCCTTGCCGCTGACGCCTTTGGCTTCGAGAGCCTGTTCATGCATTGCTGGCGCCTGCGCGAGCGCGTCCTTGATATCTTCGAGAAGACGACGGGAGGCCGCGTCATCTTCTCGGTCGTGAAGGTCGGCGGCGTCGTGCGCGACATCGATGCGGCGCAGTTTGCTGAGATCAAACGCGTGCTCGAGGGCATCAAAGACGACTATCGCCAAATTATGAACGCCTTCCTGAAGGACTCGTCGGTCAAGAACCGCACCGTCGGGGTGGGCCATGTGAGCCATGAGGACGCCCTCGCGCTTTCTATGGTGGGTCCTTTCGCCCGCGCCTCGAACGTGAACTATGATGTGCGCATGCTCGGGCGCGGCGGTTACGCGGAGCTCGCCGATTTCCGTCCCATCCTCGACGACCAGGGCGATTGCTATGCTCGTTGCAAGGTTCGCGCGCTTGAGGTGCTGCAGTCGATCGATATCATCGAGGAGATGATCTCCAAGATTCCCGAGGGTGACATCTCGGTTGCCGTGAAGGGCTCTCCGGTTGCCGGATCCGAGGCGTCCAACGTCGTCGAGCAGCCGCGCGGCGAGTGCTACTACTACGCCCGCGGCAACGGCACGAAGAACCTCGAGCGCATGCGCATGCGCACGCCAACCTCGCAAAACCTCGCAGGAATGACCGCGGCGCTCAAGGGCTGCGATCTGGCTGACGTGAACAACATCATCCTCACCATCGACCCCTGCATCAGCTGCACGGAAAGGTAGAAGAACATGGGTGGATTCAAACTGGGAAAGATGACGCTCGGCTCGCTGTTCAAAAAGCCTGAGACGGTGCTATATCCCATGGAGAAAAAAGAGGCTCCCGCAGGACTTAAGGGGCATATCGTCAACGATGTAGATGTTTGCATCCTGTGCGGCATCTGCCAGCGCCGCTGCCCATGCGCTGCCATCGTGGTTGAGAAGCCCAACCGCAAATGGACCATCGACAAGTTCCGCTGCGTCCAGTGCGGAACCTGCGTGCTCGAATGCCCGAAGCACTGCCTGTCGATGGAGCCTGGCTGGCCGGCGCCTTCGAAGGAGATGTACATCGAGTCGGTAGACGTCCCCGAGCATCCCAAGCCGATGAAGAAGGTAAGCTAACAGCAGCGTTCTCGTCTCGCCCATCGGGCGAAGGCTTCCTATTGCGCGCTTCGAAGGGGCCCTGCGGGGTCCCTTCTCGTTTTGCGTTGATTCCGCTGTTCTCGGGGTTTATACGTGAATCGAGCGGTATAGTCGGGCCTGTCGGCAAGAAAGGCGCGCGATGCGCTACGAATAGTGGAAGGTTGCGAAACGATGGGCTTTTTCGACAGCGCGCAAGATGTGATTGACAAGGGCGTTTCGACAGCGAAAGGCGTCGTTTCAGGCGTCGCTGTGGAGCGGCAGCCGTTCATGAAGGGTTTTGTGCGCCTGTGCGCCGACGGCTGGAACCAAGGCTGGCACGAGCGCAACGGCGGAAACCTCACGTACCGCATGACCGATGGGGAAGTGGCGGACTGCCGCCCTTTCTTTTACGAGAACCCCTGCAATTGGATTCCCTTGGGCGTTCAAGCCGACAACCTTCGCGGTGCGTATTTTGCCGTGACGGGCGCGGGACGCTATATGCGCAACGTCCCGCTCGACACTGCGAAGAACGTGGGGATCGTCGAGATCAACCCTGAAGGCAACGCGTGCCGTATTGTGTGGGGCCTTAAAGATGGCGGCAAGCCTTCCTCGGAATTCCCCTCGCACTTCATGATCCATTCGGTTCGCGTGGACGTGACCGGCGGCTCGTCCCGCGTTCTCTACCATGCCCACCCGATAAACGTGGTCGCGCTCACCTCCGTGATGCCGCTCGATGCTCGCACCATCACGCGCACGCTGTGGAAAGCCATGACGGAGTGCATCATCGCCTTCCCGAAGGGTGTCGGCGTTCTGCCGTGGATGGTTCCGGGCGGTGCCGAGATTGCAATGGCGACCTCCGAGCTTATGAAGACCTACGATGCGGTCATTTGGGCACAGCACGGGCTGTTCTGCTCGGGCTCTGATTTCGATTCCGCGTTCGGCCTTATGCACACCATTGAAAAGGCGTCGGATATCTACGTAAGGGCGCGGCTGCTCAACGGAGGCGGCGAGTTTGCGAACACCATCTCCGACGAGGGACTGCGCGCTATCGCCCGCAACTTGGGTCTGGGCATAAACGAGGATTTCTTGGATTAGGTTTCTTTGAAGTTGGGCAAAAGCGTCGATGAAGGCGGGCGCGGCGATTTCATTCGGGCTCGACCGTCATGTCGAGGCGTCTTGTGAAGCCCATTGAAACGAACGAAACGGGTCGGCAACATCTCCGTGGGGAATCGGCGAAGTGCGCCGCTTCGGATAAGGCAGGGCGCTATAATAATTCGCTGCAAATGACACGACTGACCCGCTGGGGATTTATTTACTGGGGGCTTGGCTTATATGGCGAAGATGATAGACAAGGCCGCGAAAAATGACCTGACACCCGAGGAAGACGAGGTGCTCGACACCATCTTCACTATTCCAAATCTCATCTCGACGATTCGCTTGTGCATGGTCCCTTGCTTCATCGTTTTGCTTTTGACCGGCTACGACATTCTCGCAACGGTCCTTTTTGCCGTGGCGGCGGGAACTGATTGGATCGACGGGCAGATCGCTCGCCGAACGCACACGGTCTCGAAGCTCGGTCGTCTGCTCGATCCTGCCGTCGATCGCATCCTCATGATCTCTGGTGTTGTGTGCCTGCTTGCCGTCGGACGCCTGCCGCTGTGGATCGTCGTCTTGGTTCTTGGACGCGACCTGCTGCTTCTCATCGGCGGGGCGTACCTTCTCAAGAGGTGGCGCATCCGCGTGGCGGTGATTTATCCTGGCAAGGTGGCGACGACGTTTTTGTTCGTCGGTTTCGCGGCGCTCCTTCTCAATTGGCCTGTCCTTGTAGGCATGGGGGTCGTGCCTTTCTCGTGGCTTCCCGGCTTCTCCTCGGACCCCTATTCGTGGGGTATCTGGTTTGTCTATGCAGGCCTTATCGTCGGCGCGTTCACGACGATCTATTACGTCGCGGCGGGGGCGCTCAAGCTTTCCGCTGCGAAGCGTGAAATGCGTGCCGAATAACGCTTTCAGGCGCAGGAAATCTAGTTTTGCCGCCCTTTTCCTATGACGGGGTGGGCACAAACGCTACACTGTACGAGTTAACCCTAGCTATCGGGTCAAATTTTGCATCCAATAGCTTGGTGACGTGGGCAAGGGCGCGCATGCGCCAGGTAAGACAAGGAAGGACTTGAGGTGTATTTCCAAGAAGAAATCGAGACCATGCCGCGCGAGCAGTTGCGCGAGTTGCAGCTCGAGCGAATGAAGAAGTCGATTCGTCACGCGTATGACAACGTCGATTTCTATAAGAAGTCCTTCGCCGAGGCGGGTGTCACGCCCGACGACCTGACCTGCCTCGAGGATCTCGCGAAGTTCCCGTTCGTCGTCAAGCAGGATATGCGCGACGCCTACCCGTTCGGCCTGTTCGCCGTTCCGAAGAAAGACGTCGCTCGCATCCACGCGTCCTCCGGCACCACCGGTCAGGCGACGGTTGTGGGGCATACCGCAAACGACATCAAGAACTGGGGCGATTGCTTCGCCCGCGGCATCTATATGGTTGACGGCTCCGCCGATTCGACCGTTCAGGTGTCCTACGGCTACGGCCTGTTCACGGGCGGTCTCGGTGCGCATTACGGCGCGGAGGCGGCTGGCTGCTCGGTTATCCCGACCTCTTCGGGCAACACGAAGCGCCAGATCCAGATGATGGTCGACCTTGGCACCGACATCTTGTGCTGCACGCCTTCCTACGCGCTTTATCTGGCCGATACGGCTATCAGCATGGGCTATGACCCCGCGAAGGACTTCAAGCTCTCCGCCGGTATTTTCGGCGCCGAGCCCGCTTCCGAGAACATGCGCCAGGAAATCCGCGACAAGCTCGGCATCCGCTACTGCGACGTGTATGGCCTCTCCGAGGTTATGGGCCCCGGCGTTGCGATGGAGTGCTCCGAGTCCCACGGCCTGCACCTGGCGGAAGACCACTTCTTCGCCGAGATCATCGACCCCGAAACGCTTCAGCCGGTGCCCGACGGCACCTATGGCGAGCTCGTGTTCACCACGCTCACGCGCGAGTGCTGCCCGCTTGTGCGCTACCGCACCCGCGATATCACCCGCATCATCAATGAGGAGTGCGCATGCGGGCGCACCCACCGCAAGATCGACCGCATCATCGGCCGCTCCGATGATATGATGATTATCCGCGGCGTGAACGTGTTCCCGTCGCAGATCGAGCAGATTATCACCGGCTTCGACGAGATCACGGCGCACTACCAGATCGTGCTCACCGACAACGGCCCGCTCGACAAGGTCACGCTGAACGTCGAGACCGTGCCCGAGTTCCCGATCGATGAGATCCGCAAGCTCGAGGACTTGAAGGCGCGCCTTGGTGCCGAGCTCAAGAGCAACCTGCAGATCAAGGTCGACATCAAGATCGTCGAGCCGAAGTCTATCGAGCGCAGCGAAGGCAAGGCCAAGCGCGTCATCGATTTGAGAGAAGGGAAGCACTAATGATTTCTCAGCTGACTGTTTTCCTGGAGAACGACAAGGGCCGTCTCGCCGCTGCATGCCGCGTGCTGAGTGATGCGGGCGTGAACCTGCACGCCCTAAACCTTGCTGACACGGCAGACTTCGGCGTCGCTCGCGTCCTCGCCGATACTCCGAACGCCGCCGCCGAAGCGCTTCGTGCGGCCGGCTATCGTGCGATGGTCACCCCGGTTCTCGCCGTTCGCGTTCCCAATGTGAAGGGCGGACTTGCGACTCTGCTTGAGTTTTTGGACCAGCAGTCCGTCAACATCGAGTACGGATACTGCTTCTCCGTCAATCCCGAAATGGCGATCGACGTACTGAAAATTGGTGAAGCGGAAGGCATCGAGGCCAAGCTCGAAGAGGCTGGCTTCGCAACCGTATCCCCGGAAGAGGTTTACCAGCTTGATTGCTAGCTCTCGTCATATCGCGCGCAGCGCCCGTGCCCCCTTCGGGGCGCGGGCGCTTTCCGCGCTTTGCGCCTGCGTTCTTGCAGTCTCGCTCTCGTTCGCCCTCATGCCCGCCACCGCTTTCGCCGGCGTCGCGAAAACCGATGTCGTCGCTGGCGAGACCGTTGAGTCGCGCGGGCTTGCCGTCTCTCAGTGCCCAAGCATCGATGCGACGTATGCCTATGTTGTCGACGGCAACGGCACGGTGTATTTCGAGCGTAACCCGGACACACAGACGCATATCGCATCGGTGACTAAGATTATGACGGCGATTGTTGCTCTGGAGAACTCCCAGCTCACCGACCAGGTGACGGTTAGTGCTCAGGCAGCCTCCATCGGCGAGTCCTCCGCGTCGCTCAAAGAGGGCGACGTGCTTTCCATGGAGGACGCCATCAAGGCGCTTCTCACCTCGTCGGGCAACGACGCGGCGATCGCTATTGCGGACACTGTCGGTGCGAAGCTTGGAGGCGAGGGCGGCGCACAGGCGGCATTCGTTGCCGCGATGAACGCCAAGGCGGCGGCTCTCGGATGCGCGAACACACTGTTCGCGAATCCCCATGGGCTCGACTTCAACCAGTATGCGGGCGATATGCACAGTACGGCCCGCGATGTGGCAACGATGTCCGCCTACGCGATGAAAAGCCAGACGTTCCGCGATATCGTCTCGAAGGACAAGGCGACGATCACGGTCACGCGCGGGGGAGTAGCAACTCCGCTCGAGCTGGAATCGACCGATGAGCTTATCGGCGTCTACGAGGGTGCTTGCGGCATAAAGACGGGATTCACCTCGCTCGCCGGGGAATGTTTTGCGGGTGCCTGCAACCGCGATGGGCTCGACTTATATGCAATCGTGCTCAACTCGTCAAGCGAGCAGCAGCGCTTCACGGACGCGAAGACGCTTTTCGACTGGGTATACGCCAATAGTGTGAACTACCCGTATGCCCATGCGAGCGAAACGGCTACGATGTCCTGGGGTTCTTCCACCAAGGAAGTTCCCGTCGTTGCCGAGGTCGCGCATGGCGATTGGACGGATAAGACGATTAAAGCGACCTTCTCCGAACCAGACGGCTCGGTCGACGTGTTCTCGCTCAAAGGCAACGTGAGCTGTACAATGAGTTTCGACAACGTGAGCGGGAATGTGCATGAGGGCGACAAAGTTGGTAGCGCTGTCTTCAAGCAGCACAACGAGACGATTGCCACGGTCGACCTTGTCGCGTGCGAGGACGTTGCGGCGCCGAATCCTCTTGAAGCTGCCGGTATTTGGGTGGGCAGGCTTCTGTCTCATTTCACCGGGAGTCAGACCGTTGCAACGTCCGTTGACTTGAACGACACCCCGCTCATCAACGACAAGACGAAGGCCAAGTACTGATTCGCTACACTTTCATATGCAAGACGAAAGAAGGACGAGCATTATGACTGAAACGTGCCCCGTATGCGGTGCAACTCTTAACCCAGATGCTTCTGCGTGTCCGACCTGCGGATTCAAGTTGCTTGGCGCAACGCAGAGCTTCAAGCCGTTTCCCATTGAGGGAAGGGACGTGCCTGCGGCAGACCATCCGCAACACCAGTTCGTGCTGAGAGTTGTCAAGGGTCCCCAAATCGGAATGGTCTACAGGCTCGGCAATGCGCCGATGAGCGTCGGGCGCAATCCGCAGTGCGATATCTTCTTAAACGATATGACGGTTTCGCGCAGCCACGCGGTTGTCGAGCCGACAGGCGATGGCTACACGATCACCGACGACAGCTCCTTCAACGGCGTGTGGGTGAACAACGATAACGTCGAGGCGCGCGAGCTCCACGAGGGCGATGTCGTGCAGATCGGCGCGTTCTGCCTCGTCTATCGGGAGGAATAGACGCATCGGCGCATAAGGCGAGATTTACGAGAGGGAATTTCACATGGAACTGCTAAGCGGAAACGAGGCCATTGCGCAAGGCGCCTGGGAAGCCGGCGCGCGCATCGGCGTCGCATACCCGGGTACCCCTTCGACCGAAACGCTCGAGGCGTTCGCGAAGAAGGACGGCGTCTACGCCGAGTGGTGCGTGAACGAGAAGGTTGCCGTTGAGGTGGGCATCGGCGCATCTGCCGGTGGCGCCCGCGTTCTTTCGACCATGAAGCACGTCGGCGTGAACGTCGCGGCGGATCCCCTGTTCACTGCTGCCTATACCGGCGTTGGCGGAGGATTTGTCGTGCTGGCTGCCGACGATCCGGGCATGTACTCCTCGCAAAACGAGCAGGACTCCCACTACTATGCCTGCGCGGCGCATATTCCCATGCTCGACCCCGCTGATTCCGCCGAGGCGCTCGCTTTCACGCGCGACGCGTTCGAGCTTTCCGAGCGATTCGATGTGCCCTTCTTCATCCGCTCTTCGGTGCGCGTCTCGCATACGAAGACGCCGGTCGAGGTCGGGTCCCGAAAAGAGGTCGAGCCCGCTCCCTACGAGAGCAACCCTGCAAAGTGGGTCATGATGCCCGCGTTCGCGAAGCCGCGCCGCAAGGTGCAGCTCGAGCGCATCGAGGCGCTCTCCGAATGGGCCGAGACTTGCGCGTACAACCAGGTCGTAAGGCATGGCGACAAGATTGGCGTCGTCTGCGCCGGCGCGGTTTCCCAGCATGTGCTGGAAGGGCTGCCCGATGCATCGGTCTTCAAGCTCGGATGCACATGGCCCCTTCCCGAGAAGGCGCTTCGCTCGTTTGCCGAGAGCGTTGATGCGCTCTACGTCGTCGAGGAGGCGTCGTGCTATCTGACCGATGCCGTGTCCGCGCTCGGAATCGATGTTGCTGCCTTCCCCGAGCCCCTGCCGCGCGACGGCGAGCTCTCGGTCGGGCTCATCCGCGCCGCTTTTGGGTTCCCCGAGCCCGCGCACGCTGCCGCTCAGGCAGACGTTCCGGGTCGCCCTCCTGCGCTGTGCCCCGGCTGTCCGCATCGCCTCGTCTTCAAGGAGCTCTCGCGCTGCAAGGCCATCGTGACGGGCGACATCGGCTGCTACACGTTGGGTGCTTTGCCGCCACTTTCCGCAATGGATACCTGCGTTGACATGGGCGCATCCGTGTCGATGGCCCACGGCTTCGAGCTTGCGTTCGCGGGTCGCGAGCATCGTCCCGTCGTTGCTGTGATCGGTGACTCCACGTTCGCGCATTCTGGCCTTTCGTCGCTTATTTCGACGGTTTACAACAAGGGCGCGGGCACCGTCTGCATTCTAGACAACCGCACGACTGCCATGACCGGTCGCCAGGGCAACCCGTTCAACGGTGAGACGCTCCAGCACCGCCCCTCGCGCGAGCTCGATATGGAAGGCGTCTTGAAGGCGCTCGGCATCGAGGACGTGCGCACGGTCGACCCGCACGACGCGAGGGCCGTCCGCCGCGCCTTGAAAGAGGCAACTTCCTCCACCGATACGCTTTCGGTGATCGTCTTCAGGGCTCCGTGCGTTCTGCTCGAGCGCCATCGCGAGCCTGCATTCGAGGTTTCTTCCCAGTGCACGGCATGCGGCGTGTGCATCACCCTCGGCTGTCCTGCGATTTCCAAGGACGAGTCGACCGGCCAGGCGCTTATCGATCGCGACATGTGCATCGGCTGCGGGCAGTGCGCGCAGTACTGTGCACGTGGCTTCATTGTTCAGGATTAGGGGGGGGGACCCGATGAGTTCGAACACGAAAACGGTTCTTCTTTGCGGCGTTGGCGGCCAAGGCACGATTCTCGCTGCCGATTTGCTTGCCCGTGCTGCCGAGGAGAGCGGGCTCGATGTGAAGGTTTCCGAGATCCATGGCATGGCCCAGCGCGGCGGCGCGGTGACCACCGTCGTGCGCTTCGGCGAGAAGGTCCAGTCCATGATCGCCGATCTGGGCTCGGCGGACTGCGTCGTGTCGTTCGAGACGACCGAGGCGCTTCGCAACCTTCCTTACGTGAAGGAAGGCGGCAGCCTCTTTGTGAACGACGAGTCGATCAAGCCGCTTCCCGTCGCCACGGGTCGCGCCTCCATGCCCGAGCATGCGCGCGAGCGGTTGCGCGATGCGGGGGCCATGCTCATTCCCGCAACTGAGCTCGCTCGAAAAGCGGGCACCACGAAGGCGGCCAACGTCGTGCTGCTCGGCGCGCTCTCACGCGCTCTCGGCTTCCCGACGGATGTATGGAATCGGGTTATCGCTGCCCGCGTTCCCGAGAAGTATCTCGATGTCAACCTCGAGGCGTTCAAGCTGGGTGCCTCGTTTTCCGCGGAATAAGCGAGAAGGAGTGGTCTTATGAGCGTTTCTCAAATCAGCGTCTTCATCGAAAGCGAGCCCGGCCATCTCGTACGCGTGCTCGATTCCTTCGTCGAGGCGGGTGTCAACGTCCGCGGTTACAGCGCTTCCGATACCGGTGACTACGGCATCGTGCGCTTCATCGTCGACAACCCCGATGCGGCGCTCGCGGTGCTTCGTGAACAGAACGCCGCCTGCGCGAAGTCCGAGGTGCTCGTGCTGCGTTTGGAGGACACGCCTGGCGAGCTCGCGCGCGTCATGGGAATCATCGCCGACTGCCACATCAATGTAACGTATAGCTATTCGCTCATCAGCACGTATATCGTCCTCTCGGTGAACGACGTCGCTGCCGCCGAGAGGATGCTCGAAAGCGAGCCCGTTGAGCTCCTGGGCCAGGATGATCTTGCGCATCTCGTTGCGTAACCGCTTAAGAAAGTTGTGATGATAGTGAACAGTACCGCTGAAGAGATATTCGATCCCTCCGTGAAAGGTGCCGCCCTCAAGGCTGCTGCTGCGGGAAATTTCGACGTGCTTCCCATGTTCGACCGCGCCATGGAGACCTCGAGCCGCGAGCGCATCCGCGCAATCCAGCTTGAGAAGCTGATCGCGCAGGTTGCCTACACCTACGAGAACGTGGCGTGGTATCGCGACAAGATGAACGAGATGGGTGTGAGGCCCGAGGACATCAAGACGCTCGAAGATATCCGCAAGCTTCCCTTCACCGATAAGAACGCGCTGCGCGAGACGTTCCCCTATGGGCTTTTCGCCCAGCCGCTCGACAAGATCGTCGAGATGCACTCGTCCTCGGGAACGACGGGCAAGCCGATTGTCGTTGGCTATACCAAGCACGACATGGCCGTTTGGAGCGACTGCATTGCGCGTCTTGCCAGCATGGCGGGCGTCGTCCCGGGCGATCGGGTGCAGATGGCATTCGGCTACGGCATGTTCACCGGCGGTTTCGGCCTCCATTACGGCTGCATGAAACTTGGCTGCACGATGATTCCGGCGGGTTCGGGCAACACCGAGCGCCATATCCAGATGATCGAGGACTACGGTACGACTGTGATCATCGCGACGCCCACCTATGCGCTCCATATTTGCGAGGTGGGGGAAAAGATGGGCTACGATTGGAAGAAGTCGACGTTGCGCGTCGGTCTCTTCGGCGGTGAGCCCTGCCCGCCTGCGCTCAAGGCGGAAATCGAGAGCCGCATGCACATCGTATGCACTGACAACTACGGGTTGACCGAGGTCATGGGCCCGGGCGTGTCGGGCGAGTGCCTTGCTGAGCGCGATATGCAGCACATCGCGGAGGACCATTTCCTGTGGGAGGTCGTCGACCCGGTGACCGGCGAGCCCGTGCCTGAAGGCGAAATGGGCGAGCTTGTCTTGACGCCGCTCGACAAAGAAGGCATCCCTGTGCTTCGCTACCGTACGCACGACTTGACGCGCGTTGTCACCGAGAAGTGCAGCTGCGGCCGCACGCATGCGCGCATGCAGAAGGTCCGCGCGCGCTGCGACGACATGCTCATCATCCGCGGTACGAACGTGTTCCCGAGCCAGGTCGAGGACGTGCTCGCGGGCATCGAGGGCGTCACCCCGCACTACCTCATTGTGGTTGACAATGAGACCGGTCTTGATCGCATGACGGTCAACGTCGAGCTCAAGCCTGAGGCATTCAGCGACTCGTTCGAGGTGATGGACGATTTCCGCCAGATGGTCGCCGAAAAGCTCAAAGGCACGCTGCTTGTTGGCGTGAAGGTGAAGCTTGTCGAGCCGGGTGGCATCGAGCGCTCGACCGGAAAGACGAAACACGTAAAGGACCTGCGCAAGTAGCGCTTCTGGTCTTATTCGATGCCGGCGGCGTTTGTCGTCGGCATCGTTGTTTTGGGGCTCTGGCTTGCGCGGGGCTCGGGGTCTGTTCTTGTTTTCGCATCATGAGGGAGCGAAAGGGGTTATGCGGTGAGCGAGAAGGTGGTCGGGCGTTTTGCTCCGTCGCCCACGGGGCGCATGCATGCGGGCAACATCTACGCTGCGCTTACGGCGTGGCTCGTCGCGAAGTCCCAGGGTGGCGATATCGTTCTGCGCATCGAGGATTTGGACCGCGAGCGCTCGAAGCCGAAGTATATCGACGCAGTGCAACGCGACTTCGAGATGCTTGGCTTGACATGGGATCGCGGCCCCTTCTTTCAACACGATAGGGACGAGGCCTACGCCGCCGCCTTCGATTCGCTCAAGGGGAGGGGCCTTATCTACCCCTGCTACTGCACGCGCGCAGACTTGCATGCGGCATCTGCCCCTCATCGCGGGGAAAAGCTCGTCTATCCGGGAACCTGCCGGTCGCTTTCCGTCAAGGAGCGAGCGGCGAAGGAGGCTTCGGGGCGAATGCCTGCCATGCGGCTGCGAACACCTGACGAGATCATTTCGTTTCATGACACCATCCAGGGCGATTACTCCCAAAACCTTGAGCGCGATTGCGGCGACTTCCTCGTTCGCCGCTCCGACCAAGCTTTCGCTTATCAGCTCGCCGTCGTCGTCGACGATGCCGCACAGGGGGTGAACAGCGTGGTGAGGGGCGTCGACTTGCTATGCTCGACCCCGCAGCAAATCTACCTTCAGAACCTGCTTAGCCTGCCGCATCCCGCCTACGGCCACATCCCACTCCTCGTCGCCGAGCGCGACCGTCGCCTCTCGAAGCGCGATCGCGACGCATCGCTTGATGCCTTGCTCGCAAGGTACGGCTCCCCTGAGGCGATTATCGGACATATCGCAGGGATCACGGGCCTTGCACCCACGGCAGATCCAGCAAATCCCGAGCAGCTTCTTTCTTGCTTCTCGCTTAAGGACCTTCATGGTAGAATCCAGATAGCCTGGATTTGATAACCTGTCCGACTAGGGGATAGGCGGCGTTCTCGTCGTCGTATGAAAGAGAGGTTTCATCATGGGATACTCAAAGATTCTCGTAGGTTACGATTGCTCCGACGCTTCGAACCGCGCGCTTGCTGACGCTTATGAGCTCGTCGATCACGGCTTGGCCGAAGGTGTGGTCGTCGTCACGGTCACGGATTTGGCGAAGACGGGTGACCCAGCGTTCAATGCAGCCGCGCGCGCTGCGGGCGTTCTTCTCACCTCTATCGGCGACGAAGAGGAAGCGCTTTCCAATTTGAAGAAGAACGTCGGCGATCGCGTCGTCGGCCATGAGGAAGTCACGACGCTGCGCGTTGCGTTTGGCAAACCGCATGAGCTGATAATCTCGATTGCGAAGGCGGAGGGCTGCGGGCTCATCGTCATGGGAAGCCGCGGCTTGGGTGCTGTCCGCTCGATGTTGGGCAGCGTTTCGACGGCGGTTCTTCGCGAGTCGGAGATTCCCGTTCTCGTGACGAAGTAACGCCTTCCCACGTGGTCGTTCGCGAAAGCGATATGCGCCCTGCATTCCGATGCCAACCTTCGGGGTGCAGGGCATTTTTATGCGACGGGAATATGAGTGCTCGCGCGTACTGCCGTCAATAGGGTCGAGGCATTGACGCTTTGGCGGCCTCTTAGGCGATGAAGGCGATGGCGCTGCTCGCGAGGATTGCGGCGGCATAGAACGACCCAAGCGCGATGTTCACGCTGCAGATCTGCGCCATGGCCCCAATGCGGGCCGGGGGAGCGAGAGGGTTGCTCAAGAGCGCCTTTAACAAAGGATAGGAAGCTAACAGCGCGAACACCAAGACGATCGCGCCGCGCGAGAAGAACACCGCAACAACGACTACGATCGCAGCGAGCCAGCAGAAGACGAGTGCATGGTAGAGCTTGCGAGCGCGCGGCCGGCCGAGCAGCGTCGGCAGCGTGCGGCGGCTCACTTCGATGTCTTTCTCGATGTCGCAGGTGTTGTTTGTCATCATGATGAGCCCGATCCCGATGATTGTTGGGATCGACCAGACAAGCACGACGAAATCGAGTTCTCCCGTGAGGACTTGGTAGCACGCGAGCGGAATGAGCCCGCCCATGACGAACCCACTTACCACTTCTCCGATGGGAAGGTAGGAGATAGGCGTTTTGCCTGCGGAATAGGCGATGACGATCACTGCGCCGATGATTCCAAGGACAAGCGGGATCCATCCAGCGCAATAGATGACGTAGATGCCGATCGCGAAGGCGGCGACGAGCAATCCAATTGCCAGGCGAAGCGCCGACGCGGGGTTGATATGGTTGTACACGAGCACAGCGTCGGTTATGTCGACATTATCCTCTTCGCTGTCTGCGCCTTTGACGAAGTCGTAGTAGTCGTTGAAGGTGTTGACCGAAGCCTGCATGAGGATGCAGATGGCGAGCAGCGCGCACACCATAAGGACGTCGAGGGCGGGGGAGTGCACGACCGCGCAGCTTGTGGCGACGAGCACGGGCAGAATGGATGCGGGCCATGTGTGCGGTGCGGCGAGCTCGACAGCCATCTTCAACGTGAATCTCTCGTAAGGTTGCTGGTCTTTGCTTGAAGCTGAATCGGTCATTGTCTCGTTTTGCCCTTCTTGATATCTCAACGCGCCGCAATGCGCTACCATACTAAGAGGTATTCTACCGTTTTTTAGAAGGTGTGCTCGCTATGCGTCTGAATGTGCCCATATCCGTTCGCTACGGCGAAACCGATATGATGGGAGTCGTCTATCATGCCAACTACATCCTCTACTTTGAGGATGCTCGTGAGAAATATCTCGCTGAGCTAGGATTTCCCTATGCGGACTTGGAAGCGCGGGGACTTATCTCTCCCGTACTCCATGTCGAGTGCGACTACGGCGAGTCCGTTCGATACGGGGACAAGGTCGTTGTGCAGCTTGCCGTCACCGCGCTTAAACCGACGAAGGTGCAGTTTCGCTACAAAGTCTTCGATGGAGAAGCGCTCGATTTCGACGTGGCGAAGCCGTTTGCGACAGGAATGAGCGAGCATTGTCTTATTCGGCGCGATGATTTCAAGCCGGTGAGCATGAAAAAGGCGGTACCGGAGCTTTACGAGCGCTATAAAGCGGCGCTCGGGCCAGATTATCAATGAGAATAACGGCAACGTTTGAAAGGGAGATTTCTCATGATTGAACTTGATGATTCCAAGACACTGTTTTCTTTCGACAAGGATTTGGAGCCGGTGCTGAAAGTGCCGTCGGGCGAGACGGTGCGCATCCGCACGAAGGACTGCTTCGGCAACCAGCTACAAGGCCCCGAAGATCAACTGAGCGAAATTGACTGGGAGGCGATCAACCCCGCCACGGGCCCGATTTATGTCGAAGGCGCTGTTGCAGGCGGCACGCTGAAGGTCCATATCGACAATATCGAACTCGATGCGCAGACAAGTTCTTGCACCGGAAAAGACGAGGGTGTTTGCGGTGACCGCTTCAGTGACTGGGCGACGCATTTCTGCAAGGTTGAGGACGGAAAGGTCGTGTGGGATGATCGTCTGAGCATCCCGGTTGCCCCGATGATCGGCGTCATCGGTGTTGCCCCCGAAGGCGAGCCGGTCAATTGCGGGACGCCGGGCAAGCATGGCGGCAACATGGACAACACCGCCATCGCCGCAGGTGCAACGCTGTATTTCCCCGTTGCCGTCGACGGTGCGCTGTTCGGGTGCGGCGACATGCATGCTGTCATGGGCGATGGCGAGGTGAGCGTATCGGGCGCGGAAGTTGCCGGTTATGCGACGGTGACGCTGACCGCGTTGCCCGAGCTTTCGGTCTCGAACCCCCTGATCGAGAACGAAACGCATTTCGGCATCATCGTTTCCGCCGAATCGCTCGATAAGGCTGCCGAACTCGCGGTTCAGCAAATGGTCGATTTGCTTGCATCGCGCACCAACGAGTCGGAAGCTGACCTTGTCATGCTGCTTTCGCTTGTAGCCGACGTACGCATCTGCCAGATGGTCGATCCCGAGAAGACGGTTCGCTTCATGGTCCCGAAATACGTGCTCGACGCTATCGGCTTTTCGTTATAAGGAATGAATATGAGCGCTTCCAAGCCCGCCGAGAAGGTCTTAAAGCCACTGCTCGCCACAGTTCTGACCGTATCGCTTTGTCCCCTCGTGCCCGCCGAGAAAGCGCCGCCGTGGTCCTCGCGCGCGCCGTCGATTGGGGAATCCTAGAGTAAGCCCAGCTTAAAGCGCGGTGATTGCCCCCTTCTTCTTCATCCGAACTCGAAAAGGAAGGGGGTTTGCCTTCTTGAATGCATGGCTTGCGATTCGGAGTGTTTACGTAATGAAAGACCTCGCCAAAAGAATGGGGGAGTCCGTCTGGTCTGTTTGAGTGTCGTAGGATACACTTACCACAAGTCGTGGTGCGACGATTTTGGGGAAGCGTCGCTAAGCTGTTGAGAACCAAAGCTGCGTTTCGGGCAATCCTTTCGAAACGTTTGAGGGGTAGACTGTGCCCGATGGCACGGTAATTCAATCGACGGGAATTCAAAGAGCCGCATTCGGCTATCTCCTATCGACTGGCTTGAGTAGAGAGGACTACATCATGACCCCCATGAGCAACGCCGACTACCTTATCCGACTGCAGCATGCCGATGACCTCGATGCTTTGAAGGAGGCGAAAAAGGCCGCCGGACTTTCATATCAGGAACTTGCCGAAAAAATCGGGGTGAACAAAGTTTGGCTCGCTTCCGCCTTCGAAGGACAGCAGTTCGTACCGGAAGAGTATGCCCAGAAGCTTGCCGAGGCTTTGGGAATCGCGGCAGAGAAGACGGCTTTCCTCACCGAGCACCCTTACAAGGGCAATACCGATCCGATTCTGTATCGCCTTCATGAGGTGATTGACACGTACGGTCCCGCGTTGAAGGACCTCAT
>JAUNWQ010000008.1:0-3237 GCA_030540225.1 Coriobacteriia bacterium | reverse complement strand
TGAGCAGGGCGGAAACGCCATCATGAGCGCCATTGACTTCGGCCTTGATTGTGACGTGATTGTAGATGAGGATGGAAACCATCGCGTCATCATCACGCTTGATGGAAAGCTTCTGCCGTATGCGAAGAAGGGGCAATATCCCTGGTAATGTTCACGTTCTATCATTAATTGCAAATTGAGGTCGTCTTCAATGGCGACCTCAATTTTTCATTCGACTGAATTTCTGTATTCGGTTTTGATAGCGTGAGCTACTTCGGCATCTCGTGGGGGAGCAGAGGCGCGAGGTAGCCTTTGTCCGCGAGCGCGCGCCCGATAGTCTCGAATGCCTCCTCGTCATCGGCTGCGATGAGATGGTAATGGTAACCTGAAGTCGCGGTGCTCAATGGGGCTGATTTGCCGCTTTCGATGTCGTTGATGAAGCGCGAGATGTCTTCCTCCGTCTCGATGGCGAGCGGGGCGCTCAGAAAACCGTAGGCGCGATGGCTGATTGAGACGTTTACAACGCGCCCGCCTGCGGAAATGATCGTTTCAAGCTCATCTCTGGTTTGCGTGGGATCGTGGTGTACCTTGAATGTGCGCTCAAGCGGTTTTTTATCGTCGGAGCATTCGGCTGCATCGGAATTTGCTTTATCTTCCTCCTCCGTCAGCTCGAGGTTTTCACGTGAGCTTTTCTCCAGCACATATCCCTGCGAGGTGCCGACAATGCTCGCTCCCGTTTCGCGTAAAAGCGCAATATCTTGCACGATGATTTGTCGGCTTACACCAAGCTGTTGGGCAAGGATTCCACCGGTCAACGGTTCGTCGCCGTTTTTCAGAAGAAGAAGCAGCGCCTTGCGACGTGTTTGCGCTTTCGATGTCATGATCACCCCTCGCTTCCGCCAGTTTCTTTGTCCAGCAAGCGTAGGTGCTTCATGGACACATCGAGGATAGGAGAGGAGTGCGTCAAAGCCCCGCTTGATACGAAATCAATTCCCAAATCGACGATGGAGCTTACATTCGCTGCGTCAATATTGCCCGAGCATTCCGTTTGAGCTTTACCATCGATGAGTGCTATGGCGGCGGCCATGGTGTTGTGGTCCATGTTGTCGAGCATGATGATGTCCGCAGCCGCTTCCACTGCTTCGTGCACCTGGTCGAGCGTTTCGCATTCGACCTCGATCTTGCGCACGAATGGAGCATAGGCGCGAGCTGCTTCGATAGCTGGTCGAATGCCGCCAGCTGCGGCGATGTGGTTGTCCTTGAGCATCACGCCGTCGGAGAGGTTATATCGGTGATTGTGCCCACCACCGCATCGCACAGCCTCTTTCTCGAACACGCGCATGTTCGGGGTGGTTTTGCGCGTGTCGACGAGCGAGGTCCCGCTGCCTTCAAGAAGCGCGGCAAGCTTTCTCGTGTAAGTGGCGATGCCGCTCATGCGCTGAAGGTAGTTGAGTGCCACGCGTTCGCCCGATAGGAGCGCGCGAACGTCACCGAATATAGTTGCTAGCTTTTGACCTGCGACGATATCGCTACCTTCTTCTGAGTATCGTTCGACTTTGCTTTCGAAATCGAGAATGGCGAACGTCCGCTCGAACACGTCGAGGCCGCAGAGCACACCGTCGGCCTTCGCGATGAGGTCGACTGCGGCAGGGTGCGCTTCAGGCATGATAGCGGCAGTCGACACGTCCTCGTTGGTAATGTCCTCGGCCAAGGCGGCTCGAATGAGCGGCTCAGCGACGGTAGTCAGTGTGATGGGGTTCATGCGCACACGGCCTCCTTCGTCATGCAAAATTCCTCATAAGCTTTCGCCTCGGTGCCAATCGGATGCTCGCTGTATGTTTGCGGAAAGGGCGAGGGGAGGCTTTCCTTTCGAGCGATATCCCACGCCGCGCGCTGTGCAAACACGAGCGATTCGAGTAGGGAGTTGCTCGCGAGGCGGTTTTTACCATGCACGCCGTTGCAGCTGGTCTCGCCAACGGCGTAGAGCGAAGGCATGGTGGTAGCGCTGTGCCGATCGACATGCACTCCTCCCATGAAGTAATGCTGTGCGGGAACGACGGGGATCGGTTCTTGCGTTATGTCGTAGCCTTCCGTGAGGCAGTGTTCGTAAATATGATTGAAATGGCCCATGATTTCGCTTTTCGGAACATTGGTAAAGGAGAGTCGCACGTAATCGGAACCTTCTTTAGCCATTTGCTGTTCGATAGCTGCACTCACCACATCGCGCGGTTGAAGCTCGTCGGTGAATCGCCTTCCTCGTGCATCCAGCAACACAGCTCCTTCGCCACGGCAGGATTCCGAGATAAGGAATGCGCGTCCGGGTTTGGAAGAATAGAGCGATGTGGGGTGAATCTGCACGTAATCGGTATGCTCGAGCGCTATGCCGTGAGCTTGTGCAATACGTAGCGCATCTCCGGTGAGGCAGGGGAAGTTGGTGGATCGCTCGTACATCCCGCCGATACCTCCGCATGCCCAAACAGTGGCGTTTGCGGAGATGGATACCGTCCGCCCATCGTCGCTGTGCGCGACAACACCTCGACAGCGCTCGCGAGCGTTCTTCTCTCGAGATACCTGACGGGTGTATTGACTGTTTCGGAGACAAACATTCGCTTCAGTGAGAATGTCGTCCATGCAGGTATTCTCGAGGATGTGCACGTTCGCTAATTGCTTTACTGCCACCAAAAGCTTCGTCGTGATCTCGGCGCCTGTGGTGTCTTGATGGTAACAGATGCGTGCGCGGCTGTGGGCGCCTTCGCGGGTATAGCGCAGCGACCCGTCATCGTTTTGGGCGAAGTCAACCCCAAAGCTCATCAGGTTGTCGATAACGCTGCGACTCGCGCGAATCATAAGGTCCACGCTTTCGCGACGGTTCTCGAAATGACCTGCTCGCAAGGTATCTTCGAAGAATGGCGCGTAATCGTTGGCGTCATGTTGCACGCAGATACCGCCTTGCGCCAGCATGGAGTCGCATTCATCGAGCGTCGTTTTGGCCAACATGATGACGGACAGCTCGCGCGGAAGGTTGAGCGCGCAATACAGGCCTGCCACGCCGCATCCGACGATGACGACGTCGCAGTAGAGATGTTCGATTCGTTCGTCCATGTCGCCCTACTTTGCTGCGTATTCAAGCATGCGCTCAAGTGTCAGGCGTGCAGCGGGGGCGAGGCTCTCGTTGACGTGCACCTCGTAAGGCTTCGGATTGCGCAGACAGGCTGCAAGTTTTGGGAGGGTGACCAGGTCCATGTTCTCGCAGCGGGG
>JAUNWQ010000079.1 GCA_030540225.1 Coriobacteriia bacterium | reverse complement strand
GTGCTCATCGGCGAGCCGGGTACGGGCAAGACGGCCATCGTCGAGGGACTTGCGCAGCGCATCGTCGCAGGTGACGTGCCTTCCAGCCTGAAGGACCGCGACATCGTGTCGCTCGACTTAGGCGCGATGATGGCGGGTGCGAAGTACCGCGGTGAGTTCGAGGACCGCTTGAAGGCGGTGCTGCGCGAGGTGAAGCAGTCCGAGGGCAAGGTCATCCTGTTCATCGACGAGCTGCACACCATCGTGGGCGCCGGCTCCTCGGGCGACAGCACGCTCGATGCGGGCAACATGCTCAAGCCTGCGCTCGCGCGCGGCGAGCTTCACGCCATCGGTGCGACGACGCTTGACGAGTACCGCAAGTACGTTGAGAAGGACAAGGCGCTTGCCCGTCGTTTCCAGCCGGTCACGATCGGCGAGCCGACGGTGGAAGACACCATCGCCATTCTGCGCGGCTTGAAGGAGAAGTACGAGATCCACCACGGCGTGCGCATCACCGACGGCGCCATCGTCGCCGCCGCGGAGCTTTCCGACCGCTACATCTCCGACCGCTTCCTTCCCGATAAGGCGATCGACCTGATGGACGAGGCGGCGAGCCGCCTGCGCATCGAAATCGACTCGATGCCCGAAGAGGTCGACATGGCCGAGCGCAAGCTCACCCAGATGCAGATCGAGGAGCAGGCGCTCATGAAGGAGAGCGACGAGGCCTCGAAGGAGCGCTTAGAGGCGCTGCGCCGCGACATCGCGAACGCGCAAGAGGACCTCGACCGCCGCAAGGCCGAATGGCGCAACGAGAAAGACGTCATCGAAAACGTGCAGACGCTCAAGGCCGACCTGGAGAGTGCGCAGGCCGAAGAGGAGCGCGTCACACGCGAGGGCGACCTTTCGCGTGCTTCTGAGCTGCGCTATTCCACCATCCCCGAGCTGCAGCAGCGCCTGAAGACGGCGGAGGAGACGCTTGTCGGCAAGCAGAAGGACGGCGCGATCTTGAAGGAGGAGGTCTCCGAAGACGAGATCGCCGAGGTGGTGTCCGCGTGGACGGGCATCCCGGTCCAGAAGATGATGCAGGGCGAGATGGAGAAGCTCGCCGACTTGGAAGACAAGCTGCATGAGCGCGTCGTCGGCCAGGACGAGGCCGTGCATGCGGTGGCGGGCGCCATTCGCCGCAACCGCGCGGGGCTTTCCGACCCGAACCGCCCGGTGGGCAGCTTCATGTTCTTAGGCCCCACGGGCGTGGGCAAAACCGAGCTCGCCAAGGCGCTCGCCGAGTACCTGTTCGACTCCGAGAAGGCCATGGTGCGCATCGACATGTCCGAGTACATGGAGAAGTTCAGCGTCCAGCGCCTGATCGGTGCCCCTCCGGGATATGTGGGTTACGACGAGGGCGGCCAGCTCACCGAGGCTGTGCGCCGCAAGCCCTATTCGGTCGTGCTGCTCGACGAGATTGAGAAGGCGCACCCGGATGTGTTCAACGTGCTTCTGCAGGTGCTTGACGATGGTCGTCTGACGGACGGCCAGGGGCGTGTGGTCAGTTTCAAGAACGCCATCATCATCATGACGAGCAACATCGCCAGCCAGGAGATTCGCGACTTCGCGAAGGAGAACGAGTCGATGGGCGAGATGATGGAAGGCATGATGAAGGCCGATGTTGCCACCGCGTCGAAGAAGCTCGCCGAGTTCACGAACAGGATTCAGGATTCGCTGCGCGCTACGTTCAAGCCCGAGTTCCTGAACCGCATCGACGACATCATCACGTTCAAGCCGCTGTCGATCGAGTCGATGGAGCCTATCGTGAAGCTCCAGCTCGAAGACGTGCGCCGTCGTTTGGCCGACCGCCACGTGTCGCTTGACGTGACGACCGCGGCGCTTGAGCATCTCTCGATCGACGGCTTCGACCCGGTGTATGGCGCTCGTCCGCTGAAGCGCCTGATCCAGCGTGAAGTAGTCGACCGCATCGCCGACGCGGCCGTCCGCGGTAAGCTGCTCGATCGCAGCCATGTGCTGATCGACATCGACGATACCGCGGGGGACTACACCTGCCGCGTCGAGGCGCCGCTCGATCTGGACGCCCTGCCGCTGGAGTAAAGCCCAAAGGCGCACGCGCTTGGCGTTCGCCAACATAGGCGCCGATGAAAGTGAGTGACTCACCAAACCCGTCAAGTTGCGAGAAGCAGCTTGGCGGGTTTCTTTGTGCGTATGAGCGTGCTCCTCGCGTCAGCCTTAGCGCCCGCGAACCGCAGGGCGCTGGCTTTTGACCGCTTTTGGCCTTGATGAAGTCTGCTCCTCCTCTTTGCCAGCGACACCCTTCTTTCCTTGCTGCTATTTATTATTCGGGAATTCCGAAATGGAATGATGGTGTTACGTTTCGGATGGGAGTTGCCATTGTTCCCGTTAATGCCCTATATATACGAAGTTATAGGGGAAAATGACGAGCGGGGAATGCGCCTGCACTGCGAGGCGTGTCGCGAGGCGGACAAGGGGGATTGCGTGAGAACAGACATGCTTCAGGAATTCATCGTCTGGGCGGAGAGCAAGACGATCGAGGCGGCGGCGAAGGAGATGCACATCTCCCAATCCACGTTGAGCAAGCATCTCATTGAACTTGAGGCTGAACTGGGGATAAGCCTAATCAATCGGCACGACAAGGGCCGCCTGACGCCTGCGGGCGTGCGCTTCTACAACGGCATCGTCGACGTGATGGAGCGGCTTAACAAGACCGTTGAGGAAAGTCGGCAGATTGCGGAGAAGACCGACTACGAGATCGTCGTTTGGGATCCCTTTGTGTTCTCGGGCTCTATGCGCGAGTTGGAGCGCATCATGCACGCGTTTTCGAAGGAGTGCTCGGTTCCCTTCCACTTTACTTTGAGAAATGAGGCGTATAAGACGCCGGGCGAGGCGCTTACCGAAGGCTTGGTCGACGTTGGCATCGGCTACCATCCTTTTGGGGTAGAGGGAACGGCGCCTCGGGGAACTACCGAGTTCGACCTGATGGAAGAACCTCTCGTCCTGTGGTGCAAGAAGGACCATCCGCTTGCGCAGAAGGAACGATTGCTCCCCGAAGACCTTAAAGGTGTTCCTATCATGTGCAGCATGGAGCTTGCCCACCCCTTGGCGTCTGCGGTGACGGAGATGTGTGCCCAAAGAGGGTTCAAACCGCGGTTCTATCGCTTCAACCCAACATCCCAGGCGTCATTTTTCTTCGATGCGCCGGCAGAATGCGTCTATGTCTTAACGCCAGAACTGCGCAATGACGAGCGCATCCGTTTGCGCGATGACATGGTGCTGCGCCATTTCGACGACAAGACGTTTGCGGTTCGCTGCTGCGTGGCGGCTCGAAACGTTGAGACCAACGAGGCGCTCTCCCAGTTCCGCGCGTTCCTTGCCGATGACGAAAACCGCTAAGGACCTGCTAAAGGCCCTTGCATTCGGCCTCGGCGAGCGAAGGCGGCGGACTGAATCCGACGATTAAGGGCGGCGGCGCACGACCCCGACGGTCAGGGGGGCGGCGCGCGACTCCGGCCTCAACCGAGAGGAAACGGAATAAACGCTTGACGAGGGTTCATTCCGTTTCGTCATTAATCCCGCCTGAAGAATAATCAAAACGACGTCGAATGGCGTCGTTTTTTCTTTCGAGGGCGCATTTTCATCGCTTAGCTCATGACGCCGTCGCTTCCCATAATGGCATCTGCAGAAACCACTCCAAGACGAAGAGAGAGGGGAATGGAATGCAGATTCCAGAAGGGGAATATCGAGTCGGCACTGATGACGACTACTACGTTCGCACGAATGTGTGGTCGGCACCTGGCTGCCATGGCGCAGCGTGTGGCGCTATCCTCCACATCAAGGACGGGAAGTTCGTCGACATCGAAGGTGACGAGAGCAATCCCATCACGCAGGGGCGTTTGTGCATTAAATGCCTGAACATGACTGAGTTCGAGTATCATCCTGAGCGCATCATCTACCCGATGAAGCGCGACCCAAAGAACCGCGGCAAGAACGCGTGGGAGCGCATCACCTGGGACGAGGCGTACGACCTCATCGAGGAGAACTACAACAAGGTTGTCGAGAAGGCTGGAACGCCGAATGCTGTGCTGACCCTTGGCGGCACTGGTCGTGAGGCGACGATGTTCTACCCAGTCATCTCGTTCGCCAACTTCCGTTCGGCTAACGTCGCGGCGCCGATTTCCGGCGACTCCTGCTATGGCCCTCGTTGCATGATGGCGGCGAACATCTTCGGCTCCGGCTATCCTGAGGTCGACAGCGGCATGTTCTTCGACGACAAGTACAACGATCCGCGTTTCGAGCGCCCCGAGTACATGATCGTTTGGGGTTCGAACCCGCTTGTCTCCAATCCGGCTGGCTACTTCGGCCACCAGATTATCGACATGATGAAGATGGGCACGAAGCTTATCGTCGTCGACCCCCAGATCACCTGGATGGGCTCTCGCGCCGAGCATGTGCTGCAGCTTCGCCCGGGCACTGACGCGGCGCTCGCTATCGGCATGCTGAAGGTCATCGTTGACGAGGGCATCTACGACAAGGAATTCGTCGAGAAGTGGGTGTACGGCTTCGATTGGCTTGTCGAGCGAATCAACCAGTACTCTTACGAGGAGATCGAGAAGCTGACGCAGGTTCCGACCGAGCAGATGCGCACGGTCGCCCGCGCGTACGCCACCGCTGACGGCACTGGCCGCAACTGCTCCATCTTCATGGGTGTTGCCATGGAGATGCAGACCGACGCGCTTTCCGATATCCAGGCTGTTTTGAGCCTCATCGCCATCACGGGCAACGTTGACGTTCCTGGCGGCAATGTGCTCGGCCCCAAGGCATCCTTCACGGGTGCGTGGCGCTACGAGCAGATCAAATGGGTTGCGGAAAAGGAGAAGCAGAGCCGTATCGGCAACGACCGCGAGCCGATTGAGCGCAACGCGCTTTCCAACGTCCAGTCCGACGCCATCCTGCCTGAGCTCGAGCTTCCCGATGACCAGCGCACGGTGCACATGATCTGGTTCAACAGCTGCAACGCTCTTGTGTGCATGCCCGCAGAGCCGCAGCGCTGGATCAATGCCTGCCAGAAGATGGACTTCAACGTGGTGCAGGACCTCTTCATGACGCCGACGGCGATGGCCCTGTGCGATTTGTTCCTTCCCGTCTCCACGTTCATCGAGCATGACGGCGTCGTCCAGATTCACTACGGCCGCCACACCCCTTACCTCGGCGCCGAGGTGAAGGCTATCGACTACGGCGAGACCAAGTCCGACCTGGAGGTTACCTTTGAGCTCGGCAAGCGTCTGAACCCCGAAGCTTGGGCCGAGTACGAAACGATCGAAGACTTCATGGACAACCAGATCGAGCCGACGGGCATGACGTTCGACGAGTTGCGTCACAAGGGCATCCTCTCCTTCAACGGTTGGAACTACCGTAAGTACGAAACCGGCGAGCTGCGCAGCGATGGCCAGCCCGGTTTCAACACCGTCACCGGCATGATCGAGCTGTACTCTCTGCAGCTCGAGTCCTGGGGCGAGGAGCCGCTGCCGATGATCGAGCCCGTTCCCTTCAGCAAGGAATCCAACCCCGAGATGGCCGAGAAGTACCCGATCATACTGACCACCGGCGGTCGTAAGTGGACGCAGTTCCACTCCGAATGGCGCCAGGTCAAGGGCATGCGCGAGATCGATCCGTGGCCGGTGCTGACCGTGAACCCCGAGACCGCCAAGGAATACGGCATCTCCGAGGGCGACTGGGCCGAGGTGTTCAACGACACCGGCAAGGCGCGCCTCAAGGTGAAGGTTTCCCCGGTCATCAAGCCTGGCATGGTTCACGCAACCCACGCGTGGTGGTTCCCCGAGCAGGACGGCGAGGCCCCGAACTACTTCGGCGCGTTCAAGTCGAACATCAACACGCTGCTTCCCAACGACAGCTGCGGGCGTATGTACAAGGGCAGCCCCTACAAGTCGAACATGTGCAATATCCGCCGCGTCACCGGCCTGGACGACTAGTCGGTAGCCGAGAAAAGAGAGGAGAAGAAAATGAGCAAGAAGGCACTTCTTATCAACTACAAGTACTGCTCCGGCTGCCACAGCTGCGAAATCGCTTGCCGCAACCACCTTCAGTGCGGTTTGGGCAAGTGGGGCATCAAGCTGACCGAGATCCAGCCGTTTGAGGCCCATCCCGGCGACTGGAACTGGGACTATGTTCCCGTTCCCACGAAGCTCTGCGATCAGTGCGCCGAGCGCGTCGAAGCGGGGGAGAAGCCGGCGTGCGTCAAGCACTGCCAGTCGTTCTGCATGGAGTACGGCACGCCTGAGGAAATGGCGAAGCGAGCCGAGGAGCTCGGCGACAAGACCGCCATCTTCATGATCTAAAGACATTGCTCGTGTGGCGCGGGCGGGTGCTTCGTCCGCTCGCGCCTCGATACCGAGGTCGTGTCCCATGCAAGACGCGTGGGGCACAACCGATTCATTACCGCGCTAGTGCTGTGAAAGAGGGGGACGGCATGGCTAAGAGGCAACGTGGATGGACTACGCTCACCGATATCGAAGAGTTCAAGACGATAACGTGGAGCTTTCTTAAGAACATTACCATGACCTGGGAATATGACGGCATGGCTTACCTGTTTCGAGAGGCTCGTATTCCCATCTACGGTATCGACCGCGGAACCATGAAGATGAACCACCCCATCATGGCAATGGGGATTCCCATGCAGAGGGACAAGAACTACGGCGTAGATATCTACGTTCCCGCCAAACTCAAGAAAAAGGCCGCTTCTCTGTTAGCGGATGAGGCTCGTGTTCGCAAATGCGCCGAGCTCGAAATCGTTGCTGGGGAAGAGAATGCGCGCGCTTTCAACGAGGAGGCTCTTGCCAACAAGAAGAGGAATTCCCGGCGGAAAGCTGAGCATAGGAAGGGTCTACTCAAGGCTCTTCTGTGCAGATAAAGGAGCGGGATTAAGAAGGTCCCAAAAGAAAAAGGGGTGACTATGCTTCAAACCGAGCAAGATTTGCAAGCGAAATCGGGAGGCTTGCACTACGCATTCGTTATTTGCCTGGGCGGCTTCTTGCTGTCAGGTATCGTTTTGGCGGCGCAACGCCTACCGTCCATCGCACTCGATTCCGTGCGACAGACGCTGGGCGTCGGCTACGCCGAAGTTGGTCTGATTACCTCGGTGTTCATGATTTTCTACGCCGGCCTGTCGCTGGTATGGGGTATGTTGGGCGATAAGATCGGCACGCGCTGGGCGATGACCTTGGCGTGCGCCCTGTCCTCTGTCGGCACGATTCTCTTCGGCCTGTTCGGCGGCACGAGCCTTGCTGCCGCAATCGTCACGTGGTCCATCTGCGGCATTGGCTGCGCTGGCCTTCTGATGGCGATTCTCCCGAAGATCATCTCTCGCTGGTTTGCGCCGAACAAGCGCGGCTTCGGCATGTCGCTGTGCACGCCTGGTGCGAACTTTGCAGCGCTCATCCTCGGCGTTGTCGCGCCGCTCGTCATCAATGGTCTCGGCTGGAACATGGCTTATGTGGCGTTCGGCATTTACTTCGCCCTTATCACCGTGTTCGTCGCTTTGACGTTCCGTGAGGGCCCCGAGGAGAAGGGCCTTGCTCCCTATGGCGCCCCGAAGGGCACCCAGGCTGCTCCTGCTCCGAAGCTTGAGGAGAAGGCTGCGGCTTCTGGGAAAAAGGTCTCCCCGCTGCGCCAAGTTGCGAGAATGGGCATCACCTGGCACTTTGGTCTGTTCTACGCGGTGTATCAGCTGGGTTACATGGCTGCAACGCAGTACTACGTCGTGTCGATGACCGGCAACGGTTTCGACTTGGCAACCGCTGCGTTCTCCCTCACCATCGGTGGTGTGCTCACGATCATCACCGAGCTTGTCGTAGGCAGCCTGTCCGACCGCTATGAGCGCAAGAACATCATCGGCATCATGGTGGCGTGCACGGGCGTCCTTTCTGCGGGATACGCGATTTACCTGCTGAACACCCCGGCTCCGGATATGATTCCGTGTTACTTCTTCATCGCTCTCATCAGCGCATCCACCGGCGTTATCACGGTTATCATGTCGGGCGCTGGCGAGTACTACAACGATGAGTGCCGCGCAACGGGTACCGGCATGATTGGCACCATCAACATCGTCGGCCGCTACCTCGGTCCGTGGGTTGCCGGCATCGTGATCGACGCGACCGGCCAGACCGCCTACGCGTTCGTCATCGTTGCCATCGCCATGGTCGTGTCCTGCTTCATCGCCTTCGCGATGCCGCGTGCGGCAACCGTCCAGGCGAAGTGGGCTGCGACCAACTAGCAAGTCTCTTCCGTTTGATTGCGGTTTGGCCACTCTCCACAGGTCGGGCCGCAATCCTTTCGCGGGGGCTTGGCGCGGTCTTCGGACGCGTTGGGTCCTCGCACTCCCTCCATATAAATCGTGTGCTGCGAATGAAAGATTGGACGGCGTGCGTCGCAACCGTATCCCCACGATTCGGGAAAAGAGTTTTGCCGTGACGTGTTTTCCCTGCATCAAGTGCAACAAATGTCGGAAATTGATTCCGAAAATCGACATCGTCTGCTCGCAATGCGGTGCCGACATGCCACCTGGCGTTCCTTCTTGCTCGAAGTGCGGTTGCACCAAGAGAAAGTTTATCAAGGGTTCTGTCCCGAATCCCGATTGGCGGGGAACGGCAGAATTCAGGGAGCCGTCGAGCTCCGATTCCTCGCAATGATCCTCGCTGCAACCTGAGATGCGGCGGATCTATCCCCTTATGACCCGGATGCGCCCTCAAGCATCCGGGTTCTTTTGCGTTTGGGGGAGCAGATTGTGTCCGCTATGGGACAACCCATCGCGCCCGACGTGCCTTTTTCGACAAATGTACTAGAATATGCCCCATGCAAAAGTCTTGGTCTGACATACGCGAATCCATCACGACGCCCCT
>JAUNWQ010000078.1 GCA_030540225.1 Coriobacteriia bacterium | reverse complement strand
AGGTGATGGCCGCCTCATGGAGGATGGCGTGCGGGAACAGCAAGATGAGCCCCACCACGAACTGCGGCAACACGTAGGGCACCATGTGGCGCCACGCGATGCACGCCGGGCTTTGCCCCAGCTTTCGCGCAACTTCGACGAACTTCGACTCGCGGCATTGCAGCACCTCGGCACGCACGACGCGCGCGAGGCTCGGCCAATGCGTCACGGCGACGCCAATGGTCACGCCCCAGAAGCCCTTCCCGATTGCAAAGGAGATGAGCACCAAAAGCACGATGTGGGGAACGCCCATCATCAGGTCGATCAGCCAGCTGACCACGGCATCGACGCGTTTTCCGCCAAGCGCGGCAGCGCACCCGAGCACAAGCGCGATCACCGACGAGACGGTGGCGGCCAGCAAGCCCACCAGCACGCTCGTTGACAGGCCCGTAAGCGTGCGCGAAAGCATGTCGCGACCCATCCAGTCAGTGCCGAAGGGGTGCGCAAGCGAAGGCGCGAGGTTTTTCGCGGTGAAGTCCGTGACCGTCGCCTGACCGTAAAGCACAAGCCCCGACGCCACCACAATAGCGAGCGCGCAAGCGGCCACGATGCACGCGACGAGGGTGGTTGCCCGATTGCCGCGCAAGCGCTGCACGGGAGCATGGAGTACTTCTTCCATCAAGCCCTCCCCTCGCCGACGCGCATGCGCGGGTCGAGCACGCCGTAGAGAATATTAGCCAGCAGGTTGCCGCCGAACACGAGCGCGGCACTCACGAGCGCGATGCCCGCGAGAAGCGCCACATCGCCGCCCAATCCTGCGGTCACGGCCGCTTGTCCCAGGCCAGGATAAGAAAACACCTGCTCGACCAGCACCGATCCGCCGAAGATCTCGGAGATGAACGCGCACTGCAGCGTGACGGCCGGCAGCGCGACGTTGCGCAAGCCGTGGTGTACGATCACGCTCAGCTCCGACTCGCCGCGTGCGCGTGCGAAGCGCACGTAGTCGCTTTCCAGCACGTCAACCACCTTCTCGCGCGTATGCAGCGCGATGTTGGCCACGCCCGTCACTGAGAGCGTGAGCGCAGGAAGAACCAGGTGATGCGCCGCGTCGGCCAACGTCACGTCCGCCGCCGACACGCCGATGGGCACGGAGAACCCGATGGGGAACCAGCCGAGCTGCACGGCGAACACCATCAAGATGAGCAAGCCGAGCCAGAACGTAGGGGTCGAAGCCAAGAGAAAGCAATAGCTGCGAACCACCCGGTCGAGTGCACCGCCGCGTCGAGCGCCCGCAGCAACGCCGAGCGCAAACCCCAACACGCCGCTGAGCAACCACGCGATGCCCATGAGCGCCAACGAGTTGGCGGCTCGGTGCGCGATGACCTCGGATACCGGTGCATTGAACCTGAGCGATGTTCCCATGTCGCCCTGCAGAAGGGCACCCGCCCAGTTGGCGAAGCGTTCCCAAAACGGCACGTCACCGCCCCAGTAACTCGCCAGCTGAGCGCGTTTAGCCTCAGACATGTTCACATACGCGGCCTGCCCCACGTTCGCCTGCACGGGATCGATCGGCGACATGCTCACCAGCGCGAGCACCACCAACCCCACGGCAAGCATCAGCAGTGCGAACCGCACGATATGTCGAGCAAGATATTTCGTCATGCGAAGCTGAGCCTACCAGCTCCACTTGTCGACGTTGTTCACGATCGACCAGCCATGTCCATGCGGATGCGGCTTCTGATCGGCGACCTTCAAGCCATCGGCCACGAAATACAGGTGGTCAACGTTGGCGAACCACACCCACGTGGCAGCGCCTTGCGGAGCCACGCCGTTCTCGCCGTCCCACATGGCAAGCTTCCACTCGTTGTACGAATCGGCAATCACAGGGTTGGCCAGCGCAGCGTTCAGATGCGCGTCCACCGCCTCGTTCTCGTAGCACGCGTAGTTGCCGTTGCCCGTCGAGTAGTTCAGGTTGTAGATCTCGATCGGGCTGTTCGAGCCCCAACCCCACACGACGGGGTCGCTGAACTGGTGTCGGTAGATGTCGTCCCAGCTTGCACCCTTCGGCGACACCTTGATACCGAGCTCGCCCATCTGGTTGGCAAACTCCATGGCGATGGCCTGGCGCACCGAGTCGGACGCCGAGTAGTACAAATCGAACGCTGCCGGCACGCCGTCCTTCATGCGAACGCCGTCGGACCCGAGCGCCCAGCCCACCTCGTCGAGCAACGCCTTGGCGCGGGAGATATCCTGCTCGCATCGCATATCGTCAGATGACCAGGGCATATTGTCGCTCACACTGTACGCGACCTCGCCATAACCGTTCAAGACGTTGTCGATAAGCGTCTGACGGTTCACGCCATAGTTGATGGCGCGGCGCAACGAGAGGTCCTGCGTGACGTCGTTGCCTGCGGGATACTCCTCGCCCGTCTGCTTCTTCGTAGCGCCCGCCGCGATGGTGGGAAGGGAGATTCCGCGCGAGTCTACCGATGCGCAGTTCAGCAGGTCGTAGCCCGTCGGCTGCTGGTCGGCGTAGGTGGCCACTGTATAGGCGACGTCCACCTGGCCAGAGCGAGCCGCCGCAAGGCTTGCGTCCTCTTCCATGAACACCGCCACGACGCGATCGATTTTCGGGGCATCGCCGTAGTAGTCGGGATTGGCCTTCAGGATAACCTGCTGTCCGTGGTCCCATTGCTCCAGCATGTAGCGACCGCTGCCAATCGGGTTGGTGCCGTAATCGCTGCCGTGTCCACCATCGGGAACGATGCCGATAACGGCCAACGTGTACAGGAACGCGTTGAAGGGCCTGTTCAGATGGATTTCACACGTTTCATCGTTTACGGCGACCGCCTTGTCCACCATAGTCAGATCGCACTCGCTGGCCTCGCTGTTCGCAACGCCGTTGATCGTGTAGGCCACATCATGCGCCGTGAGCGCCTTGCCATTGGTGAACTTCGCGTCCGCACGAATGGTGAACGTCCACGTGAGGCCATCGTCGCTGCAGGAATACGCCGTCGCGAGGTCGTTTTCGAAGCCCATATCGGCCGTCGTGGTCAGAAGCGTGGACTGGATAAGCGGCTCATGCACATGCTCGCCGCAGCCCCAGGAGACGAACGGGTCGAAGCCAGCGGCGGGCTCGCTGCTCACGGGCATGGAGACCGTTACCTGCGATGCGTGTCCCGCGCTCTTCGAAGTGGCGCCCTTATCCGAGCTGCCCGAGCCCGAATCGCTTGCACACGCGCTCAACACGCCGCCGAAGCCCACCGCAGCCGCGCTCACGCCTGCCGCCTGCAAAAACGTTCGCCTTGAGAAGCTTTTCATCGAGATGTCCTTTCATCCGCCAAGCAGAGCGCGCAGCTGATGCATTTTCGGCGCACCTGCTTAGTGTTACGGGATACAAATCTGTAACACACTATAGCAGACGAGAGGCAATCATGGTGTTACGAATTCCAATTACGTAACTCTACTACGCGAGCGGTTCCAATAAGTGGACACGCGGCCAGGGTGCCGCGGGAGGTGCGGAAAACCTACACCCCTCGTGCTATTTCCCGAGCGTCTTCGAGCCCTCGCCCGAGAGCCTTGCCCCAATCGCTTGGGGAGCCCCGCTCGCGGGGTCGGCATCGCGAGGCGATTCCTCCTCGCGCTGCGTCACGAGCAGCACCATGATCACGATGAGCGCGCAGCCAGTGATATCGAAGGGGGTGATGGGCGTTCCGAGCCAGAGCGTGGAGAATGCCGTCGCCGCGACCGGCTCGATGCTGCCGACAAGCCCCGCGCGCATGGGGCCCGCGAGCTTCACGCCCTGCAAGAACAGCAGGTAGGCGAAGAACGTGCCGATAATCACCAGCGCCGCCATGGCAGCGACGATGCCGGGGGTCACGTCAACGTGCATGTTCCACGGCTGCACGACGACGTTGGCGATGACAGCCGCCATCGTCATGGAGACTGTCGTGGTAACGACACTTCCCCACCGCTCGAGCAAGCGCACCGGCATCATCGTATAGAAGACGAGCGCGCACGCAGACGCCGCACCCCACATGAGCGCCTCGGCGGGAATGGCAAGCGTGCCGAGGTTTCCCTTGGTCGCGATGCAAACCGTGCCGACGATAGCCAAAACGACGCCCATAAGCTCGCGGCGCAACGGGGCGCGGCGAGCCTTGACACAGGTGATGAGCATGATGAGTATGAGGCCGCATCGCTCGAACACGGTTGCCGTGCCCGCATTGCTGACAGAGATACACCCCTGGTAGCACACCTGAACAAGCAACACGCCGAAGACGGAGAACACAAGAAGGCGTCCCAACTCGCAAGGCTGCTTGAGCAGGCATAGGAGCTGATCGCGATGAGTTACCGTGCAAAAGACCAGGTAGAGCAACGATGCGAACACAAGGCGCACGCACACGTTCCACGCCAAGGGGACACCGTAGATATCCATGAGCAGCTGCGCGCACGTGCCGGAGAATCCCCAGCATATGGCGCCGCCTGCCGTGAGCAGAACGCCCTTCGCGACCGAACTACCCCGCATGATCGCCCAACATCTTCTTGAGGAACTTTCCGGTAAAGCTGCCTTCCACCTGCGCTACTTCTTCAGGCGTTCCAGTGGCGATGATGGTTCCGCCACGCTCGCCTCCCTCGGGGCCCAAGTCGACGATATGGTCGGCGGACTTGATGACGTCGAGGTTGTGTTCGATGACGAGCACTGTGTTGCCAGCATCGACCAGGCGCTGCAGCACGACGAGCAGCTGGCGCACGTCTTCGAAGTGCAGGCCCGTCGTCGGCTCGTCGAGGATGTAGAACGTCTTTCCCGTGGAGCGCTTCTGAAGCTCGCTCGCAAGCTTGACGCGCTGGGCCTCGCCGCCCGAAAGGGTCGTTGCGGCCTGGCCGAGACGAATGTAGCCGAGTCCCACGTCAAACAGCGTCTGAAGCTTGCGCTTGATGCCGGGGATGTGCTCGAAGAACGCAAGCGCGTCCTCGACCGTCATGTCGAGGACCTCGGCGATGTTCTTCCCCCGGTAGGTGACCTGGAGCGTCTCGCGGTTGTAGCGCTTCCCTCCGCAAACCTCGCAGGGAACGTACACGTCGGGAAGGAAGTGCATCTCGATTTTGATCTGGCCGTCGCCCTTGCATGCCTCGCAGCGGCCGCCGCTCACGTTGAAGCTGAAGCGACCCGGGGCATATCCGCGCGCCTTCGCCTCCTGCGTCGAAGAGAACAGAGCGCGGATGTCGTCCCACAGCCCGATGTAGGTGGCAGGGTTGCTGCGCGGCGTTCGACCGATAGGGCTTTGGTCGATGTTGATGACCTTGTCGATTGACTCGAGCCCGGTGATCTTGCGGTATGCGCCTGTGCGCCGGTGCGCGTGGTTCACGCGGTTGGCCAGGGCAGGCGCGAGCGTGTCGGTGATAAGCGAGCTTTTGCCCGAGCCAGATACGCCAGTGATCACGGTGAACGTGCCGATGGGCACCTCAAGCGTGACGTTTTTCAGGTTGTTCTCCGAGGCGCCCGTCATCTTGAGGGCCCCCCGCTTGGGATGGCGACGAGTCTGCGGCACCTCGATCTTGCGACGGCCCGACAAATAATCCGCCGTAAGGGAGCGCTTCGCCTTCATGATCTGGACAGGAGTTCCCGCCGCAACCACTTCCCCGCCGCGCTCGCCCGCGCCCGGCCCCATGTCGACCACGAAGTCGGCGCTGCGGATGGTGTCCTCGTCGTGCTCGACCACGACGACGGTGTTGCCGAGATCGCGCAGGTGCTCCAACGTGGCGATAAGCCGCTCGTTGTCGCGCTGATGCAAGCCGATCGAAGGTTCGTCCAAGATATAGAGCACGCCCATAAGCCCCGCGCCAATCTGCGTGGCGAGGCGGATGCGTTGAGCCTCGCCGCCCGACAGCGTAGCGGTGGCGCGCTCGAGCGTCAGGTAGTCGAGTCCCACGTCCACGAGGAATTTCAGTCGCGCCTTGATCTCCTTCACGATGGGCCCCGCAATGCGCTCGGCCTGGCCCGAGAACGAAAGGCCGCTGAAGAACGCGTAGGAATCGGCGGCTGACATCTCCGTCACATCGTGGATGGACTTGCCGCCCACGGTGACGGCGAGGATTTCGGGCTTCAGGCGCTTGCCGTGGCAGGTCTGACAGGGCACCGTCGCGAAATACTGCTCGAGCCGCTCGCGCTGCGTGTCGGTCTGCGCCTCCTGGTAGCGGCGCATAACCGCAGCGAGCACGCCTTCCCACTCGATGTACCAGTACGTCTCGCGGCCGTCGACCGTGACGTAGTCGACGCGCACCTTCTCCTTGCCGAGGCCCGACATGATGGCCTTCTGCGCGCGGCGCGGCATATCCTCCCACGGTGTGGACGAGTCAACGCCCATGTGCGCCGCCACCGCCTTGATGACCTGCGGATAGTAATTCCCCGTGCGAAACGGCGCGATGACGCCCTCGTCAAGGGAAAGCGACGGGTCAGGCACCACGAGCGAGGGGTCGACCTCGTCGCGGCTGCCGATTCCCAGGCAGTCGGGGCAAGCGCCGTACGGTGCGTTGAAGGAGAAGTCGCGCGGCTGCAGCTCGTCCATGGAATGACCATGTTCGGGACAGGCGAGCGCGAGCGAGAAGAGGTGTTCCCCTGCGCCAAGTCCACCCGTGGCGCCGCTCGACGTACCGCCCGCCTCGCCCTGGGGCTTGCCGTCGGGGCCGAGCACCTGGACGAGCACGCGCCCCTCGGCGAGCTTCGTCGCGTTCTCCACCGACTCCGCGATGCGGGTCGTGGCGGATTTCTTCAGCACGACGCGGTCGACGACAACGTCGATGAAGTGCTTGATCTTCTTGTTCAAGGCGATGGGCTCGCCCGTGAGCTTCACGATTTCGCCATCGATGCGCACGCGTGAGAAGCCCTCCTTCGCAAGGTCGGCGAAGAGCTTCGTGAACTCACCCTTGCGGCCCGCGACCACGGGTGCCATGATGATCGCGCGAGTGCTTTCATCGGCGGCGAGCGCGAGGATGTCGTCGGTCACCTGGTCGGTCGTCTGCTTCTTGATGACGCGCCCGCACTCCGGGCAATGCGGGATGCCCACGCGCGCGAAGAGAAGGCGCAGGTAATCGTAGATTTCCGTTGTGGTGCCCACGGTGGAGCGCGGGTTTTTCGAGGTGGTCTTCTGGTCGATGGAGACCGCCGGGGACAAGCCGTCGATGCTGTCGAGGTCGGGCTTGCTCATCTGGCCCAGGAACATACGCGCATAGCTCGAAAGGCTTTCCACATAGCGACGCTGGCCCTCAGCGTACATGGTGTCGAAGGCAAGGCTTGACTTGCCCGAGCCCGAAAGGCCGGTTATGACGGCCAGCTTGTCGCGCGGGATTTCCAGATCGACGTTTTTGAGGTTATGCTCGCGAGCGCCCTTGATGACGATCGAGTTTTGTCCCATGTTCCCTCATCTTCCAAAGATATCTGTGTAGCCGAACGATTGTATCGCAGCGCGCGCGAGGCCATCAATGAGAAAACATCTGTTCGCTAAAACGGCACAGGATGTTCGACGGGCGGAACGCAGTCGCGCCGCTTTCGATGAGCCGCAAGGTGGTCGCGCCACCATCGATGAGACGCGACTGCACCACCCTCGGCGAGCCTCCCAAGCCTTGCAGGCGCGCGAGGGGGCCGCAAGTCCCGCTTCCCCGATGGAGTTCCCCTGATGCCGCATTCCGTTTGCTACACTGTTAGCCATGGAAGACACACCGAAAACCCGAAAACGGCGAGAGCGCGAGAAGCGGACGATTTCCCAGATGATCGCGCTGTATTGCGCCGCAAACCACAAAGATGAGCCGCATGAGGCCCGTGCAGTATGCGGGAAGCCCCTGTGCGCCGCATGCGCAGAGCTCGATGCGTACTGCGCAAAGCGCACGGAGCGCTGCTTGAAGATGCACGAGAAGAAGGATTGCAACTCGTGCCCCGTACACTGCTACGCGCCTGCGAAGCGCGAGGCGATTCGCGCCGTCATGCGCTTCTCAGGCCCGCGCATGCTCTTCACCCACCCCGTCGCCGCCTTTCGCCACCTTCTGGGAAAATGACGTACTAACGAGGAAGCGCCTGGTCATGCACCTTCTTTAGCCGCTCAACCGAAAGGTGCGTGTACACCTGTGTGGTGGAAAGCTGGGCATGCCCGAGCATTTCCTGGACGCTGCGCAAATCGGCGCCGCCGTTGAGAAGGTCGGTCGCGAAGGTATGGCGCATGTCGTGCGGCGACAGGGAGTCGTCAAGCCCCGCCTCGCGCACCGTCGCCTTGAACATCTTGCGCATCGCATCGGTCTTCATCTGGTTGCCGCGCGTCGACACGAAGAAGTACGGGCACTCCTTGCCGTCGAGCAGCTTCGGACGCGCCACGAGCGCGTATCGCCTGAGGGAATCGACGGCCAGATCGTGCAAGGGGACGATGCGCTCCTTCGAGCCCTTGCCGAACAGGCGCGCCTGTTTCTCGTCGAAGTCGACGTTGGCAGCGAGCAGCCCCGACGTCTCCGAGATGCGCGCACCGCACGCGTAGAGGAATTCGAGTATCGCCTGGTCGCGCATGTCGGTGAGCGACTGCTCGCGAGGGCGCCCCTTCAAATCGCGCGAAGCATGGACCGACAGCAGGCGTGCCATATCGCGCGGGCGAAGAACCTGCGGGAGGTGTTTTCCGCTCTTCGGACCGATGAGCGCGCTCGCCGGGTTGGCGTCCACACGGCCGGTCACATTTAGCCAGCGGAAAAACGTGCGCAGCGCCGAAAGACGGCGGTTGACCGTCCTGCGCGAATAGCGCGCCGCATCGAGCTGGGCCAGATAGCGCCGCAGGTCCCGATGGCTTGCATGAAGCGCATCGAGCTTCTCGCGATAAGCCCACCGCCCATAGTCCCCCAAATCCGTTCGATACGCGCGAACGGTATTGACAGACGCGTTGCGCTCCGCGACGAGCGCGGCGCAGAAATCGTCGATGGCGCACACGACAGCCTGGCTGCCAAACGCCGCGGCCGCCTGCGTAA
>JAUNWQ010000077.1 GCA_030540225.1 Coriobacteriia bacterium | reverse complement strand
GAAATCGGCGGCAGGGCGCATCGGGAAGATAAAACCTCAGTTAATCAGCGCTTCCTTAGCATTCTGTACGCCATCTTCCTTGCGGGCGAAAAGGGCATCTCTCAGCGGGACATCTGCGTGCAGATGTGCATCGGCAAGCAAACGGTGAACAGCTCCATCCACAAGCTCGAACGCGAGGGTGTGGTCGTGCTCAAGAGCGGTCCGGGTCGTCGCGGTCTGCTCTCGCATCTGACTCCGGTGGGCCTTGAGCTCGCCGAGCGTACCATCGTCCCTATGATCGAGGCAGAGCTTGCGGCGTTGAGAGAATTCGACGACAGGGAGCTCGAGCTGCCGCTTCTCCTCGGACGGCGCTACACCGATGCTCTGCGCTCGCATTTCGCGGATATCCCTGGGGTGCACCTGACCTTGCAAAACAACAAGGCCGCGCTTCTGGATGGCGAAGTTGCGCTCCGAGGAGTCAAGGCTGCAGCGCAAGGCGACGCTTCCGCACCTCGAAACGACGGGGCTGCCAAGCGCGGCGGGGAGGGCGAGGGTGCGCCCCCGGGCGGATGTCTTTCCTCTCCGAATAAGAAGGTACGATAAGTCATGGCGATCCAGATTTCCGACCATTTCACACTTGGGCGGCTCGCGCGTTTCACCGCTCCAACTTGCGCCATGATGCTTTTCACCTCGATCTACGGCGTGATCGACGGCCTGTTCGTGTCGAACTTCGTCGGTAAGGAATCCTTCGCTGCCTTAAACCTCGTCTATCCGCTGTTCATGATGCTCGGCGCGCTCGGGTACATGTTTGGTACGGGAGGCACGGCGCTTGTCGCCAAAACGATGGGTGAGGGCGATGACAGGCGCGCTCGCGGGCTGTTCTCACTTATCGTGTACGCGACGCTCATCGTGGGAATCGTGTGCGGGATCGTGGTGTTCGTGGCCGTAGGGTCCGTCGCCGGCGCGTTAGGGGCCGAAGGCTCGCTGCTCGAGGAATGCGTCGTCTACGGCAGCATCCTATCGTTTTCGCTTCCTTTCTTTATGCTGCAGGAGACCTTCCAAAGCTTGTTGACCGCTGCAGGCAAGCCCAAGGTGGGGCTTTGCGTCATGGTGGTTGCCGGCGTCGCCAACATCGCGCTCGACGCCCTGTTCATCATCGTGTTCCAGTGGGGTTTGGCGGGTGCTGCCCTGGCGACGGCGATAAGCGAGGTCCTTGGCGGTGCGATCCCGTTCCTCTATTTCGCGCGGCCGAACTCGAGCACGCTGCGCCTGGGTCGCCCGCTTATCGACGTGCGGGCTTTGGGGCGCGTCTGCGGAACGGCTCGTCGGAGCTTGTCTCGAACCTTTCCATGTCGCTCGTGTCGATGGTCTACAACTTCCAGCTGATGGTCTATACCGGTCCTGATGGCGTCGCGATTTACGGCGTTATCCAGTACGTTGCGTGGATCGCGGTGTCGCTTCTCATGGGCTTCACGGTCGGCTCCTCGCCCATCATCAGCTACCATTACGGTGCGAAGAATTCCGCCGAGCTCAAGGGCTTGTTCCGCACCTGTCTTGGCGTGATGGTGGCGGGGGGCGTGCTGATTACCGTGCTCGTGCACCTCTTCGCGCACCCGCTTGCGGCGGTGTTCGTGGGATACGACCCTTCCCTGTGCGAGATGACCGTCGCCGCCCTCGGCGAGTATTCGCTCGCGTTCATCTTCGTGGGCGTGAGCATTTTCGGCTCGGCGTTCTTCACGGCGCTCAACAACGGCCTCGTCTCGGCGCTCATCTCGTTTTTGCGCACGCTCGTGTTCGAATGCGCGGCGGTGATGTTTTTGCCGGCGATCATCGGCGTCGACGGCATCTGGCTTTCCATCGTGGTCGCCGAGATCGCGTCGATGTTTCTTACCGGCGGCTTTCTCGTCGGCCTGCGCAAACACTACGACTACGCCTAGCGCCCGTCGCGTCGTGGAAGGACCGCCCCGCCGCATTGCGGAAGGCGCCCGTCCGCTTTCGCCCGTCGTGTCCTGCCCGTGCGCTTTGTGAGGATAATGCGGTGATGGGAGTGCTGTTGTATCATGGGGGCGAACAATGAGCGTCCGTTCGCGGGCGCCGCAAAAGGAGAACCTGTGGAACAAAAACCCTCATTCGACAAGCGCTTTGCGCTGCTTATCGACGCGGACAACGTGTCATCGAAGTACATCAAGCCCATTCTCGACGAGCTTTCGAAATACGGCACCATCACCTACAAGCGCATTTACGGCGACTGGACGAGCACCCTGCACGCCAAGTGGAAAGACGCGCTGCTCGACAATTCCATCACGCCGATTCAACAGTTCAGCTACACCGTCGGCAAGAACGCCACCGACTCGGCCATGATCATCGACGCGATGGACATCCTTTACACGAACTCGGTCGAGGGCTTCTGCCTCGTGTCGAGCGACAGCGATTTCACGCGCCTGGCGAGCCGTATCCGCGAGAGCGGCCTTACGGTGATCGGGATGGGTGAGAAGAAGACGCCCACGCCGTTTCGCAAGGCGTGCGACATCTTCACCACGCTTGAGCTGCTCATCGGCGAGGCGCGTCGCGGCAAGGGCAACGGTTCCTCGTCGAGCCTGACCATCGAGGAGGTCGAGCGCGCGGTCGTCGACATCATCACCGACAACCAGAACAACGGGAAGTCGACGGGTTTGGGCGAGGTGGGAAGCCGCCTGCTCAAGCGTTACCCCGACTTCGACGTGCGCTCGTTCGGGACAAACCTGCTCTCGAAGCTTCTCGGCGAGTTCAAGAGCGTCACCATTCGCAAGGACGGCTCGAACGTGCGGGTCGAGCTTGCGGAAGGCGCCGAGCATGAGCGTGCGGCGGCTGAGAGGCCTACTGATTCCGAGGGCGTTGGCGAGCAAGCGGGCGAGCAAGCTGAAACCGCGAGCGCTTCCGAGGATTCGGAGAGCGAGGGCGGCGAGGATACGTCCTCGCACGGCTCGAAGTCGCGCCGTCGCCGCAGCCGCCGTCGCAAATCATCCAAGGTTTCTGGTGCTGACCAGGGTGAATCTGCCGATACGAAGGCTGATGAGGCAATCGATGGACAACGGGAGGAAACCTCTGAGCCCACCGATTCGCAGGCGGCGTCGACCGATCAGCAGGGTAAGTCCAGCGATTCGCCCGCAGGGGAGCAAGAGGCTGCCTCCGATGCGGCTGACGCCTCGCAGGCCGAAGAGGCGAGGGCTCAGGATGCGGCAGCTGGTGAGGCTAAACCGGCCGAGAGCGATGGGGCGAGCAAGAAAAAGGTGCCCACCGCGCGAAAGAATAAGGCGGCTGCTGGAGATGACCAGGCTGACAAGGCGCAGGCTGCCGACGAGGCGAACCGCGCCGGCAAGGCTCAGGCTCAGACGGCAGGTGAGTCCGCTGAAGGCGGCAAGGCCCAGGCGCCCGCGAAGCGCCGCCGCAGCCGTTCGCGCAAGGCCTCTGCAACTCCTGCGACTCCCGACGATTTCATTCGCGCGGAAGTGGCCGAGGCGGGCAAGGACGGCATTGCCGTTGCCGAGCTCTCCAAACGCGTGCGCACGCGCTTCAAGTCCTTCAAGGTCCGTGAGCTCGGGTATCCGCATCTTGCTGGCTATCTTGCCGACGTCGAGGGCGTGCGCGTGTACAAGCAGGGTCGCGAGAACTGGGTCGCGAAGGAGTAGCGCGTTCCTCTACGGAGGCAGGCATCCCCCATCGGAAGGGGTGCGGGCTTTTCGACATCGAAAACCGATGACTTGGGACAAAAAACGCCGTTTTAGGGGGATTGTCGTCCGCTGGAAGTCCATTTGGGGGTCCGTTGGGCGCCCAAACATGCGAATTAATACGCACACTACCCTCACCCAGGGGCGCGACCCCCTAAAACGGCGCTTTTTGTCCAAAACTGGCTGCGCCGCATGTCGGCGGGGATTTCGCGTCTTCCTATGGGGCTGCCCGGGGCTCCCCGCCTACTTCTCGTCACCTGCCGTCAAATCGTGGCTCGCTACGAAGGCGGCCAGGTCGTCTTCCCAGGTGGGCATCTCGAACACGCCCGTTAGGCGTGCCATCATGTTGTCGAGTTCGATGCGGTAGCCGTGCTCGGGCTTGCTCGCTCCGCGCAGGTTGCCGATCGGCTCTCCCACAAGCTCGAAGGCGCGCTCGAAGAACTCGAAGCGGCTCGTCACGCCCGTGCAGGCGGCATGGAAGGTGCCGAACTCGTTGGACTCCATAACTGCCACGACGGCCTTCGCGAACGTGTCGGCAGAGGTGGGGCACGCGAACTGGTTCGCGGGCACGTACACGGTGCGACCTTCGCGGCTCGCCTTCAAAGCGCGAGGGAGGATGTCGTCGGGCTCGGCGGTGTAGACCCACGACGAGCGCACGATGATGTGGCGGCGGTTGAGCTCGCACACGAACCGTTCGCCAGCAAGCTTTGACTTGCCGTAAACATGCGGCGGGTCGGTCGGATCGAACTCGTTGAAGGGGTGCTCGGACGCGACGGGGAACAGGTCGTCGGTCGAAAGATGCACAAGCGTTGCCCCCACGGAGGCGCTCGCTATGGCGAGGTTACGCGCGCCGAGCGCGTTCACCTGGTAGGCGCGGTCCGGGTTGGCCTCGGCCTCGGTGCGGCTTGCGAGCGCGGCGCAGTTGATTACGAAAGAAGGTCTCTCCGACTCGGCGAAGGCGAGGCTTCGTTGCAAATCGACGATATCGAGTTCCCTGTCGGTCGTCACGACGCGATATCGGTTGTGGTCGAGTCGCGCGCTGATTGTGCGGCCCATGCGCCCGGCGGCGCCGGTGATCCATACGGTTGCCTGAGACTCAACGCTCATGGACGGATGCTCCTTCGTTGTACGGTTCGTTTTCGTTTCGCCTTCCGAAACCGCACTATCTTAACGCAAGTTTCGTGCTTGCGGTTGCGCAAGCGTTTTCATCGCTTATCATGTTTGTTTGGCTTGTGTATCGAATTGCGCAAGCGAGGAAATCAACGGTTCAGGCGGGATGGCCGCCTGACATGGGGAAGGACTCTCATGAATATTGCACTACCCGATGGCTCGGTAAAAGAGCTCGCTGCCGGCGCGACCGTCGCCGACGTTGCGGCTTCCATCGGCGCGGGCCTTGCGAAGGCTGCGCTGGCTGGCAAGGTTGACGGCACACTGGTCGACCTCACAGCAACCGTGACGGATGGGGCAACCGTTGAGATCATCACCGCGAAAAGCCCTGAGGCGCTCCACATCATGCGCCACTCCTGTGCCCACATCATGGCGGAAGCCGTGCAGGAGCTCTATCCCGGCACGCAGATCGCCTTCGGCCCTGCGACCGATGACGGCTACTTCTACGATTTCGAGCTTCCTAACAATATCTCCTCCGACGACTTCGGCGCCATCGAGAAGAAGATGGCCGAAATCGTCAAGGCCGACGAGCCCTTCGTTCGCGAGGTCGTGAGCATCGACGAGGCGAAGAAGATCTTCGCTGACCAGCGCTTCAAGCTCGAGCACATCGACGATTTGACCGACCAGGAAATCTCGATCTACCGCCACGGGTCCTTCGTTGACCTGTGCGCCGGCCCGCATGTTCCCTCCGCCGGTAAGATCGGCGCCTTCAAGATGATGAAGCTCGCCGGTGCCTACTGGCGCGGCGACGCGACGCGCGAGCAGCTGCAGCGTCTCTACGGTACGGCCTTCTTCAAGAAGTCGGAGCTCGAGGAATACCTGCACAACCTCGAGGAGGCCGAGAAGCGCGATCATCGCCGCATTGGCCGCGAGATGGACATCTTCATGATGCGCGACGAGGCGCCGGGCTTCCCGTTCTTCCTGCCCAACGGCATGATCTTGAAGAACACGCTGCTCGACTACTGGCGCGAGATCCACAAGAAGGCCGGCTACGTGGAAATCTCCACGCCGATGATTATGAACAAGCAGCTGTGGCAGACGTCGGGCCACTGGGACCACTATAAGGACAACATGTACTCGACGGTCATCGACGAAGAAGAGTACTGCGTGAAGCCGATGAACTGCCCGGGCGGCGTTCTCGTGTACGCGTCCAAGCCGCATAGCTATCGCGACCTGCCCATTCGCGCGGGCGAGATCGGCCTGGTGCACCGCCACGAGATGAAGGGCGCGCTGCATGGCCTGTTCCGCGTGCGTTGCTTCAACCAGGACGATGCACACCTGTTCGTGCGTCCCGACCAGCTGACCGAGGAAATCGTGGGCGTCGTCAAGCTCATCGACTCGGTGTACCAGCAGTTCGGGTTCACCTACCATGTCGAGCTCTCCACGCGCCCCGAGGATTCGATGGGCTCGGACGAGGATTGGGAAGCAGCCGAGGCGGGCCTCAAGACCGCGCTCGAGGAGCTCGGTATGGAATATGAGGTCAACGAGGGCGACGGCGCCTTCTACGGCCCCAAGATCGACTTCCATCTGACCGACTCGCTTGGACGCACCTGGCAGTGCGGCACCGTGCAGCTCGATTTCCAGATGCCGCAGAACTTCGATCTGGAATACACCGATGCGGATGGCTCGAAGAAGCGACCGGTCATGCTCCATCGCGTGTGCTACGGCTCGGTCGAGCGCTTCATCGGCATCCTGATCGAGCATTACGCGGGCAAGTTCCCCGTGTGGCTCGCGCCGATGCAGGTGAAGGTGCTTCCCGTTTCCGAGAAGAGCCGCGATTATGCGCACAAGGTCGCCGACGCGATCGAGGCCGCTGGCATCCGCGTCGTGGTGGACAACCGCGACGAGAAGATCGGCTATAAGATCCGCGAGGCGCGCTCCATCGACCGCGTGCCCTATATGGTGATCGTGGGCGAGAAGGAGGCCGAGGAGGGCACCATCTCCGTGCGCGACCGCACGAACGAGACGCATCCCTCCACGATTGAGGACTTTTGCGCGAAGGTGCGCGAGGAGATTCGCACGCGCGCGTAACCTCGTGTGACCTGGTGTGATTGGCTGTTGCGGCGGGCTGTCCTGCGATGGGCGCCCGCCGTTTTTATTGATTTGGTTGGAGGCTTGGAAGATGCGCACGGCGGCATGTCGCTTGCACAAGGGTTTTTCGCTCGAGAAGCGGATGGAAGGCGCGAAGGCGGCGCTCGAGTTCGATCCGTCCGCTCGCCGAGGGACGTGGCGTCTTTGGGCGCCCGAAGGGGGCGTGCGCCCCGATGGCAAGGCGTTCTCCCGCGTCGTGCTCGATTTGGGGTGCGGCAAGGGCGAGTACACGGTGGCGCGCGCCGAGGCCGATCCTGAGACGCTTTTCGTGGGCATCGATGTTGACCCTGTCTGCGTGATGCGCTCGGCCGAGGCGGCATGCGAGGCGGGCGTGGGAAACGTCGTCTTCGTGCACGATGAGGACCCTGATGTCCTTGAGCTGTTCGGCGAGGGGGAGCTTGCAAGCATCCTCATCAACTTCCCGACGCCGTTTCCCAAGAAAAAGCGCGCCCCCCGTCGCTTGACCTACCTCGATCGCCTGATGAAGTACCGCCTCGTGCTTGAGGATGGCGGTACCGTGCGCATGCGCACCGATTCCACGCCGTTTCGCGACTTCTCTTTAACGCAGCTCAATCTGGCCGGCTACCAGCTCGAATGGGAAACCGACGACGTGCGCGGGATGTTTCCCGACGAGCCCTGGAGCGGCTATGAGCGTAAGCTCGTGGCGAAAGGCGCGCCCGTTGTCGGTTTTTGCGCGGTGCCGGGACCTGCCTCCGAGCATGTGGAGCAAACCGCTCCGCTCTCGCTTGTGAGCTATCTTCCCGAGGATTTGGAAAGCCTCGATTACATCCCCTTCGGCATGCAGGGCTCGATCGACAACATCGTCGGGTACAATGCGAACCGTCGCAAAAAAGGGCTGCCCGATTGGCGTCCGCCCATCGTTTAGCCAAGTTGGTAGAATCACCCGACCCGTCTTGAGTGCTAGATGATAGCATGGGCCAAACGACACTGGTTGGGAAGGGGCGTTTCGTGGGCGATCCATCAATCCGCAGCTATTGCGGCAAAATGCGGCAGGCGAACAAGGAGGCGCGGGCGACGGTTATCGCGCTGGCCTGCATCATCGTCGTGTGGCTCGTCGGTGGCTTTGGGCTTGCCGGGTCGGATATCCAAGTGTTCCACACGCCCCTTTGGATTATTGGTGGATGCGTGGCGCCGTGGATTGCTGCGATTGTCGCTGCGGTCGTGCTGAGCCGTCGCGTCTTCGTCGATTTCGACTTGGACGACGAAGACGTCGCCCCTGATCAGGCGTGCGAGAACGGTGCGCGCCATGAGTAACCTTGTCGCGCTCGTCCCCCTTGTCATATTCCTCGTCCTCGCGCTTGCGGTGAGCCTTGTCGTGCGCCATCGCGCGCATGCGGCGGGCGGCGGCTTCGTGAAGGAGTACTTCATCGGCAACCGCGCTCTCGGCGGGTTCGTGCTCGCCATGACGACGATTGCCACTTACGGCTCGGTGAGCTCGTTTGTGGGCGGGCCCGGGCAGGCGTGGCTCGTCGGCTGGGGCTGGGTTTACATGGCGGTCGTGCAGGTCACGGCCCTCGTTTTGCTCTACGGTATCCTGGGGAAGAAGATGGCGCTCGTTTCGCGCAAGCTCGACGCAGTCACCGTGATCGACGTCATTCGCGCGCGCTACTCCTCGAATGCGCTCGCCAACGTGAGTGCGGTTGTGGTTGTGCTCTTCTTCGCGGCGACCATGGTCGCGCAGTTTGTGGGCGGCGCGAAACTTTTCGAGGCTGTTACCGGGTATTCGTATCTGGTGGGGCTTGTGCTCTTCGGCGTGGCGGTCGTGCTGTTCACGACCATCGGCGGTTTTCGCGGGGTTGCGGTGACCGACGCGATATGCGGCGTCGCCATGCTCATCGGCATCTTCGTGCTCGCAGCGGGCATCCTCACCGCCGGCGGCGGCTACGAGAACATCATGGACGCCATCCGCGCAAACCGCCCCGAGATGCTCGAACCCTTCGGCGGTGGCTCCATGCCCGCGTCGCTGTACTTCACGCAGTGGCTGCTCGTGGGCATCTTCACGTTCGTCCTGCCCCAATCGGCTGTGCGCT